>NCEJ01000258.1 GCA_002280615.1 Micrococcales bacterium 32-70-13 | reverse complement strand
CAGGCGCTCGCGATCGCGCACGAGCGACCCGCGGGCATCAAGCTCGCACCGGGGATGAACCGGGCGCTGCTGCCCGAGGGCCTCGAGGCGCAGTGGATCTCGGTCGACGGCGATGTCGTCGAGCTCGTGCTGTGGAGCGGGGCGCTCGCCCGCCCCGGTGTCGGCCGAGCGGCCCTCGTGCTGCGCGGTGACGACCCGCCCGCCGAGCTGCGCGCCGCGGCCGACAGCGACGACGTCGAGGCCGGGCCGCTCGGCGAGTACCTCTACGAACCCGACGGCGCCGTCATCCGCGCCCGCCTGATCGGCGACCTCGCGCGATCGATGGGGGGCCGGATGCTCGACCCGACGATCGCCTACATCACGACCGACGGGCCGAACCCCACACCCTTCGCCCGCGGGTTCCGCGTGCTGCAACGGCTGCCTGTCGAGGTGCCGGTACTCAAGCGGGCGCTCGCCGCGCGCGGCATCGGCGTGCTCGAGATCAAGAAGCGCGGCATCGACATCGACCCGGCGCACCTGCGCCCGAAGCTCGCACTGCGGGGCTCGGCCTCCGCGGTGCTCGTGCTGACGCGCGTCGCCGGCGAGAAGACGGCGCTGCTCGCCGAGCGCTGCGACATGCCGCGCCCGTGCGGCTCGCGCTTGAGGGCGAGGTGGCCGAGGATCACGCCGCCGATGGCGGGCAGCAGCCCCAGGAAGAAGAACGAGAAGACCAGACCCATGATGCCGAAGACGAGCGAGAGCACGCTCAGTGTCGAGGAAGGCGCCGTGGGCAGCGCGGCGTAGGGGTTCGCCGCAGGGGCTGCAGCAGGAGCGTAGGGGTTCGGTGCCGGAGCAGCCGGAGCGGCCGGCTCAGCAGCGGTCGCCGGGGCGGAGCTCGCCGAGGCAGGAGCGGCCGCGGGGGCGGAGCTCGCCGAGGCAGGAGTGGCCGCGGGGGTCGCTGCGGCCGGCTTCTTCGCCGCCGCGGGCTTCGCGGCAGCGGGCTTCTTGACCGCGGGCTTCGGGGCGGCGGCCGAGGCAGTGGCGCCCTGGGCGGGCGGCAGCGGGGCATCCGCACCCTGACCGGGGGCGGGCGGGGGCGGCGGTGGAAGCGTGGAATCGGCCGCCATGGCGCCGATAGCGGCGAGGAAGACGCCCCAGAACGCGAACCAGGCGACAGTACCGACCCAGCCGATGATGGTCGCGGCGAGCGCGAGCCCGCGGCCGCTCTCGCCGGTCTGCGCGATCTGGCGGAGGGTGATGTGACCGAGCACGGCGCCCGCGATCGGGACGAGGATCGCGAGGATCAGCGCGACGGGGGCCAGCCGGTTGGGGCTGCGGGCGGGGAGGTCGGTCATCGGGGTCACGCCGTTCGGCTCGGGGGGTCGGGCACGGGTTGCTCCGCACATGATAGAGGCTCGCACCGGGGGTTCACCCCGGTGCGAGCCTCAAGCCCGCCGAGGGCCTAGTAGGAGAATCCGCCGCTCGACGCGGCGAGGGCGAAGAAGCTCACCCAGATGATGGTGCCGATGATGCCGACGACGAGACCGAGGTAGCCGAGCACGAGGCCAGCGATCGCCAGGCCGCGCCCGCCCTCACCGGTCTGCTTGATCTGGTTGAGCGCGATGTGGCCGGTGATGACCGCGCCGAGCGAGATGAAGAAGGCGAGCACGA
>NCEJ01000107.1 GCA_002280615.1 Micrococcales bacterium 32-70-13 | reverse complement strand
CATCGACCTCGAGCTCGTGCGCGCGCTCAAGGTCGGGCTCATCGGCGGGCAGATCGACATCGTCGCCCACGACGAGCCCGGCGCGCGCGTCGAGGTGCATGCCGTCGCGGGCCGCGACCTCAAGGTCGCCCTCGAGGACGACACGCTCGTCGTCGACCACCCGCAACTGCGGTGGGACACCTTCTTCGACAACTTCCGGCTGTTCAGCGGCAAGGCGCGGGCCGAGGTGAGCATTCTCGTGCCCCGCAGCATCGCGCTCAACTTCAACGTCGTCTCGGCCGAGAGCCTCATCTCGGGCCTGCACAGCAGCGCGTCGGTCAACACCGTCAACGGCGACATCGTGCTCGACGCGCTCGTCGGCGACGTCTCGGTGCACGCCGTCAACGCCGAGGTGTCGGTGCGCGCGCACCGCGGCGAGTTGAGCGTTCAGACCGTGAGCGGCGACGTCACGGCCTCGGGCGAGATCTCGCGCTTCACGTGCGACGGAGTCTCCGCCGACGTCATTGTCGACCTGCACGGCGCCCCCGACCGCGTGCGCAACAGCACCGTCTCGGGCGAACTCACCGTGCGGCTCGACGCCGGTCGACCCGCCCAGTACTCGATCTCGACCCTCACCGGCCGCCTGCAGCTCGACGACGCGCAGATCAGCGGGGTGAAGGGCAAGTACACGGGGCGCTACGGCCACCTCGCGGGATCGTTCACCGAGGTGCGCGCCGACTCGGTGTCGGGCGACGTCTCTGTCGTGCACACCGAGCGGGCCGGCGCACCGGCGGCCGACGAGGCCGCATCGACCTCCGAGGCCTCGGCGTGAGCCCCGCGGTCTTCGGCCACGGGCACCTGCGGCTGTACCTCCTGTTCGTGCTCGATGAGCGGGCGATGCACGGGTACGAGATCATCCAGGCGCTCAGCGATCGCTTCGGCGGCACCTACGTGCCCTCCGCGGGCACGATCTACCCGCGGCTCGCGAAGCTCGAGGCCGAGGGGCTCGTGACGAAGCAGTCGGATGGGCGCAAGACGGTCTACGCGATCACCGAGGCGGGGCGCGCCGAGCTGAACGACCGGCGCGACGAGCTCGAGGGCATCGAGAACGGCATCGGCGACTCGGTGCGGCGACTGGCCGACGAGGTGCGATCGTCGGTGAGCGAGGCGATGTCGACCCTGCGGGCCGAGCTCGCGGCGGCCGCGCGTGAGGCTCGCGACGACGCTCGGTTCGCGTCGGCGAGCGCGCGCGACACCGCGACGAGCGCGGCGGCGTCGGCGGCGGCCGCCGAGGCCTCCGAGGCCGTGCGCGAGGCGACCACCTCCCTGCACTCGACGATCAGCGAGTCGCGGTCAGACAGCCGTGCACAGGTGCAGCGGGCCGAGGTGCTGCTCGCCGAGTTCCGGCAAGACCTTCGCACCGAGCTGCGTGGCGCCGCCGCGCGCGGCACGGTCACCTCCGCGGTCATCGACGAGCTCGAGGCTGGCCTGTCACGGCTGCGCGCCGACATCGGCGGCACGCTCGGCTGAGCCCTGTCGATGCGGCCGACGAATCGGTCGTCGGAGGCTTCCGCACCGTCGGAAGGGGAGCGCCGCTCCCGGGCGCGCGGCTTCCCGTCCGAAGTTCGGGAAAGCGCGCGGGAGCGGCCGCGCCTCCCGATCGGGGAGCGGAGGGGCGGGTGCTCAGTCGGCCCAGCGCAGCGGGAGGTAGAGGTCTTGCACGCGATCGCCCGCGGCGGTGTGATCGTTGCGCGTGTAGAGGCCGCACGGTTCGACCGAGCAGTCGACGTTCTCGTCGGCGACGGCCGGCACCTCGAGGTAGGCCGTGAAGGCTCCCGTCGCAGTGTCGTCGAAGCTGCGCGCGCCGAACAGCCGCCAGGCGAAGGCCTCGTTGATCCAGTTCGAGGGCGCCCACTGCACGACGCCCTCCTCGAACTGCTCGACCTCCTGCGAGCCCACGCCCCCGAGGCAGGGGCCGGGCTTGCCGTCGATCTCGTCGGGCACACGGCACACCGCGACGTAGAGCCCGCGGTCGCCGTCGTAGCCCGCGCCCGTCACGACGAGGCGGTCGCCAGCCTCGACGGCCCCGAGGTCGGGGGCGCCGCCCGCCTCGGTGGTCACCGCGAGCGTGCGGATGCGACCGTCGTCGCCGGTGGCCGTGACCTCGATCGGGAACTCCCCGGCCGGCACGCGCCCCTGCCCCGACGACCCCTGCGGCTCGTGCAGCACGATGGGCAGTGCGACGCCCGCGATCACCGCGAGCAGCACGGCGACGACGACCCCGACGATCCACGGCCAGCGTCGACGGCGGGCGGGCAGGGCGTCGGTCACCTCCTCAGTGTACGGAGCGGAGGTCGGCGGCACCCTGGGCCGATGGTCCCGCATCGCCCGCCGCCGATAGGCTCGCGCTCGTGACGGTCGAGGCGCGCGGCAGGGCGGGGGTCGCGCCGCGCGACCTGCTCGCGGTCGTCGTCGGGGGTCTCATCGGCACGACCCTCCGCGTGGGGCTCGACCTCGCCGTCGTGCACGACCTCGACGAGTTCGCGCTCAGCACCCTGCTCGTCAACGCGGTCGGAGCGTTCGTGCTCGGCGTGCTCGTCGCGGCCCTCTGGCCTCGCGTGCCGGGGTGGGTGCGCGTGGGGCTCGGCCCGGGCATCCTCGGCTCGTTCACGACCTTCTCGGCGCTCGCCCTCTCTGTCGTCGCGCTCGCGCAGAGCGGTGACATCGCGGGCGCGGTGCTGACGATCGTGCTCAGTATCGGGCTCGGGATGCTCGCCGCAGGCGCGGGCCTCGCCCTCGGTGCCCGGCTCGCCCACCGGCAGCCGCCCGTGGTGACGGAGGTCGACGAGTGACCCCCCTGATCCTGCTCGCCGTCGCCGTGGGCGGAGCCCTCGGCGCCGTGCTGCGGCAGCTCGTGTCGGTGGGCCTCGCGGGCCGGGGCCGCGTGCCGTGGGGCGCGCTCGTCGTCAACGTCGTCGGGTCGTTCATCGCCGGGCTCGCGCTCGCCCTGCCGCTCGACCCGGGCTGGCAGATCATCGTGCTGAGCGGGTTCTGCGGCGGCCTCACGACCTTCAGCACGTTCGCGGTCGAGACCGTGCAGCTCATGATCGACCGCAAGGCTCGCGCCGCCGTGCTGAACGTCACCCTGAGCATCGCGCTGGGTCTACTGGCGGTCGTCGCGGGGATCCTCATCGGCGGCCTGCTCGGCTGAGCGCTCGGCGAGGGCTCGCCGCACGGCGGGCGCGAGCACGATGCCCGCGATGACGGCGAGCACGACGAGCAGCACGCCGAGCACGGCGAGCGTGAGCACGACGACGACCGAGAGATCCACGCTCACAGCATGGCACCGCACCCGCGCGGCTCAGAGCACGGTCGCCCCGAGGAAGGCGGCGTAGGCGGCGAGCGCAGCCCAGGCGGTGAGGTCGATCGCGCGCTTCGGGGCGCGGGCGAGCGCGAGCGCGGCAGTCGTCGCGAGCAGCACCCAGCAGATCGAGTGGCCGTAGCGGATGAGCCACGACTGCGCGCCGGAGGTCGACTCGGCGCGTTCGGGCACGACGACGAGCCAGAGCGCTGCGAGGCCGAGGCTCACGACGAGGCCGCCGACCGCGAGCGGGGTGCGGTGACGGGCGAAGAACTGGCGCGCGGGCGAGGGAGTCGTCGTCATGCACCCAGGCAATCAGCCGGGCGGCCCGGCGGGCATCCCCTGTTCGGTGGAAAATGAGAGCCGCGAGGCCTTCCGTCAACGCCCCCAGCATTTATTGATGGGCGCCTAGCGCCCCATCTTGCTGAGCGTCGCGACGACCTGCCGAGCGATGTTGCGGCCCGCGCGGTTCGCGCCGATCGTCGAGAGGTGGCGCAGCTCGGGCCGGAACCCCGTGGCCCAGATGATGACGTCGGCGGGCTGCCGGCTGCCGTCCTCCCAGACCACCGCATCCGGTTCGATGGCGGCGAACATCGGCCGGAAGTCGAGCACGCCGCGATCGAGCGCGGCCTGGATGCGGCGCGTGCGCGGCACCCCCGTTCCCGAGACGATGCTCGGCAGGGCACGGCCCGCGCGCGCGGCGTCGTCCTGCGCCGCCACCGCCTTCTCGGCAGCCTCGAGGTTGAGCTCGACCTCGTCGAGGAATTCGGGCGGGCGCCGCGTGGCCCACGTGATGCTCGCGGCCTGGCCCTCGAGCTCGAGGATGAACCCGATCGCGCTCGTGCCCGCACCGACGACGACGACGTTGAGGCCCGCGAACTCCTCGGCGGCCACGTAGTCGCTCGTGTGCACCTGCCGGCCGAGGAAGCCGTCGCGGCCCGGGTACCAGGGCACGAAGGGCGAGCCCCACGTGCCCGTGGCGTTGACGATCGTCGAGGCGCCCAGCTCGAGCGGGCCGTTCTCGGTCGTCAGCCGTACGAGCAGGTCGCGCCCGATGTCCTCCACGTGCGTCACCGCGGCGGGGCGCACGACCTGCAGGCCGTAGTGCTGCTCGTACTGCCGGTAGTAGTCGGCGACGACCTCGCGGGCGGGGGCGTGGTGGTCGGCGGTCGTGAAGCTCAGGCCCAGCTCGTCCATGCCCGGTAGGTCGTTGACGCGGTGCGCCGAGCCGAGCCGCAGCGCCTCCCAGCGGAACTGCCACGCCCCGCCCGTGCCCGGCCCGCGGTCGAGCAGCACGAACTCCTGACCGGCTTCGAGCCCGAGGCGACGC
>NCEJ01000106.1 GCA_002280615.1 Micrococcales bacterium 32-70-13 | reverse complement strand
CCGATTTCGTCGTCGAGGCCGCACGCCGCGTCAAGAGCGACAAGGGTGTGCTGCTGCTGGTGAACAACTACACCGGCGACAAGATGGCATTCGAAATGGCAGAAGAGCTCGCTGCCGCAGAGGGCATCAAGGTGCGCACCCTCTTCATCGACGACGACGTCGCGGTGAAGGACTCGCTGTACACCATCGGTCGCCGCGGCGTCGCCGGCAACTTCTTCGTCATCAAGGCCGTCGGCGCTGCCGCTGAGGCCGGCAAGGACCTCGACGAGATCGTCCGGATCGGCGAGAAGGTCAACGCCGTCACCCGCACCATGGGCGTGGCGCTCACCGCCTGCACCCCGCCCGCCAAGGGCGAGCCGCTGTTCGAGATCGGCGACGACGAGATCGAAGTCGGCATCGGTATCCACGGTGAGCCCGGCCGTGCACGTCAGAAGTGGGTCCCGGCGAACGAGATCGTCGACCTGCTTCTGGAGCCCATCGTGAGCGACATCCCCTACACCAGCGGCGATGACGTCGCGCTGATGGTGAACGGTCTCGGTGGCACCCCCATCAGCGAGCTGTACCTTCTGTACGGCATCGCACACGAGAAGCTCGCGGCCCAGGGAATCACCCCAACCCGTAGCTATGTCGGCGAGTACTGCACCTCGCTGGACATGGCGGGCGCGTCCATCACGCTTGTCAAGCTTGACGACGAGATTCGCGAACTTCTCGAGGCTCCCGCGGAGATCCCGATCCGCACCTTCTGAGGAGCCCCCCGCTGTTCGGCGTAGGTCGCGCTGCGCCGCACAGTCCCGTACCGAGCGCGCCCGGGTAGACCGCGATTGACCTTCCACCTTCTACCCGGGCGCCGCCCCCTCGCACCACCACCATCTGTGACCACGCGCACCCGAGCGCGTGGTTTGAACTGAGCGGACGCAGACGTCCGCGGAAAGGAAACACCATGGACCTCGGATTGATCTTCCTCTCCGAAACGGTCGGAACGGCCCTGCTACTTCTGCTGGGTTGCGGAGTCGTCGCCAACGTCTCCCTCATCAAGAGCAAGGGTCTCGGATCAGGATTCCTCGCGGTCAGCATCGGCTGGGGTCTCGCCGTCTTCGCTGGAGTCACGGCATCGTACTCCTCGGGCTCGCACCTCAACCCGGCCGTCAGCATCGCCCTGCTGATCCTCGGAAACATCACATTCGTGCAGTTCCTCGTCTACATTGCCGCTCAGCTCGTCGGTGCCATGCTCGGAGCGCTCCTGGTCTGGATCACATACCGGCGCCACTTCGACGAAGAGCCCGACCCCGCCACGAAGCTCGGCGTCTTCTCGACCGGTCCTGCCATCCGTGCCTACGGCTCCAACCTCGTCACGGAGGTCATCGGAACGTTCGTCCTCGTGTTCGGCATCCTCGCCTTCACCAATGGAGGCACCCCCGCGGAACTCGGCGCCCTGCCCGTCGCCTTCCTGGTCATCGGTATCGGTATCAGCCTCGGCGGCCCCACCGGTTACGCCATCAACCCCGCGCGCGACCTCGGGCCTCGCATCATTCACGCCATCCTCCCCATCAAGGGCAAGGGCACCTCCGACTGGGCGTACTCCTGGGTGCCCGTGGCCGGCCCGCTCATCGGAGGCGCGCTCGCCGCCGCGCTCTCCATCGCACTGCTTCCCGTCGCCTGACGGGAACTTTCAACCCCTCGGCCGGCCCATGTCTGTCAGGCCTTCATCGGGGCCGGCCGAGGCTCCACCCCAGTCGTCGCTCACGCGACGCCTAACACCCGCAACACCTGACCTTCAATGAAGGGGAGACACCATGTCGAACCCCAAGATCCAGGACACCATCACCCTTGAGGACGCTCGCCGCGTCATCGATGCCGCCATCGCGCGCGCTGAGGAGATCGGACAGCCCCAGGACATCGCCGTCGTCGACGCCGGAGGCAACCTCAAGGCACACGTGCGGATGGATACTGCGAACATCGGCAGCATCCACATCGCCATCAACAAGGCGTACACGTCCATCGCTTTCCAGACCCAGACCAAGGACCTCACCGAGGCAACGCGCCCGACAGGCGACCTGTACGGCCTCAACGACGCTCACGGCGGCCGCATCGTCGTGTTCCCCGGGGGCATTCCGCTGGTCCGCGACGGCGTCATCGTCGGAGCCATCGGAGTGTCCACCGGTAGCATCGAGGAAGACCAGACTGTGGCTGAGGCCGGAGCCGCCGCACTCTGACTTCGGACCGCACGAGCTGGCGCCGATCCCTGATGAGCGGTGTCCGATCTCACGAGAACCTCAACTCCACCCAGCCGTCAGCACAAGACGGCCAGCAACGCTAGTCAATCGGGGTAGCGACGGTCGCCTCCCACAGCTCGCCAGCCGGGAGTACGGCGTCTTCCAACGGTGCCGCCCGCACGCCCACGAACCCCGCGCCTGCATCGACACCGACTAGGTCTAGGGCGTGTCTGACAAAGGTTGGATGCGAGTGCTGAGAGGCTGATCGCGTGTCGCGTTTTCAGGTGCTCTCGGATGCTCAGTGGTCGTTGATCGAGGAGATGTTGCCGCGGCCGACGGGCAGGCCGGGTCGGAGGTTCTCCGATGCACGCACGATGGTCGAGGGCATCGTTTACCGGTATCGGACGGGGATCGCGTGGCGTGATCTGCCCGAGGTGTTCGGGTCGTGGCAGACGGTGTGGACGTGCGGCATCGGCCGTTCCCGAGGCGGCCTGTCGACGAAGGTCCACCAGCTCGTCGACGGTAACGGGCGCCCGCTGGTCACGTTGATCACGCCGGGGCAGGCGGGCGACTCGCCGATGTTCTTGCCTCTGATGGAGCAGCTGCGCGTGGGCCGCGAGAGGGGGCGGCCGCGCACCCGGCCGGACGCGGTCCGAGCCGACAAGGCATACTCTTCCCGCGCGATCCGCGGGCACCTCCGAGCCCGCAGCATCAAGGCCGTGATCCCCGAGCCCGAGGACCAGAAGGGCCATCGCCGGCGCCGCGGATCCCGCGGCGGGCGCCCGGTCGGACTCGACGCCGTCGACTACAAGAACCGCAACGTCATCGAACGCCAGTACTGCCACCTCAAGCAATGGCGTGGCCTCGCCACCCGGTACGACAAACACGCCATCGTCTACCGGGCCGCCGTCCTACTCAACGCCGTCATCGCCTGGGCCAAGACATTGTCAGACACGCCCTAGGTCAGTCGACCCAGCCGAGCTCGCGCAGCCACTCCGCGCAGTCGCGCGTCCAGTGCGCGGCGATACCGGCGTGCTCGCCGCCCTCGATGCCCGTCACGAGCCCGAGGCCGTGGCGGCCGCGGGGGTAGACGTGCAGCGCGTGCGGCACGCCGTGGCGGGCGAGCGCCTGCGCCAGCAGGTAGGGATGCTCGAGCGGCACCGAGGCGTCTTCCGCCGTGTGCCACACGAAGGTCGGGGGCATGCGTGGCGTCACGAGGCGCTCGACCGAGGTCGCGGCGCGCGCCCAGGGGGTGGCCCAGCGCCCGAGCAGCTCGCGCCGCGAGCCTCCGTGCGTGGGCGTGAGCATCGAGACGACGGGGTAGCACAGCACCGCCAGATCGACGAGGCCGAGTGCCGCGGCGTGGCCCGCGAGGTGACCGCCGGCCGAGAAGCCCAGCACCCCGAGCCGCTCGACGCCCGCGGCGCGCAGCTCGGCCACGCGCATCCTCAGGGCATCGATCGGGCCGGGGTGCCGCGTTGTCACGGGGTAGGCGAGCACGCTCGCCTCGAGGCCCAGCGATCGCAGCCACGCGGCGACCGGCTCGCCCTCGTGCTCGGCGCGGAAGGCGTAGCCGCCCCCGGGCAGCACGATGACGTGCGGGGGCGTGGTCACGGCGCGGAGAAGGCGGCGTTGAGCAGCTCGTCGAACCGCACGCCGACGTCGGGTTCGACCGCGTCGAGTCGGTTCGTCAGCAACACCACGCAGCGGCCCGCGGCCGGCGAGAACCAGAACTGCGAGCGGCAGAACCCCTCGTGGCCGAACACGTTGTGATCGAGCAGGCCGGGGCGCCGAGGGCGGTTCCAGCCGAGGCCGAAGTCTTCGAAGGCCTTGAGCGGGTTGGCATCGATGACGTACAGACCGCTCGTGCGCGGACGGATCATGGCGTCGAGCGTCGTCGATGACACGATCGCGCCGTCTGCCTCGAGCAGCGATCGGCCGATCGCCAGAAGGTCGGCAGCGTTCGCGGCCGCCCCCGCGGCCGGGTGCCGCAGCGGGAGCAGCTGATCCGGCTCGTGGCCGTACCGCTCGTAGCCGTGCAGTGCGTGCACGTCGTCGGTGCCGAACGAGAGGTTCTCGGCGCCGGCCGACGCGGCCATGGCCCCGAACTGCTGCGCGAACGGCTCGCCGGTGGCGTGCTCGATGAGGGCGGCGACGCCCTCCCACGCGAGGTTGTTGTACCGGCGCGCGGTACCCGTCACGAACTCGAGCGGCGCGCGCTCGATGGCCTCGCGCAGCGTCGTGGCGCCGCCGTGCGAGGCAATCGGGGTGGAGGCCCCGAGCACGAGGTCGGCGATGCCCGACGTGTGACTCAGCAGGTGACCGAGGGTGACCGGGGGGTGCGCGAACGCCGGCAGAGCATCCGTCAGCGGGGTGTCGGTCGTGAGCAGTCCGCGCTCGACGGCGCGCATCGCCGTGAGCGCGACGAGCGGTTTCGTGACCGAGTAGAGGGCGAAGCGGTCGTCGACATGGGCGGTGCGGCCGCTGATCGGGTCGGTGCCGAATGCGGCGACATCGACGACGCCGTCGCCATCGACGATGCCGAGCACGGCGACCGGCAGGCGGCCGGCCTCGACGTGGCGGCGGGTCCAGTCGGCGGCGGCGCCGAACGCGGTGGCGGTCATGGATGCTCCGATCACGCTAGCTGCGGCAGCACGTCGGCCGCGATGAGGTCGAGGTGCTCGAGGTCGGTCATGTCGACCGTCTGCAGGTAGACGCGGTCGACGCCGAGCTCGCGTAGCGCGCCGAGCCGGTCGACGACCTCGGAAGGCGTACCGACGAGGCGCTCGCCGTGGTCGCTCGCCGGGTCGATGCCGACGGCGGCGCAGCGGCGCGCGAGCTCGGCGGCGTCGCGGCCGACGACCGTGGGCCACGCGGCCGACATGCTGAGGGTCGCCGGGTCGCGCTCCTCCTCGGCGCACACCGCGCGCACGTTCGCGAGCACCTCGGCGAAGCCCTCGAGCGTGCGGAACCCGATGTTGAACTCGGTCGCGTACCGCGCAGCCAGCTGGGGTGTCTTGCGCGGTCCGCCGCCGCCCACGATGACGGGCATGCGCTCTTGCACGATCTTGGGCAGGGCGGGCACGTCGACGAGCCGGTAGTGGTCGCCCTCGAACGAGAAGGTGGCGCCGTCGGGGGTGGCCCAGTAGCCGGTCACGATGGCGAGCTGCTCCTCGAGCATCCCGAACCGCTTCTCAGGGAAGGGGATGCCGAAGGCTTCGTGCTCGCGGGCGTACCAGCCGGTGCCGAGACCGAACTCGACGCGACCGCCCGACATCTGGTCGACCTGCGCGACCTGAACGGCGAGGATGCCCGGGTGGCGGTGCGTCGCCGAGCTGACGAGGGTGCCGAGGCGGATCGTGCTCGTCTCGCGGGCGAGCGCGGCGAGAGTCGTCCAGGCGTCGGTCGGGCCGGGCAGGCCGTCGCCGTCGCCCATGACGAGGTAGTGGTCGCTGCGGAACCAGGCGTGGAAGCCGAGGGCCTCGGCGCGCTGCGCATGGGCGACGATCGTGTCGTAGCTGGCGCCCTGCTGGGGCTCGGTGAAAATGCAGTACTGCATGGGTTCGAGCCTACGACGCTCGTGCGGCTGGGCCCGCGCGGGTCTCAGCCGCTGCTGACCTCGTCGAGCACGGTGCGCACTCTCGGCAGGGCATCCCGCAGCCGCTCGGAGAGCGTCGCGCCGCCGGGCTCAGCGAGCCACGCGTGCAACGTGCGGCTGAAGAGGGCGAAGCCGATCGCCGAGAGCACCCCCGCGTGCTCGGCCCCGAACCCGCGCGCGACGAGCGCCTCGGTGATCGCAGATTGCCAGCGGGCCTGCTTGGCGAGCTCGCGGCCGGTGAGCGACACCTCCGAGTCGATGATCGCCTGGCGCTGGGTGAGCTCGGGGCGTCGTGGTTCGAGGTGCTCGGCGAGGCGGCCGAGAACCCGCTGCATGAGCGCTTCAGCGGTGACGGGCTCGGTGCTGTCGCCGATCGTCGCGAGCATGAGCGGCAGCATCTCGTCGTCCTCAGCGAAGAGCGCCTCCTCCTTGTCGCCGAAGTGCCGGAAGAACGTGCGCGCCGTCACGCCTGCACGGGCCGCGATCTCATCGACCGTCGTGGCCGCGTAGCCGTGCTCGCCGAAGAGGCTGATCGCGGCGTCGACGAGCCGCGTGCGCGAGTCTTCGGGCCAGCGGGGCATGCCCACGATCCTACTCGTGTGTCAGATCATGACATCACGTACTCTGCCGTCATGACAGTTCATGACATCACTCGGCCCACCGTCCTCCTCACGGGTCCGACGAGCGGCATCGGCGTCGGCATGCTGCGCGCCCTGCTGCGGCACCCGGCCCGCCCGACCGCGCTCGACCAGGCGCGCGCCGCGGGCCTCACCGCTTATGGCGTGAGCGTCGACCTCGCCGACCTGTCGTCGGTGCAGGCGGCGCTCGCCGAGGTGCGTGCGCTCATCGAGGCCGGCACCATCGCCCCCCTCGACGCCGCTCTGCTCAATGCCGGAGCCCAGTTCACCGATCGCCGCCGCACCGGCGTGCAGGGGCACGAGCTCACGTTCACCGTCAACGTCATCGCTCAGCACCTGCTCGTCACGGGCCTCGAGCCCGTGCTCGCCCCCACCGGTCACGTCGTCGTCATGGGATCGTCGACGCACCGCGGCAAGAACGCCTCGTTCAACCTCGTGCCCGATCCGCAGTGGCAGACGCCCGAGCTGCTCGCGACGGCCGACGCCGCTGAGGCGCCGACCGAGGCGAAGGGCCGCGAGCGCGGCGGCATCGCCTACGCCTCGAGCAAGCTCGCGCTCGTCACGGCCGCGCACGTCTGGGCTGAGCGGCTCGCGGCGACGGGCCGCCGCCTGAACACCTACGACCCCGGCCTCACCGTGCGCACGGGTCTCGTGCGCGACATGTCGGCGTTCCGGTACTGGGTGTGGCGCTGGATCATGCCCGTCATGGCCCTGCACCCCAAGGCGACGACCGCGCGCATCACCGGGCGGCACGCCGTCGAGCTCGCGCTCTGCGACACCTTCGCCGACCTCAACGGCGCCTACATCGAGATCGGCGTGCTCACGCGGGCCGAGCAGGTCACCTACGAGCCCGAGCGCCAGCGCGAGCTCATGACGTGGCTCGACGAGGCGATCGCGCCCTTCGTGTCGGCGACCGACCAGCGGCACCCGCAGGAGGCGTGACCGCGTGCTCATCGTCTCGCTGCTGCTCAACATCGTCGTGCTCGTGCCGGTCGTCACCTCGCTCGCGGCCCGCGCGCCCTGGATCGCGCGGGCCTGGGGCGAGCGCACGCCCGCGCGCGACATCCTGCTGGCGATCTACCTCGCCATCCTGACCGCGTCGATCGCGCTGCTCGCGGTCGTCGCGACGGCCGGCCCTTCGGTCGCGGTCGAGGCGGCCGCGGTCTCGCTGCTCGCCGTGCAGATCGCCTACAAGGTGCTGACGGCGGTGATGGTGCAGGATGCCCTGCGCAACCCCGTCGTGCTCTCGAACCTCGGCATCGCTGTCGTGCACGGGGTGACCGTGGCCGCGCTCGCGCCTGGGCTCCTTGGCTGGAAGAGCCCCTCCGCCACGGCCTGGGCAGACGGGGCTCTTGCCCCTACGCTCGACGGTGTGACCCCTGTGCTCGAGCAGCCCGGCATCGTGCTCGGCATCGCCGCCCTCGTGCTCAACGAGGGCGCGACCGACGAGAACGCCCGCGCTGTCATCGCGGCGGCCGTCGACGCGGGCGCGGTCGCGCTCGACACGGCGCGCGCCTACGCCCGGCTCGACGACGACGGCGTGGGCGAGCGCCTCGCCGCCGAGGGCCGCGAGCGGCACCCAGGCCTGCCGATCATCACGAAGGCGGGGCACTACCGCGCGGCGGCCTCCGCGTGGGACACCGACGGCAGCGCCGAGCGGATGCGCGCTGATGCCGAGCGCAGCGTCGACTTGCTCGGCCGGCCCCTCGACCTCCTCCTGCTGCACCGCGCCGACCGCGTCGACGACCTCGAGGAGTCGGTGACGGTGCTCGCCGCGCTGCGGGAGGAGGGGCTCGCGCGCGCCGTCGGGCTGTCGAACGCCTCGATCGAGCTCATCGACCGCGCCCGCGCCGTCGCCCCGATCGATGCGGTGCAGAACCGGCTCGGTCTCGGGGTCGACAGCTTCGCCGAGTACCGGCACTGCCGCGAGGCCGGCATCGACTTCTTCGGCTACGCGCCCTTCGGCGGC
>NCEJ01000105.1 GCA_002280615.1 Micrococcales bacterium 32-70-13 | reverse complement strand
GCCGAGCCCCGAGGCGCTCGTGGTGCCCGTCTACGACAACCACACGCACCTCGAGATCGCCGACGGCGAGAACCCGATGCACTACCGCGAGCACCTCGATCGCGCCTCGGCCGTGGGGGTTCGTGGCGTCGTGCAGGTCGGCACCGATGTGCTCACGAGCCGCTGGTCGGCCGCCGTCGCGGCGCGCGAGCCCCGGGTGCTCGCCGCGGTCGCCATCCACCCCAACGAGGCCCCGGCGCTCGCCGAATTGGGCGAGCTGGATGCCGCTCTCGCGGTGATCGACGAACTCGCCGCGCAGCCCCGCGTCGTCGCGATCGGCGAGACGGGCCTCGACTACTACCGCACCGAGCCGGGCACCGGACGCGACGCGCAGCTCGCCGCCTTCGAAGCCCACATCGCCATCGCGAAGAAGCACGGCCTGGCGCTGCAGATCCACGACCGCGACGCGCACGACGACATCGTGGCGACCCTGCTGCGCGTCGGACCCCCGGAGAAGGTCGTCTTCCACTGCTTCAGCGGCGACGTCGAGCTCGCGAGCATCTGCGCCGAGCGCGGCTGGTACGCCAGCTTCGCGGGCACCGTGACGTTCAAGAACGCCCGCAACCTGCGCGACGCCCTCGACGTGCTGCCCCGCGCGCTACTGCTCGTCGAGACCGACGCGCCCTTCCTCACCCCGCACCCGTACCGCGGGCGCCCCAACGGCCCCTACCTGCTGCCGTTCACCGTGCGCGCGATCGCCGACCACCTCGGCACCGACGCCTCGATGCTCGCCGCGCAGCTGAGCTCGAACACCGAGCTCGTCTACGGTTCGTGGGACGCCCACCCCGTCGTGGCGCCGGGCGACCCCTGGGCCTTGCAGGAGGTTCCGGGCGACCCCGACGACCTCGGCGACCTCGGCGGCGCGCTGCCCGACCACTACCCGGGCGAGCGGTGAGCGCACTGCTCGGCCCGGCCGAGGTGCGCGACCTCGCCGAGCTGCTGGGCGTGAGCCCCACCAAGAAGCTCGGCCAGAACTTCGTGCACGACGCCAACACCGTGCGGCGCATCGTCTCGACCGCGGCGCTGCAGCCGGGTGAGCCCGTGCTCGAGGTCGGCCCCGGCCTGGGGTCGTTGACGCTCGGACTGCTCGAGGCCGGGCATCCGGTCGTCGCGATCGAGGTGGATGCCCGTCTCGCTGCCCAGCTGCCTCTCACGGTCGGCGAGCTGCAGCCGGAGGCCGCGCTCGCCGTCGTCACCGCCGACGCCCTGCGGGTCTCGGCCGTGCCCGACGCGCCCGGCGGCGCGCGCCCCACCGCGCTCGTCGCGAACCTGCCCTACAACATCTCGGTGCCCGTGCTGCTGCACTTGCTCGCGCTCGAGCCGGGTATCCGCCGCGTGCTCGTCATGGTGCAGGCCGAGGTCGGGCACCGGCTCGCGGCCGAGCCCGGGTCGAAGGTCTACGGCGGCCCCTCGATCAAGGCCGCCTGGTACGGGCGCTGGCGGGTCGAGGGGCAGGTGAGCCGGCAGGTGTTCTGGCCCGTGCCGAACGTCGACTCGGTGCTCGTGGGCATGACGCGGCACGAGGTGCCCGGCACCGAGGCCGAACGGCTGCGCATGGGCGAGCTCGTCGACGCCGCGTTCGGGCAGCGCCGCAAGATGCTGCGGCAGGCGCTCGCCGAGGTCTACGGCTCGTCGGCCGCCGCGACCGCCGCGCTCGAGGCCGCCGGGCTCGACCCGACCGCGCGGGGCGAGATGCTCGGGCTGCCCGAGTTCTTGCGGCTGGCTCGGGCGACCACGGCGTGAGCGGAGCATCCGCGCCGCCTCGCTCGCTCTCGGCGGCCGCGACGATCGTCATCATGCTCGTCGGCATCGGGGCCGGAAGCCTCGTCGGCGTGCTCGTGCCCGCCGCGGCGGGTGTGCCCGACGGGGTGCTGCTGGCCGTCGTCGCCGTCGCGATCGGCATCACGCTGCTGGATGTCCCTCTCGCCTCGTTCGGACGCGCGGTGCTCGACCGGCGCTTCCTCGCCGCCGTGCTGCTGCTCAACCTCCTCGTCTCGCCCCTTCTCGTCTACATCATCAGCCGGGTCGTGGTGACCGACCCCGACCTGCAGGCGGGCCTGCTGCTCATGCTGCTCGCACCGGGCGTCGGGCTCGTGGCCGCGTTCGTGCGGCGCGCGGGCGGCGCGGTCGAGAGCCTGCTGAGCATCGCGCCCGTGCTGCTCGTCCTCCAGGTCATCACGGTGCCCGGCTTCATGCTGCTGTTCACGGCGGCGGAGAACTTCCTGAGCCTCGACGGTTCGCGACTGCCGCTCGCCGTGCTCGCGGGCATCATCGCCCCAGCCGCGGTCGTCACGGCGCTGCAGCTCGTCGGCGTGCGCCGGCCCCGGCTCGCCGCCGGGCTGCGCCGCGGGGCGGCGTTCACCGCGCCGGCCACCGCGCTCGCCGCCGGGCTCGTGGCCGCCGTGCTCATCCCGCGCGCGGGCGAGCGCCTCGCCCTGCTCGAGGCCGTCGCGCCGCTCTTCGGGGTCTACGTCATCGTGCTCGCCCCCGTGGGCATCCTCGTCGCGACGGCCTTCGGCCTCCCGCTCTCGCAGGTGCGGTCGGTGACCTTCAGCGGCGGAGCCCGCAACGGGCTGCTCGTGCTGCCGATCGCCCTCGCCTTCCCCGAGGGCTTCGCCGTCGTCGCCCTCGTGGTCGTGCTCGGCATGGCCGTCGAGATCATCGCGCTCGGCATCTACGGCCTCGTCGTGCCGAGCGTCACCGCGCAGTCGCGCAGCGTGCTCACGCCCGAGTAGTGAGTCGATTCCTCTGCCAAATGACGGAGATCTGCACGACTTGCACTCTCGGGTGAGCGTGCGCAGCGCTGATCTCCGTCATTTGGTTGGCGCCGGCCGGGCTCAGGCGCGCTCGAGCAGGGTGACGACCTCGAAGTGCGTCGACTGGGGGAACATGTCGAGCGCGCGCGCCCGCCGCAGCCGGTAGCCGGGCATCGCCGCGAGGTCGCGCGCGAGCGACTCGGCATTGCAGCTGCTGTAGATCAGGTGCCGCGGCCCGCGCGCCTGCAGCCAGCCGGCGAGCTCGGCCCCGAGGCCGCGTCTCGGCGGGTTGACGATGACGAGCTCGGGCACTTCCGTCGCCGCGAGGGCGAACGCGGTCGCGTCGGCGGCGATGAACCGGATGCGCTGCCGGTCTCCCGGCTCGGAGTACCGCGCGTCACGGGCCAACTCGGCGCTCGCGACCGCGTCGGGCGAGGCCTCGACGCCCAGCACCTCGCGCTCAGCCGCGCCAGCGCAGTGCAGCGCGAACCCCCCGACCCCGCAGTACAGATCCCACACCGAGGCGGGGTCGAGCTTGTCGACCCACTCGCGGGCTTGCGCGTAGAGCGCCGCGGCGATCGCGGTGTTGGTCTGCACGAAGCTCTGCGGCCGCACCCGCAGCTCGAGGTCGTTGACGGCGAACGGCAGCACGGCTTCGTCGGTGAGCACGTGCTCGACCTCGCCCTCGAGCACGGCCTTGTGCTCGGGGTGGATGTTCGTGGTGACGACGAGCAGGGTCGGCAGGGCATCCTGCAGCCACGGCAGCACCGCGCGGATGCCCGCCACGGCCCCCTCGGAGCGCACGACGAAGCGCACCATGAGCGCGCCGCTCGGCGCCTCGGTGACGATGAGGTGCTTGAGCTCGCCGCGCCGCGCCGGCACGTCGTAGGGCTCGAGCCCGGCCCGCGTGATGGCCGCGATGAGCGCGGCGAAGGCGGCGAGGATGCCCGGCGCGATGATGCCGCAGCGTCGCAGATCGACACCCCGCCCCGCGCCGTCGAGGATGCCGAGCGTGGGGGAGTCGACCGTGCCGCCGACGACCATCTTGGCCTTCGCGCGGAAGCCGCTCTCGGCGCTGGCCACCGCTGCGAGCCACTGCGCATCCGCGCCGAAGGGGGCCAGAAGGCGGCGCGCGAGTGCCTCCTTCTCGCCGAGCTGCTCGGCGTACGGCCGACCCATGAGCGTGCACGAGCGGCAGAGCCCGGCGTCGAAGTAGTCGCACTGCATGGT
>NCEJ01000104.1 GCA_002280615.1 Micrococcales bacterium 32-70-13 | reverse complement strand
CGCCAGAATGCCGCCGGCGAAGCGGGTGGTGAAGATATTGCCGTTGTCCGTCAATGTCGCCGCGGGGAACCCGTGCACGGCAGCAGCCTGCTGGAAGGTGTCGGTGACGGTGCGGCCGGTGATGCGGGCATGGCACGACAGGTGGGTGACGAAACGGGCGTGGTCATCGATCCAGCCGATGATCTCGACCTCCTGGCCGTCGGTGAGGCGCCAGTGGGTGGTGTCGGATTGCCAAAGCTCGTTGGGTTGCTCAGCGCAGAAGCGTTGCCACGACGCTCGAGGACGTTTCTGCGGTTGCGGAGTGATCGTGCCTTCCGCGCGCAGGATGCGCCAGATCGTCGAACGGGAGAGCGTCACCTGCTCGGCAGCCAGCAGTGAGCAGATTGTGTCTGCGCCGGCGTCGAGGCCGTCGGCGGTGAGCTGGGCACGCAGCTGCAGGATGCGAGCGCGAACTGCATCCGGCGTGCGGGCCGGACGTGAGCGCGGTGCACTCGAGCGGGGAATGAACGCTGCCTCGCCCTGGACCAGTGATTTCGAGACGCCGTGAATGCGGGCGACTTCTCGATACGACAGGCCCTGCACGGTGACGGCGAGGATCAGCACTTCCTGTTTGCTCACCTGAAGACACTGCCGCTGGAAGGGTGTCCACGATGACGTGAGACATCACGACCTCACGGACCCGGCTGTCCACGATGTCGGGAGACAGGTGTCCACGATGTGCTGAAACCAGACACCTCCAGGGGCACCCGGGATCGTTCGCAGACGAGTGGGCTCTCCTGCGCGGGAACGTGCTCGTCTCATCCGCTATCCGGCCGCGAGCGGGAACACGCTCGAGCTGATCGAACCGTCGATGTTGACGCCCACGGTCCAGACGCTGTCGGGGATGCGGAGTTGCACGGTGAGGCCGCTTCGTTCGACTCGTGCGAGAGGGGCACAGTTCGTCGCAGTGTCCGCGTCAGGGTGGCGGGCCCTCAGGCAGTACTCCGCTTCTCCGTCGGATCCCTCGATGAGGTAGGCCGAGAAGTCGGCACCGCTTTCCTCTGCTTCCGGCGAGATGTAGACCGCAGAGGGCCCCATGAGAAGCCGATCAGGCTCGTCGATGCCGGAGAAGGGGTCAGCCACTGCTGAGCCTCCGTACGCACCGACACCGATGACATCGACAACGCTCGGTGCAAACTCGCTGCCGCGGAGGTCCTGATCGTTTTCGAGCCGGGGAGGACCCACGGGTCCCCATGCGAACAGGTCTGAACCGGCGGTGATACCGATAGCGCCCTCCATACCGACGACGATGCCGACATCGTCAAAGACGGGCGGGGCGACGCAGGTGCCGCCGCCACCCCAGCCCCCGGAGCCTTCGGGTAGATCGGCGATGACGATGCAGTACATGTCCCACTCAGTGCTCCGCCCGTCGGGCACCGTCGAAGCCCGGTACACGATGCCGAAGCGGTCGTTCCCCAGCGGAGTGACCCGCGGCCCTTGCGTGATGTTCGCCGTATAGCCCTGCAGAAGTCGTGATGCCCACTCGCGGTCTTCGTCGGTCTCCGGTTCGTCGAAGATCGCGAGGGGATCAGGATCGGGCAACGCCAGCGCCCAGCCAACCGTCGGAATGGCCAGGAGGGCCGAGAGCACGCCAACGAGCCCGACGGTCCGCATCCGCCGTGGGTGCCGATCGTCCGGTCGATATGGTGCTGACTCGGAGCGATCCTGCTCGGATGAGGCGGTGTCGCCGATGGCGAGATCCACGGTCATCCGAGCTCTCGTCTCAGCGGCCAGCTCGGCGCGACGAGCGAGCTCCTGGCCCGCAGCCGTTGCGAGCGCGATCCGATCCGGAGTGTCGGCGCGCCCGTAGGCAAGGCGTTCGAGCTCCCGATCGTCGGCCTCGGACAGCTCGTGATTCATGACGATCAGTCAAGCACGGGACCACGAGATCAGACGCCGATCGGTCGGCGCTGCTCGCTCGACGCGGCGTACCCTGCCTGGCTGATCGACAACCCGCGACACCCGACTGGCTCATACACTCGCACCATGGCCCCCGCCAATCAGGTCTCGATCGCCGACATCATGACTGCGCTCGATGCTCAGACGGCCGAGCAGGTGCAACTGCTGCGCGACATCATCGGCTCGCTCGATGCCGACCTGATCGAGCACGTCAAGTGGAACGCCCCGAGCTACGTGCTCGACGGCGAAGACCGCATCACGATGAACCTGCGCAACAAGGAGGGCGTCGTGAAGCTCGTGCTGCACATGGGTGCCACTCGGCCGGAGGAGAAGAAGGGCGCCCCCGTGCTCGCCGATGATGAGGGCCTCGTCGCGTGGGCCTCCGACATCCGCGGGCTCATCGCCTTCGCCGACGCCCACGACATCCGCGCGAAAGAACCGGCGCTGCGTCGCGTGCTCGTCGGCTGGCTCGCCATCGATCACCGAGCGCCCGGATCCTGACGGTGCAGACGGGTCAGCGCCCGCCGCCCCCGCCTCCTCCTCCGCCGCCTCCCGAGAAGCCGCCGCCGAACGAACCGCCCGAGAAGCTGCCGCCGCCACTGCCCGACCACGACGAGCTCGAGACCGGTGCGGTGGTCGTCGCGGTCATTCCCCGCACGGCCGCGGTGAAGAGCGCCACCTCGAAACCGCTACGACCCACGAACCAGTCGGGCGCGGTGTCGAGCGCGGCGACGCGCACCTCGAGCTCGCGCATCCACTGGTCTTCGACGCCCCAGACGACCGCCCACGGCAGCAGCTTCTCGTAGAGCTTGACCATCTGGAGGTTGTCGCCCACGTCGATGCGCTCGGCGCCTTGCGGGCTCTGCAGCACTCGCAGTCGCTCTTCTTCGGCGACGGTGAGGTAGAGCTTGAGACCCTCGAGGTGGTCTTTCGCCGCGCGACCTTTCTCGGTCAGCTGCAGGGGGCGGATGGCGAGGCCGAAGGCGGCGAAGCCGGCGAAGAACGCGACGAGCAGCGACACGAACGCGAGCGGGCTGACATTGAGGAACAGCCCCGTCGACACGACGATCGCGCCGAACGCGAGGGCCTGCAGCACCCACTGCGCGGCGAGCATGAGCCAGCCGAACCCCCGACCGGAGGGCTTGCGCCGGAAGCCCTGGGGCTCGAGCGACGACAATGCACTCGTCGACAGCGCGTCGAGCGTCACCGCAAGCGCCGAGTCGTACTCGCCGTAGGGGGTGAGCGACCCGGCGACCCGGTCGGTGCCGAAGAGCGCGTCGAGCAGGGCGAGGTCGAGCGCGTCGGCCCGATCGTCACCGAGGTACTGCAGCGTGTACGGCGCCCCGCCCTCATCGACCGCATAGGCCAGGATGCGCAGATTCTTGCGCACGGCCAGGCGAACGACGGCGGCCGGAATACCGCTCGTCGGTCGATTGAGGAGGTGCGCCGACTGCACGATGTCGATGCCCTCGGGTTCGGAGTACTCGGCGATGATCGCGCCACGGCTCTTCGCACTGGTGCCGGCGCGCACGCGCGACACGATCGCGGCAGCGAGTGCGCCCACGCTCGCCAGGCCCACCCCGCCCGAGAGCGCGTGCATCCAGAACGGCACCTCCTGCGGCTGCGGCGGGGGAGTCGGCTCAGGGGTGAGGAACGTGCCGGGCGCGAAGCCGATAGCCACGGTCACCGTCTCGCCGGGGGCGAGGTCGGTGGCGCTCGCGGTGAACACGCCGCCCGCATCCTGAATCGTGCACTGCTCGGTCTCGCCGAGGGCGCCGACGTAGCAGGCCGCATTGCCGGTCAGCGTCGCCGCCACGTCGGGGGCGAGGGTCACCGTCGCGCTCACGCGGCCGAAGGGCTGGCCCCAGCCGGTGCCGTTGACGTCCCAATAGAACTCGTCGGAGGCGGTGTCGGCGAACGAGCGCACGACGTTCTGCTGCGTGTAGCTGATGACATAGGTCTGCGCGCCGCGCACGAACTCGTCGGTGCCGAGGGCGAGCTCGACGAAACCGCCCGAGTACGCCGACTCGTAGGGCACGGGGGAGCCGTTCTGGTCGACGACGCCGATCACCTGCGTGTTCAGCGGCACGCCGTCGTAGTCGTCGGGGATCGCCCGGATGATGCCGCGGTTCTGGTCGAAGTCGGGGAAGCGGGCGACGATCGTCTCGACGACCTGAAGGGTCGCGGTGCCGTAAGCCTCGCGGCTGAGCGTGTAGTCGGCGTCGAACGAGTCGAAGGTGAAGTCGCTCGTGTCGGCGGCGAGCGCGGCGAGGGGCGCGCTGCCGGCCACGGCGGCCGACGGTGCCAGCACGAGCGCGAACCCGGCGGCGAGCGTGAGGGCGAGGGCGAGCCGAGTGGGAGTGCGCATGTGCGCAACCCTAGCGAGCATCCATCACCGTCAGCGGTGGCCACATCAGAACCGGATGGCGTCGATCACCTTCACGCGCAGTGCCACGAGCGCGGGAATCAGCCCGGCAATCGCACCGACGATGACCGAGGCGATCAGCCCCGTGATCGCTGCGGAAAAGGGAAACGGCGGAATGTCTTGAATTCCCGGAAACATCAGCTCGACCACCCAGTCGCTACGCATGACCAGCACCACGAGCACGATGCCGACGAGGCCGGCAACGGTCGTCGCCACCACGCTTTCGAGAAACACCGAGGTGAAGATGCGCCCTGACGTGGCTCCGAAGCTGCG
>NCEJ01000103.1 GCA_002280615.1 Micrococcales bacterium 32-70-13 | reverse complement strand
CTCATCGCCGAGTGGCAGTCCATCGGTCTTGAAGCGCTCGCTCTGCAGGATTTCGCCGATGTCGCCGGAGTGATTCGAGAGCTGGCCTATGCATCCTTGCCTGACTACCGCGCACCCAGCGAACGAGCACGGCAAGTGTGGGTGAAACACAACCGACGGCTCGCCGCTCTCCAGGTGGAGTACGCAGCTGCGCTCGAGCACGATGCCGAGTCGATGGCCGAAGCAATCGGCGCGACCGCACACCGGGGAACTCTGTGGCTTGCTGCTCCCAACGGAAAGCTCGCCCGCTGGGCAAGCGCCTCGACGCAGTATCAATCTGCCAAGCAGATGAAGAGGGTTCCGACCGGGCACGATAGCCCGTGGATCTCCGGAGAGGCCATGGGAGCGGAAACGGTACGACTCAAGGACATCGCGAAGGACGACCGAGTGACGCCGCACTGGCGTTCAGCCATCGCGATCCCGATCATGGTCAGCGACGGTGTGCTCCCCTCCTTTGCCGCTGCGGTGGTCACCTTCGGTCTGGAATCAACAGCAGTCGCTGCGTGGGAAAGACAAGAAATGTGGGAAGCGACGGCCCGCGACCTCAGCCGAGACTGGGGAACACGCCTGAGCGATATCGCGTTCAACAGGTAAGGCGAGTACCGTGATGACAAGAAGAAGGTGACGACTATGGCAAACGAGAAGCAGGCTGGACCGACCCCGTCTAGCACCGGCTCGTACTCGGTGAACATGCACCGAAGTGCAACGACCGGGCTCTTCACGGCAGCACCTAAGTCCCAGGGTCAGATCCTCGTCGTTCGTCCCAACGGAACGACCTCGAAGCTCAAATAGCTTTCACGGCCTCGAGCACCACAAGCCGATCGGTCGCGCGCGACGCCCCCACATAGAGCAGATCGCGGTGGTAGCCCTTCGACAGGTCGACGTCGGTCAGAATGACCGCGGGCGCCTCAAGGCCCTTGAACTCGTGGATGTTCCCCCACCGAATGCGCGTCGCGTCGTCGATGCTGGTGCCGAGGCGTGAGGTGAGGCGGGCATCCGCTGTCGGGTCAGCGAGAGCCTGGCCGGTAGCCGACCGCTCGCGGGCGTAGGGCGACAGAATCACCAGCTCGCGCACCGTGAACGGCTCTGACAGGATGCGCTCGACGGCGTCGGCGAGCAGGCGCAGCTGCGCATCCATGGTGGTGAAAGTGTGGCGCTCGACCGAGACCTGGTCGTCGTCGCTGCGGCGGTGCTCGCTGTAGAGGGTCGGCTCGCCGATGATCTCGGCCACAGCGCGCGGCACTTTAGTGGTTGGTGACGTGAATGTCGGAGGAGTCGGGCAGAGTAGAGAGTCATCGTCAGGTTTACCAAGTCGAGCCACCCCTACGAACAGGAACCCCATGAAGAGCGCTCTCCCCTGGATCGCCATCTCCGCAATCGCAGTCACATTGCTCGCAGGCTGTGCGAGTCCGCTAGAGGCCGACCAGCTCGACCTGAATATCAGCGTTGATTCCTCGACAGATCGAGTTCTTGACGACAGCCTGCTGATCACCGTTGATGGCGGCCTGGCAGACGAACGCGAAGACGAGGTAGTTCTTCGCATCGAGAGTTCCACCGACGGTTCCACGTGGGTTGCCGTCGAGGAGAGCACCCTCGTGGGTCCCGAGCTTGCATTGACCTCTCCGTTTCCACTTGACGAAGCCGGGATCGTTCAATTTCGTGCGGCCGCGCTCCTTGCCGATGGGGAACCCGAAGTTCTGGCGACGTCCGAAGCTGTGAGCGTCACCGTTCACGACATCAGCACTATGACTCGGGATCACTACTACAACCGCACGCAGGCGTACACGGCGGGTGCCGCGTCGGGCCTTGACTACGACATAGCTCGCAATTACCCGGGCGTATTCGACGAGACTTCTGCTGGGCGAGACGCTGTTCGCGCAGATCTCATCGCCGCAGAGTACAGAAGCATGAGCGTTCCCGACTTGAACACGATCAGCGAGACACCCACGTGGCTACTCCCCGGCTCAGCATGCAATGCCGTTGGCACGGAGCCGCTGCCGGGGAGAACATTCATCGTCAGCGTGGAGTTCTCAGACACCTACAACGGGTTTCCCGACACGTACCGGGCCGATGTGCACGTAACGCTTCTGGACGGTGAGCTGTACCACTACGTTCCGACTTGCTGACGCAGAGCTACCGTTTCTGCGGGGTCGGTAACTCAGTGCTTCTCGCGTCAAGACCGTCAGAGCTCACCTCTAGAGTCACCCCATGGTGACTATTGCTCGCACGAGCGCTGAGGTGAACGAGCTCGCGCAGAGCATCCTGAACCCCGCCCGGCGGCGACCGATCGCGGTCGTGACGACCACGTTCGGCGGCGACGTGCCCTACGTCGATGTCGCCGAGCTGGCCGCGGCGGTCAGCGACGTCGCCGACATCGCCGTTGTGTCGAGCGGCGATCTCACCTTCGAGCTCGCCGCGGCGCTGCCGAACAACTGTGAGACGTTTAACGGGGCCGTGCGCAGCTTTCCGGTCGGCGACGAGTGGCGCGAGCGGCCGTCGTTGGCGCGGCGGCGGTTCTCGTTCTCGAAGAACGAGCAGCAAAAGGTGCTCGACGCGGTCGTGGACGATCTGATCGGCATGGCGCACCGCGCCGGCCTCAGCGTGGCCTCCGCCGCCGACGCGCGGCCGGCGAGCGGCGTCGTGGCGCGGATGCTCGCCGACGACTCGCGCGCCATCGTGCAGCTCGACGGCGGAGGGCTCGCCACGATCTCGGCCGAAGTCACCTTCGCGCCCGCTCCCCTGCGCTGGGTCGTGCGGGAAGGCACCCGGGTCACCGGGCAGCTCGACCCCGAGACCCGGCGCCTCGCGCTCGACCCGGCCATCCCCGACGCCTCGGCACTGTGGTCACGCTACCCCGACGGCTCGGTGACCCTTGCCCTCGTGCACACGGTCGAGCGGCAGCGGGCGACCCTGCTCGTGCATCCGCAGCACCCCGTCAGCGTCACACGCGCCGACCTCTCGCCCAACCCGCTCGACCGCGTCGACCTGCTGCTCACCGAGGGCGACGTCATCGAGGTGCGCGTGGTGCGAGGCCCGCAGGGGCGTCGCGCGTTGCGCACCATCGACCTCGACGACGACGAGCCCGTGCTGCCGGCCGTCGCGCTCACCCCCGGTGGCGAGCCGTGGCTCGAGATCGGGCGGTCGCTACTCGAACCGGAGCCCGAGCTCACCGTCACCTCGATCGAGCAGTTCCTCTCCACGGTCGGCATCACCCGAGCGCCCGAGATCGACGAGCCCGAGGCGGTCGAGGCGGTCGCAGTTGAGGCGCCCGCGGTCGAGGCGCCGACCGCGCCGCGTCCCGGGCCCGGCTCTCGCCCTGCGGCCGCGCCCGCCACCCCGGCGCCATCGCCCGACACCGCGACCTCGAAGCGCACGGCCCTGCAGTCGGCGCTCGCCACGATCGACGAGCTGCAGGCGAAGCTGCGGGCCGCCCGCTCTGCGCGCACGGGCCCCTCGACCGACGCTCTGCGCGTCGAGGTCGAGCAGCTCAAGGGCCTCGCCGCCACGCTCGTCGCCGAGAAGCAGCGCGCGTTCGACGAGGCGCGCGCGCTCCGTGACCGACTGAAGGATGCCCAAGCTTCGTTGCGCGCCGCCCGACGCACCGCGGCCGACGTCGCCCCGGCCACCGCCCGCGATCGCCGCGGCCGCTTCGCCGATGCTGAGCAGTGGATCCGGCACGAGCTCTACCTGCAGTGGGTCGACCGGCTCGATGCCAGCACCCGCGCGCAGCATCCACTCACCGATGCCTTGGTGATCGGGCCGCGCTTCGCCGACTCGCTCGCCGGCCTCGACGACACCCAGCTCGACAAGGCGCTGCGCTGCGCGATGGAGGCCGCGTCCGGTTTCATCACCAAGGTCGGTGCGCGCGAGGTGCACGCCCTGCGGTCGGGCGACGGCGCGAGCGACGCCCCCGTGCAGCGCTCGTCCGACGGTGCGCGATGCATGCGCGCCTACGTCGAGCAGAACACCCCGCAGGCGCGGCGCCTGCACTACTGGGTGCTGCGCGGCGGCGGGGTCGAGCTGAGCCGGGTCGTGCTGCACGACGATGTGGAGGCGTGACATCCCTACTCTGAAGTCACCACGAAAGGAGCATC
>NCEJ01000102.1 GCA_002280615.1 Micrococcales bacterium 32-70-13 | reverse complement strand
TGGTTCGCCGAGGCCCGCCGTAGCCGCCTGGACACCCTGACCACTTGGACCTTCCTCACCCCCATCCTGGGCATCGCCCTGGCCGCTGCCCTGCTCGGTGAACGCCCGCGCGGGTGGACCGCGCTCGGGCTCCTCGCCGTGCTGGCGGCGATGTGGATCACCCTACGACCGCCACACCCCACCACCACCGAGCCGCAGAGCGCCCTCTGAAGGCGCCTCGCCTCCCGGAACCCCCACCACCGCGGCGGTCCGCGCCGAAGCGGATCCTTCAGCCATGGACTGGGTGGTGACCGACTCCACCACTCGACCGATGTTAGGGAGGACGGCCGGCCGCGTCTCGTCGCTGTGACGCGGTAGACAACACTCCCGGAACACCCCGTATCGCCCGTCCGGCCGTGCCGAACGGTGCACCGGCTGCCGACGGCACCGGCTCCCCCCCCAACGGAGGGGCACACAACGGGGCCGACCCGCCAAGTGGGGGCGCGGCGGGAAGGGAGAACGAGCCCGCAGACGCAGCGAGCGCCGGTCTTGTCGCGAACTTGATCACAGCCATACCAAGTCTCAACACCACCGGTTGATCATGGGAACTAACAGACGAGTTGGAGCGCAGACATGACGAACAGGAACCAGGCCACCTACGGGGTACGCGGAGTCACCTGCAACCGCTGCCTGGTAAGTGCGCTCGAGGCCGTCCGGGCCTTGCCCGGCATCCGGCGCGTCGAGATGAGTCTCATTCCATCCGGCGAATCACTCCTTGCCGTCACACCCGTTGACGCCGCGACCGGTTCAGAGCTGCGCGCGCGGCTTGGGAGCGTGGGATTCGAACTCACAATGAGTCACCCTGCACAGCCCCCTCCCGCCCGACGAAGTCCTCGAGTGCAGCACCGGGGCGCAACTGCCCGTCCACCCCTGAGTCTTCCATGAAAGGACCCAACCCATGACGCATCATGGCTACCCGCACACCGATACCGCCGACCAGCATCCTCATCCGACGGGCAGCGGCGCCGAGCCTGGCCAATCCCCAACGCGCCACCGCGGGCACCACTTGCACATGCTCCTGATGTGCCTCCCCCTAGTGGCACTGGGCCTATGGTCACTGACCCGCGGTGCGGGGGGCGGCACCCTGATCGTGGGCTTGGTCTGCATGGGCATGATGCTGTTCATGCATCGCATGCCCGGCTCCCGCCACCGCCACTGAACCGTCAAACGGAAGGGGTTCAGCAATCACCGCTCCGAGAGCCACCCCTGACACATCGCCCGGACACCTTGGCCTCCCCCTCAGTTCGACGGACTAGCAACTGGGATGCTCCCCCACCGGGCCGCCACTTAGCCTCGATCCACCGATCGACTGAGATTGTGAGCGCCGGGTACCCATTTTGATGTGAGTTGCGCTGTTGTGCCACGTTTTCTGGCTGAGGGCGTGCGGGACTGTCGGACCTTGCTGTCCGTGGTGTTCCGGGGGTCCTTGGGGTCGCGCAGCGGAGCGGCTGCTGGGTGGTCAGGCCGTGGCCATGGCGGGTGGATCGTTAACCCGGTTGAACAAGTCAGTCCAAGCCTTCTCCCAGGGCCAGTTCGTTGGTAAATGGAGCACGATCCGGCGGGCCGATGACGCGATGCGGGCCGGGACAGTGATCAGTTTCCGACGGATGGTGGCGGTGGTTGCCTTGGCAAGCTCTGTCGCGGTCAGGGTGGCGGCCGCCCGCGTGACGTTGAACGCCATGACCGCCAGCACCAGCCAGGCGGCGTTGGCGGTGAAGATGCCTGAGGGCAGATGAGCCAGTGCGGAGGCTTTCAGATCAGCGTTGACCTGCTCGATCGTGGCGTGTCCCCGGTGGGTTGTATCTGCCCTGACCGTGTCGAGTAGTTCAGGGTCGGCTGTGGTGAAGAAGGCGTGGAAACGCCACGCATCGAAGAGGCCGTCTTGCCCGGCGGCGGCTTTCTTGGCGGCGTTGAAGTCCGGGATGCGGCGCACCACCAACCGTCCCGGGACCTGCTCGGACTTCTTCTGCGACGAAAACGCGGTGAAGTCGACCTCGGCGACTTCAGCTTTGGAGATCCACTGTTTGGATTCTTCATCGAAGATGGCGTCGGTGTACTTGATCGGCCTCCAGGCCTGCTCATCAATGCCTTCGATGGCGGCTTTGATGGTGGGGCTCATTTTGGTGGTGACTGAGACCTTGGCCCCGCCGCGGATCGCGGCCCAGAGTGAAGGCCGGCCCCAGTAGGCCGAGTCCATCCGCACCAACACCGCCGTCCCGGCCGGTAGGAGGCGGCGGGCCTGTTTCACCGCATCAGCGATCAACCGATTCGCACCCCTGGGGGATCCGCATGAGCCTTTGCGTAGCCGCTGGGCCACGATGATCGGGGCCGTTGCGGCGGTGGCCAGGGTGGCTATCAGGGCGTTGAGGCCACGGACCCGGGAGTAGCCGAACCCTGCGCCTTGTTTCTTGTGGCCGTGGACCTCGATGATGGTGTCATCGACATCGATCAGCCCATATCCCGTACTTGCAGCCGGTTGCTGCGGGTTTCCCAGTACCCAGGTCAGCCCGGCCAGTGCAGCCAGGAACCGGGAAGCGACCGCGTCGAGTTGGCGGACGTGGCCGAAGGTGAACTTGCGCAGGAACGATCCCAGCGTGGAGGGCGCATAGATCTGGGTGAACAACTTCTTCATGCCGCCGTGGCGCAGCCGCGCCATGTCATCGATGGAGTCCGCCCCCACGACCATTCCGGCCACCAGGGAGGTGATCTTTAACCCAGCGTTGGCGCCCTTGTCGGTGGGGACACTCAGATGCTGATCGCCCAAGGCCTGCAGCCCCGCGGCCTGGGCCAGCTTCACGATTGGGAGCAGCCCCGCGTCCGACACGAGATTGGGGTCATCGAAGCTGATGGAAACAGCTGAGGGTGTGTGAGATGGTTGCATCTGACGGATGCTCTTTCTGCTTGGTTTTTTTGGTTCTCTAGACAAGTCCCAATATCCCAGCAGCAAGGGCATTCGCTCGTTACGGCGCGCTCAACCCACCCAACTCATCGGTGGATCGAGGCTTAGCGGCAGGATCCCGACCGAACCTTTCCAGGTCTAGAGTGCTGAGCGAGACGACGGGAAGGATCGCTCAGCATGTCCCCCAAACGCGACGAACGACAGAACCACGACGTCAACCACGATTCGAAATCCCACCACGAGAAGAAGATGTATCTCCGGTTCGGGGCCATGATCCTGACCGGCATGGTGGTGATGTACTTCACCATGTTCGTCGGCTCGTGGGAGTGGAGCCACATCAGGTTCAGCCAGAGCCGCATCTTCATGGCACTCACCATGGGCGGCGCGATGGGGTTGGTCATGCTCGCCTGGATGCTCAACATGTACAAGAACGCCAAGGCGAACATCATCATCGTGGTGGTGAGCCTGCTGCTGCTCGGAGGCGGTGCCTTCCTCGACCGCAGTCAGATGACAGTCGACGACCAGGCCTTCATGCGCGGCATGATTCCCCACCACTCGCTCGCGATCACACGGTCGGAGCGGGCCGGGATCGAAGATGCCCGGGTCTGCGAGCTCGCCGTCGAGATCAGCGAGGCGCAACGTCGCGAGATCTTCGAGATGGACTGGCTGATCAAGGACATCGAGGAGAACGGCATCGCCGCCACCGTCGAGGAGGCCGCCGCTCGCCCCGTGCCGGGGTACGAGGAGCCAGCACAACGGAGATGTCCAGAGGGCTGAGCGCGGCGGCCTGACCGCGTCGCTGCCCCAATGATTCTCCTGTCGGTGGCCGCACAGGGCCTCTGGTGCGTCTGTGAGCGCGAGACCAGGGCGAGGTTGAGGCGGGACCGGCCTCTCGACGCTTTGCTGGCGGTCTCCGTGCAACGATAGGTGTCTTCATTTGAGGAGGTTGAGACGCCGCTCCGCCTCATCCAGGAGCGCACTCGGCTCCAGCCACATCGACGGATAATCGCCCGACCAACGCTGCACTCCTTCAGGATCGATGAGGACGAACCCGTGTCCCGGTAGACCCTCGTGCATGCCCTTACCGAGCACGTCATAGGCAGCCGAGACGGTGCCGTCGTCGAGCAGATACGGTGTGGTGACGCCGAAGTACTCCAGATCCGGGCGGATCTGTTCGGCGGTATTCATGACGATCGGCA
>NCEJ01000257.1 GCA_002280615.1 Micrococcales bacterium 32-70-13 | reverse complement strand
GCCGCGCGATCGCCGTCGGACACCGTGGTCATGCCCCGCCCTTCCGTTAGATTGAGCCTATGCGAGTACACGTTGCCGACCACCCCCTGATCACCCACAAGCTCACCGTGCTGCGCGATCAGACCACCCCCTCGGCGACGTTCCGCGCGCTGACGGAGGAGCTCGTCACGCTGCTCGCCTACGAGGCGACGCGCCACGTGCGCACGCACGAGGTCACCATCCAGACCCCCGTCGCCGAGACGGTCGGCCTCGCCATCAGCGAACCGCGCCCGCTCATCGTGCCCATCCTGCGCGCGGGCCTCGGCATGCTCGAGGGCATGGTCAAGCTCGTGCCGAGCGCCGAGGTCGGATTCCTCGGCATGGTGCGCGACCACGACACGCTCGAACCGAGCGTCTACGCCGAGCGCCTGCCCGACCACCTCGAGGGCCGCCAGTGCTTCGTGCTCGACCCCATGCTCGCGACGGGCGGCTCGCTGCTCGCGGCGATCGAGTTCCTCTTCGAGCGCGGTGCCGACGACGTCACGGCCGTGTGCATCCTCGGCGCCCCGGAGGGGCTCGCGATGATCGAGAAGGCCACCGCGGGGCGCGACGTGACGATCGTGCTCGGCGCGCTCGACGAGAAGCTCAACGAGAAGGGCTACATCGTTCCCGGCCTCGGTGACGCGGGCGACCGCCTGTACGGCACGGTCGGCTGAGCGTTCGACCGCGCGGTGCTCGACTTGACGCTCTGCGCGGCGCTCGGGGATACTGAGCCGCATGACCGTCACCGCGAACCTCCTGACCGCCCCCGAGGCTACGGATGCCGGCGAGCGCTGACGTGTGCTGTCGAATGTGCGCCTGAATGGCCACCCGCCCGTCCGAGCCCCGCTGACCGGCCGATCCATCGCCTGACGATGTCCGATCGCACCGACCAGGGGTCTCCTCCGTCGGGGCCGGATGCTCCGGCTCGCGACGCGCGCACCCTCGACACACAGCGTCTGAACGGCACCGCCCCCACGGGCGATGAGCCGTTCGACTCGGCAGAAAGCGTCTCGACCATGTCCCTCGCCACGCTCGACCCCCGTCCCTCCACCGCCCCTGCGGCGCCGGCCCCGCCGGCCCCGACCGCGCCGCGCCTGCGCGCCGTGCCCGAGGGCACGGAGGCGCGCGGCTTCGTGCTCTACGTCGGCCTCGACGAGGCCAAGGCCGCCGCGGCCGGCATCGACCTCGGGCGCCTCGTGCTCGAGCTCAAGCGCCTCACGGGCGAGCTCGCTCCGGCCGCCGAGACCCACGCGGCCGTCGCGCTCGCCCCCGCGGGCGCCGGCGGGCGCGACGTCGACATCGTGCGGCTCGCACTGCACGACCCCTCGGCGCTCGCCCGGTACCGGCGCGACGAGGCTCCCGCGGCCGAGCCGGTGCCCGAGGGCGTCGTCATCGACATCTCGCGCAAGCGCGTGCTTCTCGACGGCGACACCGCCGCGCTCACCTATAAGGAGTTCGAGCTGCTGCAGTAC
>NCEJ01000101.1 GCA_002280615.1 Micrococcales bacterium 32-70-13 | reverse complement strand
GTGGCCCCGGTGCGCAACTACGTGGAGGAGCTTCTCGCCGACGTGCTCGACGGCTCGATCGAGCCCGGTCTCGTCTTCGATCTCGAGCTGCCGCTCGCCGAGGTCGCCGACGCGTACGCCGCGATGGACGAGCGCCGCGCGATCAAGGTTCTGCTGCGGCCGTAGGGCTCGCCTCGCCGCCCCTGCTCAGGGCACGATGGCGGCGCGCACGGCGAGCGCGATGACGAGGGCGCCGCCGACGAGCGCGGTGACGCGCGCCCCCGTGGGGCCGGTGAGCACACGTCCGACGAGCGAGCCCGCCGTCGTCAGCAGCAGCTGCCAGCTGAGCGAGGCGGCGAAGGCGGCGAGCACGAAGACCGTGCGCTCGGCGGCTCCGGCGTCGACCGCGAGGGTCGAGCTGCCGACGAGCGCCGCGAAGTAGACGACCGTCACGGGGTTGACGAGCGTGAGCGCGCCGACCGTCACGAACAGGCGGCGGAAGGTCGTCGTGCGCACGCGCGGGCCGCGGTGAGCATCCGCCCCGCCAGAATCGCCCTCGAGAGAGGCGGCCGCGACGGGGCTCGAGCGCGGGCGCAGGCCCGGCAGGGCGAGCACGACGCCGAGCACCAGCAGCACGGTGACCGAGAGCCAGCGCAGAGGTTCTTCGACCTGCGCGATGAGCGGGGCGATGACCGCGCCCGCCGTGACGGCGATCGTCGCGTAGACGCCGTCGACCGTCGCGGCACCGAACGCTCCGCCCGCCGCGATGCGCGCACCGTGCTGCGCCCCGAGCGTGATGAGCAGGGCCGCGATGGCCCCCACGGGGATCGCGATCGCATAACCGGCGATCACGCCGGCGACCAGCGCATCCAGCACGGTGCCCCTCTCGATCGGCGGCCAGCAGGCCGGACCGACGAGACTACAACAGCGCCGGCATGACCTCGTTCTCGAACAGCTCGATGCCGCTCGTGTCGTAGGCGGCCTCGGCGAAGTAGGTGATCGCGTAGGTCATGCCGAGCGCCTGCATGGCCTGCAGGCGCTCGATCAGCTGCTCGGGGGTTCCCGCGAGGCCGGTGCCGTTGCGCAGGTCGGCGACGGCCTTCGTCGCGCGCTCGGCACCGATGAACCGCGTCAGGCGCGCCTCGATCGCCGCGATGCGCTCGGCTACTTCGGCCTCATCGCGGCCCACGACGGTGTTGTAGTTCGACGACCGCGTGATCGCGTCAAAGCTCGTGCCGAGCCGCTCGCAGTGCCCGCGCAGAATCTCGCTCTTCGCCGTGAACTGCTCAGGGGTGCCACCGAAGTTCGTGTACTGCCCGTACTGCGCCGCGATGCGCAGCGTCACCTTCTCGCCGCCGCCGGCGATCCAGAACGGGATGCCCTCCTTCTGCACCGGCAGGGGCCGAACGATCGCGCCGTCGACCTGGTAGTACCGGCCATCGAGGGTCGCCGTGCCGTCAGACCAGGCCTGCTTCATGATCTGCACGCCCTCGTCGAGCATGCGCAGGCGGTCGCCGATCTCGGGGAACCCGTAGCCGTAGGCCTTCCACTCGTGCTCGTACCAGCCGCCGCCGATGCCCATTTCGACACGACCGCCCGAGACGTGGTCGACCGTGGCGGCGACCTTCGCGAGGTAGGCGGGGTTGCGGTAGCCCATGCACGTGCACATCTGGCCCAGGCGCACGCGCTCGGTCACCGCGCCGAAGGCCGACATCAGCGTCCAGGCCTCGTGCGTCGCCTCGTCGCTCGGCACGGGAACCGTGTGGAAGTGGTCGTAGACCCAGATCGACTCCCACTGCCCGGCGTCGGCGTGCAGTGCGAGCCGCTTCATCACCGACCACTGCTCGGTCGGCTCGATGTCGACGAGGTCGTGGCGCCAGCCCTGGGGAATGAAGAGTCCGAATCGCATGGACTCCACGCTACGCCTGCGGGCCGGCCTTCCGGGCGTCGCGTTTCGCCTTCGCGGCCTTCGCGGCGGCGCCGGCGCGCTTCGCCAGCTCGACTCCCTGCCGGTTGAGGCGCTTCGCCCGCTCGCTCTCGGTGCCGAGAATCGCGAGGCCGCCGAGCGCGATGAGCGTGCCCGGGCCGGGCAGCGGCATGAGCACGACGCCGAGGCCCACGGTCGTACCGCCGACGACCTTCACGCCCGTGCGGTAGGCCTGGTCGAGCTTCGGCCGGCGGCGGATCGCCTCGCGCGCGGAGGCCGCCGCCGAACGCGGCTTCGTGATGCGGGGCGCCGCGCCCGCGGCCTCGTACCCGGGGTCGCCGGGCTGCAGGATGCGCGGGTCGGGGCTGCTCACCCCTCCAGCCTGCGCGGCGCGGCTTGGAGGCCGCCCGGAATCAGCCCCGCGTCAGCCCTCGTCGGGCTGCCACTGCAGCACGTCGCCCGGCTGGCACTCGAGCACCCGGCAGATGGCGTCGAGCGTCGTGAAGCGCACGGCCTTGGCGCGGCCGTTCTTCAGCACGGCGACGTTGGCGGGGGTGATGCCGATGCGCTCGGCGAACTCGCCGACGCTCATGCGGCGCTCGGCGAGCATCCGGTCGATCGTGATGACGATGGCCATCAGACGACCTCGCGCAGCTCGGCGTCGAGCGCGACCGCCTGCCGCAGCAGCGCGCGCATGACGCCGAGCAGCAGCGTCGCGGTCGCGCCGCCGATGATCGTGACGATCATCAGGATGTTCAGCGCGGGCGGCCCGCCGGTACCGACGACCGCGAGCACGATGAAGCTCAGCAGCACGATGCCGGTGGCGAGGGCGCCGCAGAGCACGAGCCCATCGACCCACGGCAGTGCGGCGCGGTCGAAGATGCGGCCCCGGTGCACAAACCCGACGAGGCGTCCGATGACGACGAGGGCGAGCTGCACGCAGACGCCGGCGCCGACCGCGCCGATGGCCAGAGGGATCGCGAGGAATCCGAACTCGGGCGCCTCGCGCGCCCACTCCGCGGCGAGAACGGGGAGCGCGCCGATCTGCAGGGCGAGCACGAGGAGCCCGATCAGGCTGAGCAGGGTCAGCAGGGGGATGCGGGTCCAGCGCGGCACGGCGACTCCGATCTATCGATATACGAGAGAAAGATATCGTATTTCGATAGATCGCGCAGGAGCTACCGCGTGAGCTCCTGCCGCACGACCTCGAGGAAGCCGTCGATGTCGGCCTCGGTCGTGTCGAAGGCGCACATCCAGCGCACCTCGCCGCGCGCGCGATCCCAGTCGTAGAAGCGCACGCGCTCGCGGATGCCCGGCGTCGGCGGTGAAGGCGCGCAGGCTCGTGCCGAGGGCGGCGGCGGCGTTCCAGACGCGGGCGCCGTCGAGGTGCAGGGCCATGCCGTGCGCGTGCGCGTGGTCGGCGAGCGCGCGCACCTCGGCCGGCGTGTAGAGCGTGCCGACCTCGGTCGTGTTCGTGATGCTCACCGCGAGCGGCTGCGCGCGGTGCTCGTCGCCCCAGCCGAAGGCCTCGGTGTCGACGAGCTCGGGCGTGAGCTTGCCGCCGGGCGTGGGCACGGTGAAGAGCTTGAGGCCGCTCACCCGCTCGGGCGCTCCGCCCTCGTCGGTGTGGATGTGCGCCGTCGCGCTCGCGATGACCGCACCCCAGCGCGGCATGAGCGCCGTGAGCGCGAGCACGTTCGCGCCCGTGCCGTTGAAGACCGGGAAGACCTCGGCCTGCTCGCCGAACTCGGCCTTCACGACCTCGGTCAGGCGGGCCGTGTACTGGTCCTCCCCGTACGAGATCTGGTGGCCGCCGTTCGCGTCGGCGATGGCGGCGAGCACCTCGGGGTGCACGCCGGCGTAGTTGTCGCTCGCGAAGCCGCGGTAGCTGGTGTCGTGGAGTCTCACGCGATCATTCTCCCTGCTCGAGTACGGCGCCGAGCTCGACGAGCGCGCCGTTGAGCTGAGTGTGATCGACCGACCACAGCCCGGCGCACGCCGCCGCGAGCTGCTCGACGACCTCCGGGTCGTCGAGCGCCCGCACGATGAACGTCACCGCGGCCGCCGGTTCCTGCTTCGCCTGCCAGGTGCCGGCGATCGCCTGCACCCACATCTCGGCGGCGGCCTTGAGGGTGACGTAGTTGGCCATGCCCCACTTCGGCTGGGCGACGGATGCTGAACTCACGATCGCCAGCCGCCCCGCGCCCGACGCGCCGAGGTCGTCGCGCAGCTCGCGGCTGAGCACTCGCAGGGTCGTGAGCACGCGGCGCTCGAGCCAGTCGAAGTCGTCGGGGTCGGAGCCGCCGCGCCACCCGCCCACGAGGTGCAGCAGGCAGTCGATGCTCGGCCGAGCGTCGCGCAGCGCGGCCGCCCACGCGGCGACCGCGGCCGGGTCGGCGAGGTCGACGACCGCGGTCTCGGCCGCATCCACCCCGGCCAGTGACGCGGCGCGCGAGCCCGCGGCGACGACGTGCGCGCCCGCGGCGGTGAGCGCCGCGCACACGGCGCGGCCGGCCACGCCGCCGGCGCCGGCGACGACGACCGTGCGGTCGGCGAGCGGTGCCGTCACGCGTCGCGACCGGTGATGCCGGCCGTCGACTCGATGACCTGCGCCATCTTCTTGGTGAGGGCCTCGTAGAACATCGAGAGCGGGAACTCGTCGTCGAGCACGAGATCGGTGTAGCCCTTGAGCGGGCCCGCGAGCACCTCGTCGCTCAGGCCGCGCGCCCACACCGACGCGGGGTGCGGGGTGAGGGTGCTCGAGACGAGCTCGAAGGCCTTGAGCCAGTGCACGGCCTTGGGCCGGTCGATCGAGGCCCAGTACAGCTCGTTGATCGCGTCGGAGAGCGCGACGACGACGTCGGGCACGGCAGCCCAGTCGATGGCCAACTGGGTGTCTGTCCAGTGCAGCACGCCCTTCTGGTGCATCCAGGCGAAGAGCAGCTGCCCGCCGACCGCGTCGTAGTTGCGCGTGCGCGTGCCCGTGATGGCGAAGCGGAAGATGCGGTCGAAGATGACCGCGTACTGCACGAGCCGCGCGTGCTGTCGCGTCACGTCATCCGTGCCCTCGGCGCGCCAGAGGGTCACGGCTTCGCGGAACGCCGTGAGGTCGCAGCGCAGCTCTTCGAGCGAGTACAGGAAGAACGGCATGCGCTGCTTGATCATGAAGGGGTCGAAGGGCAGGTCGCCGCGCATGTGAGTGCGGTCGTGGATCATGTCCCACATCACGAAGGTGCGCTCGGCGAGCGCCTGGTCGTCGAGCAGCGCGAGCGCGTCGTCGGGCAGGTCGAGCTTGGTGATCTCGGCGGCGGCGCGCACGACGCGGCGGTAGCGCGCGGCCTCGCGGTCGGCGAAGATCGCGCCCCACGTGAACACGGGTAGCTGCGCCGGGGTGCCCTCGGGCGCGCCCGCGGGCACGCGCGGGGTCACGGCGACCGACTCGGGGAAGAGCACGGCCGAGTTGGTGTCGTAGCCCGAGGTGAAGTCGGCGAACCGCAACCCGAGGTAGAGCGCGTTGCCGTAGGCGCCCGCTTCGAGCGCGGCGATGAAGTCGGGCCAGATGACGTCGAACACGACCGCCTCGACGAGCCGGTCGGCCGAGCCGTTCTGCGTGTACATCGGGAACACCACGAGGTGCGCCACCCCGTCGCGGCGCTCGGCCGCGGGGCGGAAGGCGTCGAGGGCGTCGTAGAAGTCGGGCACGGCGAAGCCGCCCTCGGCCCAGCGCTCGAAATCGGCCGCGCACGCCGTCAGGTACGCGGTGTCGTGGGGGATGAGCGGGGCGAAGTGCCGCAGCGCGCTCGTGATCTCGGCGACGTGCCGGGCGGCCTCGGCGTGGTGCTCCGACTCGGGGATGCTGCCGTCGTGCACCTGCATCGGGTGCAGGGCCTCGGCGGCGGCCTTCAGGCGCGACCAGGCCGGATCGGCGACGATCTGCGCGCTCGTGAGCGCAGCATCCGTACCCCGATCGAGGCGGCCGTCTTCGACGACCTCGGGCTCTCCGATGATGCTGCGGCCGGCGGTCGCGGTGATGTCGATCATGGGTCCCTCCTTCGTCGGTTCAGGGGAGTGCAACGTCGGTATCGAGCCTAAGCACGCAACCGCCGCTCGTGGTTGTGATGGACGCACGAATCGTGCGCAGACGCGCGTTTTCGCGCTCGGAATCAGAGAAGCCGAGCGATGCGGCACCGGATGCCCGCCTCAGGTACCTCGCCCCGCGTCGTGTTAGCGTGACGCTGCGGGGCCTGAGCACGGCTCGACCCCCTCTCGACGACGGCAGGCACCCGGAGGGATGCGCGGGATGGGGACGTGGCCGATCGTTGCGCGCGGCGCCGTGGTCGACGGGCTCGTGGCCGGGCTGACCCGCACGCCCCCGCGCTCGCAGCTGCTGCGCGGGCCGAGCGGGGTCGGCAAGACGACGCTCGCCGCCGCGGTCTCGAGCGCGCTCGCCGCGCGCGGACGCACGATCGTGCCGGTCGTCGCCCTCGCGGAGCTCAGCGAGGTGCCGCTCGGCGCTCTCGCCCCGCTGCTCGCCTCGTCGAGCGTCGCCGAGCACGCGGATGTCGCGCAGCGCCTCGCCGAGCTCGTCGCCCTCGTCGGCCGGCACGCCGACTCGTACCTGCTCGTCGTCGATGACGCGCCCCTGCTCGACCCGGCCTCGGCCGCGGCGCTCTACCAGCTCGTGCGCGTCTTCGCCGTGCCCACCCTGCTGACGGCCCGCGACGAGCACGCGCTCACCGGCGCCGTCGCGCGCCTGCTGCACGAGGATCTCGTGACGGTCACCGACCTCGCGGGCCTCTCGCTCGACGAGACCCGCACGGTGCTGCGGCGGCACCTCGGCGCCGAGCCCCGACCCGAGTCGCTGCAGCGCCTGTACGGCGCGACGGCGGGCAACCCGCTCTTCCTGCGCGAGCTCACGCTCGCCGCCGAGCGCGGCGACCGCGTGAGACCCGGCCCTTTCGGCATCGAGATCGACCCGGTGCGGCTGCCCGCCCACGTGCTCGAGACGGTCGCGAACCGGCTGGCCGATCTGCGACCCGAGCAGCGGCGCATCGCCGAGCTCATCGCGCTCGCTCAGCCCTGGCCCCCTGCGGCGACGCTGCCCGCCGAGCAGGACGACGTCGACGACCTGCTCGACGCCGGGGTGCTCGCGATCGCCGAGCCCGCCGACGCCGGCTACCTGCACCTCGCCCACCCCGTCTACGTCGAGGCGCTGCTCGCGGGGCTCGGCGCGCACGAGCGGTCCGAGCGCCGCCGTGCGGCGGCGGAGCGACTGCTCGCGATCGACGAGGAGCCCCTGCGCTTCACGGCGCTGTGCGCGCTCGTGCGGGCGAGCGCCTTGAGCGCCCTCGGCGACGACCCCGCGGGCGTCGATACGGCCTTCGCCCGGGCGGCCGAGCTCGCGCTCGATGTCGAGGCGCGCGCCCGGGTCGAGGTGCGCTGGGGGCAGCACACGGCGCTGCGCGAGCACGACCCCGCTCGGGCAGCACGCCGGGCGTCCGAGCTGCTCCCGACGCTCGGCGCCGCCGCCGATCTGCTCGCCCCCGACCTCGCCAAGTGGCGCCTCATGGCCGGCGACGCGAGCGCGCTCGACACGCCGCTCGCCCCGCAGGCGGAGGCGGAGTCGGCGGCCGCACTGAACGCCGCGATCGGCATGGCGATGATGGCGACCATGGCCGGGCGCGTCGTCGAGGCGCGACAGGCCGTCGAGGCGGGGCGGCCGCTCGCCGATCGCTTCGCCGCCGTGCAGCCCTTCGCCGGCGGGTTGCTCGACCTCTCCGCCTTCCTCGTGCACGTCGCCGACGGGCGCATCGCCGAGGCCCGCGCCTTCGCCGAGGAGTGCCGGCTGCAGCCGTTCGCCGACTCGGCGGGCGTGTGGTCGTACGCGCTCGCGCTCGTGCACCTGCACGCCGGGCGCCTGCACGACGCGCTCCCGCTCGCGCTGCTCGCGATCGAGCAGCTGCGCTGGCGCGACTTCACGGGGCTCGTGGGCCCGGCGATCGCCCTGGGCGCCACCGTGCACGCGCAGCTCGGCGAG
>NCEJ01000100.1 GCA_002280615.1 Micrococcales bacterium 32-70-13 | reverse complement strand
GATCCGCGACAGCGAGAACGTCGACTTCTACGTCTCGTTCGACAACTTCAAGGTCGGCGTCGCCCAGGGCCAGTCCCTCATCGACGGCCTCAAGGAGCGCGGCGACGGCCCGTTCAACATCGAGCTGTTCGCCGGCTCGCTCGACGACAACAACGCCCACTTCTTCTTCGACGGGGCCATGAGCGTCCTACAGCCCGAGATCGACAACGGCACCCTCACCGTCGTCTCCGGCCAGACCAGCATCGACCAGGCCGCGACGCTCGGGTGGCAGCAGGAGAAGGCCCAGAAGCGCATGGAGGACCTCCTCACCGCCAACTACCAGGACAAGAAGATCGACGGCGTGCTGTCGGCCAACGACGGCCTGGCCCGCGGCATCATCACCGCCCTGCAGAACAACGGCTACTCCGGCACCGTCGACGACGGCTTCCCCGTAGTCACGGGCCAGGATGCCGAGATCGCGTCCACCAAGCTGATCCAGGATGGCGTGCAGTACTCGACGATCTTCAAGGACACCCGCCTGCTCGCCGAGCAGGCCGTGGCGGCCGCCCAGGACCTGCTGGCGGGCGAGGAGCCCGAGGCGAACAACACCACCGATTACGACAACGGTGTGAAGGTCGTCCCGTCCTACCTGCTCGACGTCGTGACCGTCACGCAGGACAACATCACCGAAGCGCTGGTCGACACCGGCTACCTCACGCAGGAGCAGATCGACGCGGGCGTTGCCTGATCCAGGCACCCACGATGGCCCGGCTCCTCAGGGGCCGGGCCATCGTCGCCAAGTGACATTTCCGAAAGGCGACGCATGAGCGACAACCAGACCATCCTCGAGATGCGCAACATCACCAAGACGTTTCCCGGCGTCAAGGCGCTCTCGGACGTGACCCTTGAGGTCAAGCGGGGCGAGATCCACGCCATCTGTGGCGAGAACGGCGCGGGGAAGTCGACCCTCATGAAGGTGCTGTCGGGGGTCTACCCGCACGGTACCTACGAGGGCGACATCATCTTCGAGGGCAAGGAGTGCACGTTCTCCTCGATCAACGACTCGGAGCATGCCGGGATCGTCATCATCCACCAGGAGCTCGCCCTGGTTCCCCTGCTGTCGATCGCGGAGAACATCTTCCTCGGCAACGAACAGGTGGAGAAGGGCCGGATCAACTGGCACAAGACCAACGCCGAGGCCGCGAAGCTCCTGGCCCGCGTCGGGCTGGACGAGAACCCGATCACGCCGATCAACCAGATCGGCGTCGGTAAGCAGCAACTCGTGGAGATCGCCAAGGCGCTCTCGAAGCGCGTGAAGCTGCTGATCCTCGACGAGCCGACAGCCGCCCTCAACGACACGGACTCGGCCCACCTGCTGGACCTGCTGCGTCACCTCAAGGAGCAGGGCATCACGTCGATCATGATCTCGCACAAGCTGAACGAGATCACCGCCATCGCCGACGCCACGACGGTGATCCGCGACGGCATGACGATCGAGACCATCGACCGCGGCCCCGAGATGACGCAGGAGCGGATCATCAAGGGCATGGTCGGCCGCGAGCTGGACAACCTCTTCCCGGAGCACACGCCGAACATCGGCGAGGAGATCATGCGGGTCGAGGACTGGACGGTCCTGCACCCCACCGTCGCCGGCCGCAAGGTGTCCGACAGCGCGTCCTTCGACGTCCGCGCGGGTGAGATCGTCGGCATCGCCGGCCTGATGGGCGCCGGCCGCACCGAACTGGCGATGAGCCTCTTCGGTGGGGCTTACGGCCGCAAGGTCAGTGGGCGGCTGTTCCTGCACGGCAAGGAGGTACACCTGCATTCGGTGGCCGACGCCATCGACGCCGGTCTGGCGTACGCCACGGAGGACCGCAAGCGGTACGGGCTGAACCTGATCGACGACATCCGCCGCAACATCTCGGCGGCCTCGCTGGACAAGATCGCCAGCAACGGCGTCGTCAACTCGAACGAGGAGATCAAGAACGCGGAGCGGTACCGCAAGGAGATGCGGATCAAGACCCCGACGGTGATGAACGTCGTCGGTCAGCTCTCCGGCGGCAACCAGCAGAAGGTCGTCTTGTCCAAGTGGATGATGACCGCCCCCGAGGTGCTGATCCTCGACGAGCCGACGCGCGGTATCGACGTCGGCGCCAAGTACGAGATCTACACCATCATCAATGCGCTCGCCGACGCCGGTAAGGCCGTCGTCGTGATCTCGTCGGAGCTACCCGAGCTGCTCGGCATCTGCGACCGCATCTTCACTCTGGCCTTCGGCCGGATCACCGGCCAGCTCCCCCGTGGAGAGGCGACCCAGGAGAGCCTCATGAAGCTCATGACCAAAGAAAGGGAGGCCGCGTGATGGCCACCGTCAAGGACCTTTTCTCCAAGAACCTACGCCAGAGTGGCATCGTCATCGCGTTCGTGGCGATCGTCCTGCTGTTCACGGTGTTGACGGGCGGGACGCTGCTGAACCCGACCAACGTCAGCAACCTGATCCTGCAGTACTCCTACATCCTCATCCTGGCCATCGGCATGCTCTTCGTCATTGTCGTGGGGCACATCGACTTGTCGGTGGGCTCGGTGGTGGCGTTGGTGGGCGCGGTGTCGGCCACGCTGATCGTCAAACAGGGCATGCCTTGGTACGTCGGCGTGATCGCCGGCCTGCTGGTCGGCCTGGCGATCGGCGCCTGGCACGGCTTCTGGGTGGCTTACGTCGGCATCCCGGGCTTCATCGTGACGCTGTCGGGCATGCTCCTGTTCCGCGGCATGACGTTCCTCGTCCTCGGTTCGGTGTCGCTGTCGCCCATGACGTCGGAGTACCAGCAGATCGCCAACGGTTTCCTCAACGGATTGTTGGGCGGCTATGGATATGACCTGTTCACGTTGTTGATCGGCGTCTTCGCGGTGGCTGGTTTCGCCTGGACTCAGTGGCGCAGCCGCCGGGCGCGCATCCGCTACGAGCAGGAGGTCGAGGGGCTCGCGCTGTTCGTCGCCAAGCTCGCCGCGGTCGCCGTCGTCGTGATGTTCTTCGCGTGGAAGCTGGCCACGGCCCGTGGCTTCCCGATCGTGCTGATCGTCCTCGCGGTGCTGATCATCACCTACTCGTTCCTGGCGAAGAACAGCATCTACGGTCGTCACGTGTACGCCATCGGCGGCAACATCAACGCGGCCATGCTGTCGGGTGTCAAGGTCAAGCGGACGATCTTCTGGGTGTACGTGCACATGGGCCTCCTCACCGGCATCGCCGGCGTGGTGTTCTCGTCGCGCACCAACGGTGCCCAGCCGGCCGCGGGCAACATGTTCGAGCTCGACGCGATCGCGGCGTGCTTCATCGGTGGCGCTGCCGTCACCGGTGGCGTCGGCACCGTGATCGGCGCCATGATCGGCGGCCTGGTCATGGCCGTGATGAGCAACGGTATGCAGCTGATGGGCGTGCAGACCTCCATCCAGCAGATCGTCAAGGGTCTGGTGCTGCTGCTGGCTGTCGCGTTCGACATCTGGAACAAGCGTCGGGCGGCGGCCGCCAAGGCCTGATCAGCACCGACGTCGTCGCGGCGCCCGTGGGCTCAGGCCCCGGGCGCCGTGTCGCGTCCACGGCAAGTCGCGGGTCGCGCCCCGCGCGGCGTTTGACAACACATGGTGCCCGTGACATGATTTAGTTCAAGTGAGAGACAAAGTTGTCCTGCCCAGTCGATGGAGTAGCTGTAGGTGGCGCCTCTTGCTTTCCTGGGGGCGGCGTGTGGCCGTTCCGGACCCAGATCATCCCGAGGAGGATGCATGAACATGCGGAAGCTCCTGGCTCTGACCGCGAGCGCGGCCATGGCCTTCACCCTGAGCGCATGCGCCGGTGGCGGCGCGGGCAGCACCCCTGACGGCACGGGTGCGGCCGCGACCTCCAGCGCCGGTGGCGAGGCGGGCGCGGGCGGCACCGTCGGCGTCGCGATGCCGACCAAGACCCTGGAACGGTGGATCGCCGACGGCGACGCGGTCAAGTCGCAGCTCGAGGAGGCCGGCTTCACCGTCGACCTGCAGTTCGCCAACGACGACATCCCGACCCAGTCGCAGCAGATCGACCAGATGATCACCCAGGGCGCCGACGTCCTGATCATCGCCGCCATCGATGGCACCGCACTGGCCCCGCAGCTGCAGGTGGCAGCCGACCAGGGCATCAAGGTCATCGCGTACGACCGCCTGATCCGCGACAGCGAGAACGTCGACTTCTACGTCTCGTTCGACAACTTCAAGGTCGGCGTCGCCCAGGGCCAGTCCCTCATCGACGGCCTCAAGGAGCG
>NCEJ01000007.1 GCA_002280615.1 Micrococcales bacterium 32-70-13 | reverse complement strand
CGTGTCGGCGCGCATCACGGCGCCGGGGCTCGAGGGCGCCGAGCTGAGCGACCTCTTCGGCGGCGCGCCCTTCCCGGGCGTCGGCGCCGACGGCTCGGTGACGCTCACGATGGGCACGCAGAGCTTCTACTGGCTGCATGTCGGCGACTCCGCGGGCGGCGCCGGTGCCGTCGGGGCACAGGCCTAGGCTGAGCCGCGTGACCCTGCTGCAGCGCGACCTCGCCGTCTTCGACCTCGAGACGACGGGGGTGGATGTTCGCACCGCGCGCATCGTCACTGCCTGCATCGCCGTGCTCGACCCGACGGGCGCTCTCGTCTCGCGGCGCGACTGGCTCGCCGACCCCGGCGTCGAGATCCCCGAGGGCGCTGCGGCGATCCACGGCATCACGACGGAGCGCGCGCGTGCCGAGGGCCGCTCCGCTGCCGAAGTCGTCGGCGAGATCGTGGCCGAGCTGCGCGCGCAGCTCGGTGCGGGGCTGCCCCTCGTGGTCTACAACGCTCCCTACGACCTCTCGCTGCTGCGGTTCGAGGCCGAGCGGCACGGTGTCGCGCCGCTCGTCGACCCGGCGCCCGTCATCGACCCGCTCGTCATCGACAAGGCCGTCGACCGCTACCGCAAGGGCAAGCGCACGCTCGAGTTCGCCGCCGCCCACTACGGTGTCGCCCTCGACGGAGCCCACGACGCCGGTGTCGACGCGATCGCGGCGGGGCATGTCGCCCGCGCGATGGTCGAGGCGCACGCCGCGAAGGTGCCTGCCACGCTCGACGAGCTGCACACCCAGCAGGCGGTGTGGCACGAGCAGCAGGCCAGCAACTTCGAGGACTACATGCGCCGCGAGCGCGACCAGCACTTCACGGCCGACCGAGGATGGCCCGTGCGCGACTGAGGACGCGCAGCGGAACAGCGCTGCCCGCGAACGACGAAGGGCCCCGCCATGCCGGCGGGGCCCTTCGTCGTGGTCAGTGAATTACTGGCCGAAGTTCTTGAAGCGCTGGTTGAACTTCTCGACGCGACCGGCCGAGTCCATGATGCGCTGCTTGCCCGTGTAGAACGGGTGCGAGGCCGACGAGATCTCGACGTCGATGACGGGGTAGGTCTCGCCGTCGAGCTCGATGGTCTTGTCGCTCGTGACGGTCGAGCGGGTGAGGAAGGTCTCGCCCGACGCCAGGTCGCGGAACACGACGGCGGCGTACTCGGGGTGGATGTCAGTCTTCATGAGCGGATTCCTTGAAAGTTCGTGATGGGCGCACGTCACGCGTGCGCGACGAAGGGCCACGAGGCCCAGCGGTCAAGAATAGCAGAGGCAGAGCGGGGTCGAGCGGCTCAGGCCGCCCGCGCGGCGAAGCGGTCGCCGTCGCGGGTCACGACGAGGTCGAGGCCGAAGGCCGCGGTGAGGTGCTCGCTCGTGATGACCTCGCCGAGCGGGCCCGCCGCGGCGATCTCGCCCCCGCGCAGCAGCAGCCCGTGGGTGAACCCGGCCGGGATCTCCTCGACATGGTGCGTGACCATGACCATCGCGGGCGAGCTCGGCTCGCTCGCGTAAGCGCCGAGCAGCTGCAGCAGCTCTTCGCGTGCACCGAGGTCGAGGCTGGCCGCTGGCTCGTCGAGCAGCAGCAGCTCGGGGTCGGTCATGATCGCCCGGGCGATCTGCACGCGCTTCTGCTCGCCGTCGCTCAGCGTGCCGAAGAGGCGGTCTTCGAAGCCGTCGAGGTGCCACTCGCGCAGCACGCGCTGCGCGCGCCGGACATCCACCTCGTCGTACTCCTCGTTCCACCGACCGGTGACCGAGTACGAGGCCGTCATGACGACGTCGAGCACGCGCTCGTTGCCGGGGATGCGCCGCGCGAGCGCGGTGGAGGCGAAGCCGATGCGCGGCCGCAGCTCGAAGACGTCGGTCGCCCCGAGCTTCTCGTCGAGCACGACGGCCCGGCCCGAGCTCGGGTGCATGAACGAGGCGGCGACCTGCAGCATCGTGGTCTTGCCGGCGCCGTTGGGGCCGAGCACGACCCACCGCTCGTCGGAGGTCACCTGCCAGGTCACATGGCGGAGGATGGCGGAGCCATCGCGGGTCAGGGAGACGTCGTCGAACTCGAGAACACTGGCCATGGTCCCTCCAGCCTAGAGCACCGGATCGGGGCCGATCAGAGCAGGAGGCCGCGGTAGAGCTCGGTCGTGCGCGCGGCGATGCGGTCCCAGGAGAACATCTGCTCGGCCCGGGCGCGACCGGCGGCACCCATCGCGAGCGCGGCATCCCGATCGCTCACGACCTCGGTGAGCACGGCCGCGAGATCGGCGATGAACCGCTCGGGGTCGAGCGGTGTTCCCGAGCCGTCGTGCACCTGGTCGATCGGCACGAGGCGGCCCGTGACGCCGTCCTCCACCACCTCGGGGATACCGCCCGTGTCGGTGCCGACGACCGCGACACCGCACGCCATGGCCTCGAGGTTGACGATGCCGAGCGGCTCGTAGACGCTCGGGCACACGAACGTGGTCGCGGCCGACAGCACGGCCGAGAGCTCGAGGGGCGAGAGCATGCGCTCGATCCAGACGACACCCGTGCGCTCGGTCTGCAGCGCGGCGACGCCGTTCTGCACCTCCCGCAGGATCTCGGGCGTGTCGGGGGCACCCGCGCACAGCACGAGCTGCACCTCCGGCGGCAGGCGTCGCGCGGCCTGCAGCAGGTACGGCAGGCCCTTCTGGCGCGTGATGCGGCCGACGAAGACGACGGAGGGCCGATCCGGGTCGATGCCGAGCGCGCGCACGGCGTCGTGGTCGATCGTGCGCTGCCAGCGCTCGAGGTCGATGCCGTTGTGGATGACGCTCACGCGCGACTCGTCGATCTCGGGGTAGCAACGCAGGATGTCGCGGCGCATGCCGTCGCTCACGGCGATGACGGCATCGGCCGACTCGAAGGCGTTCTTCTCGATCCAGCGCGAGACGCGGTACCCGCCGCCGAGCTGCTCGGCCTTCCACGGGCGCAGGGGCTCGAGGCTGTGGGCGGTCACGACGTGCGGGATGCCGTGCAGCAGCTGCGCGAGCTGGCCCGCGGCGTTGGCGTACCAGGTGTGGGAGTGCACGATGTCGGCGCCGTCGACATCGTCGGCGATCGCGAGGTCGACGCCGAGGGTCGCGAGGGCCGGATTCGCGGAGCTCAGCGTGCCCGGAACGAGGTAGGCGTGGGTGTCGGCCTCGTTGCGCGGCGCCCCGAAGCACCGCACGCGCACGTCGTGCTCGCCGCGCAACGCGCGCACGAGCTCGGCGACGTGCACCCCCGCTCCCCCGTAGACCTCGGGCGGATACTCACGGCTGATCACGTCGACGCGCATGGCCATGACGCTAGTACAGGCGAGCCTCTATGACGGCACCGGCTGCTCGCCTAGTGTGGGGCCATGTCGACACCCAAGATCTTCGGAATCGTGCTCGCCGGCGGTGAGGGCAAGCGGCTCATGCCCCTCACGGTCGACCGCGCCAAGCCTGCCGTGCCCTTCGCGGGCGGCTACCGATTGATCGACTTCGCGCTCTCGAACCTCATCAACTCGGGCCTGCGCCAGCTCGTCGTGCTGACGCAGTACAAGAGCCACTCGCTCGACCGCCATGTGTCGCAGACCTGGCGCCTGAGCGGCATGCTCAACGCCTACGTCGCCTCCGTGCCCGCGCAGCAGCGCCTCGGAAAGCGCTGGTTCTCCGGCTCGGCCGACGCCATCCTGCAGAGCCTCAACCTCATCCGCGACGAGAAGCCCGACATCGTCGTCGTGGTCGGCGCCGACCACGTCTACCGCATGGACTTCCGCCAGATGATCGAGGCCCACATCGCCAACGGCGCCGGGGTCACGGTCGCGGGCATCCGGCAGCCGATCGGGCTCGCCGACCAGTTCGGCGTCATCGAGACCGACCCTGCCAATCCGCAGCGCATCGCCGCGTTCCACGAGAAGCCCAAGAACGCCATCGGCCTCGCCGACTCGCCGCAGGAGGTGCTCGCCTCGATGGGCAACTACGTCTTCGACGCCGACGTGCTCGTCGACGCCGTGACCCGCGACGGGGAGGACCCCGACAGCTCGCACGACATGGGCGGCGACATCGTGCCGGCCTTCGTGCGCGAGGGCAAGGCCTTCGTCTATGACCTCAACCTCAACGAGGTGCCCGGCTCGACCGAGCGCGACCGCTTCTACTGGCGCGACGTGGGCACCATCGAGTCGTTCTTCGACGCCCACCAAGACCTCATCTCGGCCCTCCCGGTCTTCAACCTGTACAACACCGAGTGGCCGATCTACTCACAGCAGCTCAACTCGCCGCCCGCGAAGTTCGTGCGCGATGCGGCCGGAGTGACGGGCAACGTCATCGACTCGATCGTCTCGCTCGGCACGGTCATCTCGGGCTCGCACATCGAGCGCAGCGTTCTGGGGCCGTGGGTCACGATCGAGTCGGCGACCGTCACCGACACCGTCGTGTTCGAGCGCACCACGATCGGCGCGGGCGCCGTCGTGCGCCGGGCTATCCTCGACAAGGAGGTCGTCGTGGCTCCCGGCGCGCAGGTGGGTGTCGACCACGACGCCGACCGCGCTCGCGGCCTCACGGTCACCGAGACGGGCATCGTGGTCGCCGGCAAGGGCGTCCGCATCGAGTAGAGCGGCTGGGGCCGCCCCGAGCCGCGCAGGAGCATCCACGCCCATGGCCGCCGTTCTCGTCGTGCTCGACGCCGACTCGACCCTCATCGAGCAGGAGGCCATCGAGCTGCTCGCCGACGAGGCGGGCTCGCGCGAGCGCGTCGCGGCCATCACCGAGCGCGCGATGGCGGGCGAGCTCGACTTCGCCGCCTCGCTCGCGGAGCGCGTCGCGATCTTCGCGGGGCTCGAGTCGAGCGCCGTCGAGCGCGTCGCCCCCCGCATCACCCTGACCGCGGGCGCTCGCGAGCTCGTCGCGGGCGTGCACGCCGCGGGCGGGCGCGTCGCAGTGGTCTCGGGAGGGTTCCACGAGCTGCTCGACCCGATCGCCGCCGATCTCGGGCTCGATGCCCACCGGGCGAACCGGCTTGCTGCCGCCGACGGCCGCTTCACGGGCGAGACCCTCGGCCCGGTGATCGACGCGGCGGCGAAGGCGGATGCCCTGCGCGAGTGGGCCCACCGCTTCGACGTTCCCCTGCACCGCACCGTGGCGGTGGGCGACGGCGCCAACGATCTGGCCATGATGGCCGCCGCGGGGCTCTCGATCGCCTTCGACGCCAAGCCCGTCGTGCGCGCGGCCGCGCACGTGAGCCTGCCCGGGCGCGACCTGTCAGCGGTGCTGGCGGTGCTGGGGCTGCGGGCTTAGTGCCCCATGCCGAGGCCGCCATCGACGGGGATGACGGCCCCGCTGATGTAGGCGGCATCGTCGCTCGCGAGCCAGGTCACGACGCGCGCGACCTCGAGCGGGGTCGCGAAGCGGCCCGCGGGGATCGACTGCTGATAGGCCTTCTGCTGATCCTCCGGCAGCGCGGCCGTCATGTCGGTCTCGATGAAGCCGGGGGCCACGACGTTGGCGGTGATGCCGCGGGCGCCGAGCTCTCGCGTGAGCGAACGGGCCATGCCCACGAGCGCCGACTTGGAGGCGCTGTAGTTGACCTGCCCCGCCGAGCCGTAGAGCCCCACGACGCTCGAGATGAGGATGATGCGGCCGAACCGCGCCTTGAGCATCCCCTTCGACGCCCGCTTGACCGTGCGGAAGGCGCCGGTAAGGTTCGTGTCGATGACGTCGGTGAAGTCGTCCTCCGACATGCGCAGCAGCAGGGTGTCGCGCGTGATGCCGGCGTTCGCGACGACGACCTCGACCGGGCCCAGCTCGGCCTCGACGGTCGTGAACGCGGCATCGAGGGATGCGGCGTCGGTCACGTCGGCAATCACGGTGAGAGCACCGGCGGGGCCCGATCCCGAGCGGGCGGTGACGGCGACGCGGTGGCCCTGGGCGATGAACTCCTCGGCGATCGAGTAGCCGATCCCGCGGTTGCCGCCGGTGATGAGAACAGTGCGCTGGGGTGTCATGGCTCCCCAGCATATGCGCAACGTCGCGGGCTACCATCGCCGTGTGTCGAAGCCGCAATCCAGCGCCATCACGAGCCTGCCGACGTCGCCTGACGACGAGCGCAAGGCCCGCATGGTGAAGTACGCCGCCGCCATGGGCGTGCGCATGGTCTGCATCGTGGCGTGCTTCTTCACACCCGGGTGGTGGTTGCTCGTTCCCGCCCTGGGCGCGATCGTGCTGCCCTACTTCGCGGTCATCGCCGCGAACACGGTGGTCAACAGCGGCGGCAACCGCGTCGAGCGCCCGGGAGCACTGCTCCCGTACCGTCCCGAGCCCCTCTCGAGAGACGGCGTGTGATCGACCTGCCGGGCTCCATCTCGAGCGTCCGCTGCTCGCGCGCGGGCTGTCGGGAGGCCGCGACGTGGGCCGTCAACTGGCGCAACCCCCGCATCCACACGCCCGATCGCGTCAAGGTGTGGCTCGCGTGCGACGAGCACCGCGACTACTTGTACGACTACGTCGACGCCCGGGGCTTCCCCGTGACGATCACCCCGGCCGGCGTGGTCGTCGAGCGGGTGCCCGAGCCGGGAGAATAGCTCGTTGTGAGCATCCTGTCGCTGGCCCTGACCCGCCGCTGGCTCGGCTGGCTCGCCGTCACGACGCTGTTCGCGGTCGTCTGCGTCGGGCTCGCGCAGTGGCAGTGGGCGCGTCGCGTCGAGGCGGTCGCCGAGATCCGCGTCGTCGCGCAGAACTGGGATGCGGCCCCCGTGGCCCTGCGCGAGGTACTGCCGGGCGACGCGCCGCTCGCGCCCGACGCGGAATGGACGCCCGTCGTGCTCGAGGGCGAGTACCTGGTCGACCAGCAGCTGCTCGTGCGCAACCGCCCCCTCACGGGGCGTCCGGGCTTCGAGGTGCTGACGCCGCTGCTGCTCGACACCGGCGAGGTGTTCATCGTCGACCGGGGCTGGGTACCGACGGGTGAAGCGCAGGACTCGCCCGATGCCGTGCCCGCTCCCCCGGCCGGACCGGTCGAGGTGCTCGTGCGTCTCAAGCCCGGTGAGCCGACGATCGCCGGGCGCGGCGCTCCCGAGGGCCAGATCGCGACGATCCACCTGCCTGAGCTCGCCGAGCGCGTCGAGGGCGGGCCTGTCGTCACGGGCGCTTACGGCCTCCTCGACTCCGAGACCCCTGCGCCTGCCGAGCGCCCAGTCGCGGCGTTGCGCCCCGCGCCCGATGAGGGCCCGCACCTCAGCTACACCTTTCAGTGGTATCTCTTCGCGCTGCTCGGGTTCGTCGGCTACGGCTGGGCGCTGCGGCAGGAGCACCGAGGGCTGCACGAGGAGGAGACCGGCGAGCCGGCCCCGCGTCGCCCGCGCCGCTCAGGCCCGACCGATGACGAGGTGGAGGACGCGATCGTCGAGCGGCAGGGTGCTCAGTAGGCCGAGGCCCGTCAGGCGAGCGAGATCAGCTCCGCGTAATCGGCCGTCCAGAGGTCTTCGACCCCGTCGGGCATGATAAGCACGCGCTCAGGGTTGAGCGCCTCGACGGCCCCCTCGTCGTGGCTCACCAGGATGACGGCGCCCGCGTAGTTCGCGAGCGCACCGAGGATCTCCTCGCGGCTCGCCGGGTCGAGGTTGTTGGTGGGCTCGTCGAGCAGCAGCAGGTTCGCCTTCGAGACGACGAGCGTCGCGAGCGACAGGCGCGTCTTCTCGCCGCCCGAGAGCACGCCCGCGGGCTTCTGCACGTCGTCGCCGACGAACAGGAACGACCCGAGCACGCTGCGCGCCTCGCGCTCGGTGATGGCCTCGCTCGCGCTCATCATGTTCTCGAGCACCGAGCGCTTGACGTCGAGCGTCTCGTGCTCCTGTGCGTAGTAGCCGATGCGCAGGCCGTGCCCGGGCTCGATCGCGCCGGTGTCGGGCGCGTCCACGCCCGCGAGGATACGCAGCAGGGTCGTCTTCCCGGCGCCGTTGAGGCCCAGGATGACGACGCGCGAGCCGCGGTCGACCGCGAGGTCGACGGCCGTGAAGATCTCGAGCGAGCCGTAGCTCTTCGACAGGTTGTGCGCCTGCAGCGGCGTCTTGCCGACGGGGGCCGGCTCGGGGAAGCGCAGCTTGGCCACACGATCGACCGCACGCACCTCGTCGAGCCCCGCGAGCATCCGCTCGGCCCGCGCGACCATCTGGTGGGCCGCGGCGGCCTTCGAGGCCTTCGCTCCGAAGCGCGCCGCCTGCAGCTGCAGCGACGTCGCCTTCTTCTCGACGTTGACGCGCTCCTTCTTGCGGCGCTCCTCGTCGGCCTCGCGCTGGCGCAGGTAGTTCTTCCAGCCCATGTTGTAGATGTCGATAACCGTGCGGTTGGCGTCGAGGTAGAACACCCGGTTGACCGTCTCCTCCACGAGGTGCACGTCGTGGCTGATGACGATGAACCCGCCCTGGTAGGCCTTGAGGAAGTCGCGCAGCCAGACGACCGAGTCGGCGTCGAGGTGGTTCGTCGGTTCGTCGAGGATCATCGTCTCGGCATCGCTGAACAGGATGCGGGCGAGCTCGATGCGGCGCCGCTGTCCGCCCGAGAGCGTGCTGAGCGGCTGGCCGAGGATGCGGTCGGGAAGGCTCAGGTTGCTCGCGATCGCGGCGGCCTCGGCCTCGGCGGCGTAGCCCCCGAGCGCGTGGAACCGGTCGGTGAGCCGACCGTACGCGGCCATCGCCTTCTCCGCCACGGCGGGGTCGCTGCTGCCCATGTCGATCGACGCGCGCTCCATGTCGATGACGATCTGGCCCAGACCGCGTGCGTCGAGGATGCGGGTGCGGGCGAGCTGCTCGGGGTCGCCCGCGCGCGGGTCCTGCGGAAGGTAGCCGATCTCGCCCGTGCGCGTGATGGTGCCGCCCGTCGGCTGGCCCTCGCCCGCGAGCGCGCGGGTCATCGTGGTCTTGCCCGCGCCGTTGCGCCCGACGAGCCCGACCTTGTCGCCCTTGTCGACGCGGAACGTGACGTTCTCCATGAGCAGGCGCGCCCCGACGCGGATCTCGAGGTCTTGCACAGCGAGCACAGCGATCGTCCGTTTCTTTGGTGGGATTCGACCACCCCGACGACGGGGGGCCAGCCCGATAGTCTAACCCTGTCCCCCGCACCCGACTTCTCGTGAGGAAGCCCCGCTGTGACGATCGCCACCACTCCCCTCGTCCGCCCCACCCTCGTCGACCGCGTCGTGACGCGCACGTGGGCGAGCGACATCGCCCTCGTCGTCGCCGGCACCGCGCTCGTCGCCGTGCTCGCCCAGGTCGCCATCCCGCTCTGGCCGGTACCCATCACGGGTCAGACCCTCGCGGTGCTGCTCGTCGGCGCCGGCCTCGGCGCGGCTCGCGGCGCGGCCTCGCTCTCGCTCTACGCGTTGCTCGGCGCGATCGGCCTGCCGATCTACAGCGACGCCTCCTCGGGCTGGTCGGTGCTGCTCGGGCCGACGGGCGGCTACATCATCGGCTTCATCGCCTCCGCAGCGATCGTCGGCTGGGCCGCCGAGCGCGCGTGGGACCGCGGCTGGTACAAGCCCATCATCACCTTCATCGGCGGCTCGCTCGTGGTCTTCGCCGTCGGCCTGCCGTGGCTCGCCGTCTCCCTCGGCCAGCTCGGCCTGCCGAACGACCTGCAGTCGGTGCTCGTCGCGGGCTTCTACCCGTTCCTCATCGGCGGCCTCATCAAGGCCGCGATCGCCGCGGCGCTCCTGCCGGCCCTGTGGGCCGCGGCCGAGCGCTCGCAGCGCGGCACGTAGCCCGAGTACGAGGAAGGGCCCCTGCCGGATGGTGGGGGCCCTTGCTCGTACGCGGCTGTCAGATACTGAATCCCAGCGCTCGCATCATGTCGCGACCGTCGTCGGTGATGCGCTCGGGGCCCCACGGCGGCATCCACACCCAGTTGATGCGGAACTGCGCGACGATGCCGTCGAGCGCGTTCGCGATCGACTCCTCGATGACATCGGTGAGCGGGCAGCCGGCCGAGGTGAGGGTCATGGAGATGATGAGGGCGTCGCTCTCCTCGTCCCAGGCGAGGTCGTAGACGAGGCCGAGGTCGACGATGTTGACCCCGAGCTCGGGGTCGACGACGTCCTTCAGGCCTTCCTCGACCTGGTCGAAGAGCTTCGGCTCGAGTGCGGTGGGCATGCGCCTAGCCTACGGTCGAGCCGGTCAGGTAGCGGTCGTAGCCCTCGTTCTCCAAGCGTTCCGCCAGCTCGGGGCCGCCCTCCTCGGCGACGCGGCCGTCGACGAACACGTGCACGAAGTCGGGCGTGATGTACCGCAGGATGCGCGTGTAGTGCGTGATGAGCAGCACACCGAGGCCGGTGTTCTCCTTCACGCGGTTGACGCCTTCCGACACGATCTTGAGAGCGTCGACGTCGAGGCCCGAGTCGGTCTCGTCGAGCACGGCGATCGACGGCTTGAGCAGCTCGAGCTGCACGATCTCGTGGCGCTTCTTCTCGCCGCCCGAGAAGCCCTCGTTGACGTTGCGCTCGGCGAACGACGAGTCCATGCGCAGGGCCTCCATCGAGCCGCGCAGGTCCTTGATCCACGAGCGCAGCGCGGGCGCCTCGCCGTCGAGAGCGGTCTTGGCGGTGCGCAGGAAGTTCGAGACGGTGACGCCCGGGATCTCGACGGGGTACTGCATCGCGAGGAACAGCCCGGCGCGAGCACGCTCGTCGATGCTCATCTCGAGCACGTCGGCACCGTCGAGCGTGATCGAGCCGCTGTCGACCGTGTACCGGGGATGCCCGGCGATCGTGTACGCGAGCGTCGACTTGCCCGAGCCGTTGGGGCCCATGATGGCGTGCGTCTCACCCGAGTTGATGGTCAGGTTGACGCCGCGGAGGATCTCCTTGGTGCCCTGATCGGTCTCGATGCTGACATGGAGGTCGCGGATCTCAAGAGTGGACATTGTGCGGTTCTTCCTTAGGAGGCGGTCGCCGGGTCGGCGATGTTCTGGGAGACGTCGACGAGCACGTCGGTGCCCTCGATCGTCACGGCGTACACGGGCACCGGCTCGTAGGCCGGGAAGTTGCGGGGCTTGCCGGTGTCGAGGGCGAACTTCGAGCCGTGGGCCCAGCACTCGATGGCGTCGTCCTCGACGAAGCCCTCGCTGAGCGAGATCTCGCCGTGGGTGCAGGTGTCGCCGAGCGCGTGCACGGCGCCGGCCGAGTCCATGACGACGGCGACGGGCTTCCCGTCGACGACGACCTTCTTCGCCGAGGCGGGGCTGAGCTCGTCGAGCGCGCAGACACGGATCGCGGTCATCTCACACCACCGCCACGGCGTCGAGCTCGGTCTCGATCGCGGCGATGAGCCGCTGCTCGAGCTCGGGCGCCCCGATCTTCTGCACCACCTCGAGCAGGAAGCCGAGCACGACGAGCCGTCGCGCCTCCTGCTCGTCGATGCCGCGCGAGCGCAGGTAGAACAGCTGCTCGTCGTCGAACCGACCCGTCGCGCTCGCGTGGCCCGCCCCGGCGATGTCGCCCGTCTCGATCTCGAGGTTCGGGATGGAGTCGGCGCGCGTGCCGTCGCTGAGCACGAGGTTGCGGTTCTGCTCGTACGAATCGGTGCCCGTGGCGTCGCGCCCGATGAGCACGTCGCCGACCCAGACCGTGCGCGCACCGGCGCCGTTGAGCGCGCCCTTGTACGTCACGCGGCTGATCGTGTGGGGGGCGATGTGGTGCACGTAGACGCGCTGTTCGAGGTGCTGGCCGGCGTCGGCGAAGTAGAGGCCGAGCAGCTGGCCGTCGGCGCCCGCACCGGCGAGGTGCACCGAGGGGTTCACGCGCACGATGGCGCCGCCGAGCGAGACGACGACGTGCGTGAGGCGGGCATCCTTGTCGACCCGGGCGAACTGGCTCGAGAGGTGCACCGATTCGGCGTCCCACTCCTGCACGCTCACGACCGTGAGCTCGCTGCCGGCGCCCGCGACGATCTCGACGTTCTCGCTGAGTCGGGCGCTGCCGCGGTTGTCGATGACGACGGTGCCGCGCGCGTTCGGCGCGGCCGTGATGACGGTGTGCGCGGCCCGCGGCGCGCGGTCGGCGCCTGTGCGGTCGATCGTGACCGCGACGGCCTCCTCGCTCGTCAGCGTCACCGCGAGCGCCTGCTGCGCGCTCGACCAGGCGTTGGCGGCGGCGCGCTCCTCGGCGAGCCCCGCCGAGCCGACGCGGGGGTCGTCGAGGCCCACCCACTCGGCCGTCACGCCGGGCGCGCTCGAGACCGCGGCCGGGAAGGCCGAGCCGTCGAGCTCGCCGTCGATGAGGTCGCGGATCTTCTCGACGGGCGTCAGCTTCCACTCGAGCTCGCGACCCGTCACGGGCGGGAAGTCGTCGTGGGCAGCGGAGGCGAAGCGCTCGTTGCGGGTCTGCACGGGCACCGGAGAGCCCGGGCCGTGCGGGTGCTGCTGCGTCTCGGTCGTGGGTGCGTGCGCTGCGGGGGCGGAACTCATCTAGCCGACGCTGCCTTCCATGCTCATCTCGATGAGCTTGTTCAGCTCAAGGGCGTACTCCATGGGCAGCTCGCGTGCGATGGGCTCGATGAAGCCGCGCACGATCATGGCCATGGCCTCGTCTTCGGGCAGGCCGCGCGACTGCAGGTAGAACAGCTGCTCCTCGCTCACGCGCGAGACGGTCGCCTCGTGCCCGAGCTGCACGTCGTCGACGCGGATGTCGATCGCCGGGTAGGTGTCGGAGCGCGAGATCGTGTCGACGAGCAGGGCGTCGCAGCGCACGGTGTTGGCCGAGTGGTGCGCGTTCGCGTCGACGCGCACCTCGCCGCGGTAGCCGGCACGACCGCCGCCGCGCGCGATCGACTTCGAGACGATCGACGACGTCGTGTACGGCGCCATGTGGATCATCTTCGCGCCCGCGTCCTGGTGCTGGCCGGGGCCCGCGAAGGCCACCGAGAGGGTCTCGCCCTTGGCGTGCTCGCCCATCAGGAAGATCGACGGGTACTTCATCGTCACCTTCGAGCCGATGTTGCCGTCGATCCACTCCATGGTCGCGCCCTCGTGCGCGACGGCGCGCTTGGTGACGAGGTTGTAGACGTTGTTCGACCAGTTCTGGATCGTCGTGTAGCGCACGCGGGCGTTCTTCTTCACGATGATCTCGACGACGGCCGAGTGCAGCGAGTCGCTCTTGTAGATCGGCGCCGTGCAGCCCTCGATGTAGTGCACGTACGAGCCCTCGTCGGCGATGATGAGCGTGCGCTCGAACTGGCCCATGTTCTCGGTGTTGATGCGGAAGTAGGCCTGCAGCGGGATCTCGACGTGCACGCCCGGCGGCACGTAGACGAACGAGCCGCCCGACCACACGGCCGTGTTGAGCGCGGCGAACTTGTTGTCGCCAGCGGGGATGACCGTGCCGAAGTACTCGGTGAAGAACTCGGGGTGCTCGCGCAGGGCAGTGTCGGTGTCCATGAAGATGACGCCCTGAGCCTCGAGGTCTTCGCGGATCTGGTGGTAGACGACCTCCGACTCGTACTGAGCCGCGACGCCCGCGACGAGGCGCTGGCGCTCGGCCTCGGGGATGCCGAGCTTCTCGTAGGTGTTCTTGATCTCCTCCGGCAGCTCCTCCCACGTGGTGGCCTGCTTCTCGGTGGAGCGCACGAAGTACTTGATGTTGTCGAAGTCGATGCCCGACAGGTCGGCGCCCCAGAGCGGCATGGGCTTCTGGCCGAAGAGCTTGAGGCCCTTCAGACGCAGGTCGAGCATCCACTGCGGTTCGTCCTTGAGGGTCGAGATGTTGCGCACGACGCTGTCGTCGATGCCGCGGCGGGCCGAAGCCCCGGCGGCGTCGGAGTCGCTCCAGCCGAACTCGTACTGGCCGAGCCCCTCGAGCTCGGGTCGGTCGATGAGCACGTCAGACATGCGTTTCCTCTTCTCTCTTCCGAACCCAACCGTGATCGGGACGGTGACATTCCGTGGACATCCTGCAGCGCGGCGACCTTCGGCAGACGCTCAACGAGCGTGAATACACTGAGGCCGAACGAGATGTCGTGAGCCCGAGCCGCCCAGCGGCTGCGTGATGCGCGGCTCGCGGTCGACACTGACGATGAGCTGCCCTGATTCTACCGTGCGCAGCCTGAAAGAGGAGGAAGCAGACCGTGAATCGGCTGTGGCAGTGGCTGCCCGTCTCGACCACCGACCGCCGGGTGCGGGTCATCGCCTGGGCGTCGCTCGTCAGTCAGACCCTCATCGTCGGCACGGGTGGAGCGGTGCGGCTCACGGGTTCGGGGCTCGGGTGCCCCACCTGGCCGCGGTGCACGGAGGACTCGTTCATCGCGACACCCGAGATGGGTATCCACGGCATCGTCGAGTTCGGCAACCGGCTGCTCACCTTCGTCCTCGTCATCATCGCGATCCTCGCCTTCCTCTCGGTGCTCCGGATGCGCCGCGAGCGCCCCGAGCTTCTGCGTCTCACGGTCGCGCTGGGCCTCGGCATCCCGGCCCAGGCCGTCATCGGCGGCATCACCGTGCTCACCGAGCTCAACCCCTGGGTCGTCGGCTTCCACTTCGTCGTGTCGGCCGTGCTCGTCGCGCTCGCCGTGGTCTTCGTGCACCGCGTCTACCGCGGGCGCACGACAGGCGAGCTCGCCGTGCCGTCCGCGGTGCGGGCTCTTGCGCTCGCGACCGCGGTGGGCGCGTGGATCACCGTGCTCGTCGGCATCGTCGTGACGGGCTCGGGTCCGCACGCGGGAGACGGCGGGGCCGCCCGCAACGGGCTCGACAGCGAGCTGCTGCAGCACGTGCACTCGTGGCCCGCCTACATCACGTTCGGGCTGAGCGTGCTGCTGCTCGTCATCGCGGTCCGACTCGGCCGCGCGCCGCTGCGGCGCGCCGTGACGGGCCTCATCGCCGTCGAGATCGTGCAGATCGCGGTCGGGATCGCGCAGGCGCGCCTCGGCCTGCCCGAGATCCTCGTCGGTATCCACATGGTGCTCGCGTGCGTGCTCGTCGCCCTCGTCACGCTCTCGCTGCTCGCGCTGCGGCGCAGCGAGAGCGAGCACCCCGTCGCGGCGCAGCCGGTCGAGCTCGTGGGGGTCGCGCGCTAGAAGGGCAGCAGCGGGTCGATGCCGACGGCCACGAAGAGCAGCGTCAAGTACGTGATGCTCGCGTGGAACACCCGCATGGGCGAGGCTTCGAGCCCCCGTACGGCCCGTCCGTAGAGCCGATGGCTCTCGACGATGAACCAGCCACCGGAGATCAGGGCGACGGCCGTGTAGAGAGCGCCCATCGGGGCGATCGGGATGAGCAGGAGCGAGGCCGCGACGGTCGCCCAGGCGTAGAGCACGACCTGCACCCCGACCGTGGCACGATCGCGCATGACGGCGAGCATCGGCACATCGGCGGCCGCGTAGTCCTCGCGGTACTTCATCGACAGCGGCCAGTAGTGCGGCGGCGTCCAGAGGAAGACCACCAGGAACAGGATGAGCGGCGGCCAGTCGAGCGAGCCCGTCACGGCCGTCCAGCCGATGAGCACGGGGAAGCAGCCCGCGATGCCGCCCCAGATGATGTTCTGCTCGGTGCGGCGCTTGAGCACGAGCGTGTAGATGACGACGTAGAACAGGATCGCGGCGAGCGAGAGCGACGCGGCGAGCCAGTTGGTGGTGAGGCCGAGCCACACGATCGACACGATGCCGATCGTGTAGGCGAAGATGAGCGCCGCGCGGTCGGAGACCTCGCCAGTGACGAGAGGGCGGTTCTGGGTGCGTCCCATGAGCCGGTCGATGTCGCGGTCGATGTACATGTTGAAGGCACCCGCGGAGCCGGCCGAGAGCGCCCCGCCGACGAGCGTCGCGAGCACGAGCCAGATGCTCGGCAGGCCGTCCGCGGCGAGGATCATGACGGGCGCGGTCGTGACGAGCAGCAGCTCGATGACGCGCGGCTTCGTCAGTGCGACGTAGGCGGCGAGGGTGCGTCGGATGCTGCGCGGTCGCGTCGAGACGGCGTGATCGAGAGCAGTATCCATGGCTCCTTCATTCGTGGCGCGGGAATACCGCCAGTCTACGGGAGCGTTCTTGGGAGCGGAGGTCGCCCGCACCCGCCGCGGCATACGACCCTCTCTATACTGGCGAGGGCCGACGACGCCCTGCGCGCAGACGTTCGTGCAGGACCGGGCGAGGCCCGCATCCGTCTGAAGAAAGGGCAGTACCGACGCCATGACCGACCTGACCTGGGATGACCTGGACCGCCGCGCCGTCGACACCGCCCGGCTGCTCGCCGCGGACGCCGTCGAGAAGGTCGGCAACGGCCACCCGGGGACGGCCATGTCGCTCGCCCCCGTCGCGTACCTGCTGCACCAGAAGGTCATGCAGCACGATCCGAGCGATCCCCACTGGCTCGGTCGCGACCGCTTCATCCTCTCGGCGGGCCACAGCTCGCTCACGCAGTACGTGCAGCTCTACCTCGGCGGCTACGGCCTCGAGCTCGACGACCTCAAGGCGCTGCGCACGTGGGGCTCCAAGACCCCCGGCCACCCCGAGTACGGCCACACCGACGGCGTGGAGATCACGACGGGCCCGCTGGGCCAGGGCCTCGCCTCGGCGGTCGGCTTCGCCTACGCCGCGCGCTTCGAGCGCGGCCTGCTCGACCCCGAGACCCCTGCCGGCGAGAGCGTCTTCGACCACCACATCTACGTCATCGCCGGCGACGGCGACATCCAGGAGGGCGTGACGAGCGAGGCGGGGTCGCTCGCGGGCCACCAGCAGCTCGGCAACCTCATCGCCATCTACGACTCCAACCAGATCTCGATCGAGGACGACACCGACATCGCCTTCACGGAAGACGTCGCGGCGCGCTACGCGGCCTACGGCTGGCACGTGCAGATCGTCGATTGGAAGGCCTCGGGCTCGTACACCGAGGATGTGCCCGCCCTGCACGCCGCGATCGAGGCCGCGAAGGCCGAGACCGCGCGCCCGAGCCTCGTGATCGTCAAGACGATCATCGGCTGGCCCGCGCCCACGAAGCAGAACACCGGCAAGATCCACGGCTCGGCCCTCGGGGGCGACGAGCTCGCGGCGACCAAGCGCGTCATGGGCTTCGACCCTGACGAGCACTTCGCCATCGCCGACGATGTCATCGCCCACACCCGGAAGGCGGTCGAGCGCGGGCGGGAGCGCCGCGCGGCCTGGCAGTCGCGGTTCGACGCCTGGGCGGCGGCGCACCCCGAGCGCTCCGCGCTGCTCGAGCGGATGCAGGCGGGCGAGCTGCCCGCTGGCCTCGACGCGGCGCTACCCGTCTTCGAGGGCGGCACGAGCGTCTCGACGCGCGCCGCGAGCGGCAAGGTCATCAACGCGATCGCGGGCGTGCTGCCCGAGTTCTGGGGCGGCTCGGCCGACCTCGCCGAGTCGAACCTCACGACGATCGCCGGCGGCGGCTCCTTCGCCCCCGCCGAGCACTCGACGCACGAGTGGCAGGCCAACCCCTACGGGCGCGTGCTGCACTTCGGCATTCGCGAGCACGCCATGGGTGCGATCCTCAACGGCATCGCCCTGCACGGCCGCACGCGCGTCTTCGGCGGCACCTTCCTCATCTTCAGCGACTACATGCGCCCCGCCGTGCGCCTCGCGGCGCTCATGAACGTGCCGGTCACCTACGTCTGGACCCACGACTCGGTGGCCCTGGGCGAGGACGGCCCGACGCACCAGCCGATCGAGCAGCTGGCCTCGCTCCGCGCGATCCCCGGCCTCGCCGTCGTGCGACCCGCCGACGCCAACGAGACGGCGCACGCCTGGAAGGCCGTGCTCGAACGCCGCTCCCCCGCGGGCATCGCGCTCACGCGCCAGAACATCCCGGTCTTCGCGCGCGGCACCGGCGCGGCCTCGGGTGACGAGCTCGCGGCGGCCCACCACGTCGCGAAGGGCGCCTACGTGCTCGCCGAGGCCGCGAACGGCTCCCCCGACGTCATCCTGATCGCGACGGGCTCCGAGGTCTCGGTGGCGATGGATGCTCGCGCGCAGCTCGCGGAGCAGGGCATCCACGCGCGCGTCGTGTCGGCGCCCTGCCTCGAGTGGTTCGAGGAGCAGAGCGCCGAGTACCGCGAGTCGGTGCTGCCCGCGGCCATCACCGCCCGCGTCTCGGTCGAAGCGGGTCTCGCGCTCAGCTGGTACCGCTACGTCGGCGACCGCGGCCGCACGGTGTCGATCGAGCACTTCGGCGCCTCGGCCGACTACCAGACGCTCTTCCGCGAGTTCGGGATCACGCCCGAAGCCGTGGCCACTGCAGCGCGCGAGAGCATCGCCGCGCACTGACCGGCCCCCACGGCCCCCATCCGTCCGCCACCACTCCACCACCCACGATTGAGGACACCATGAGTTCGACCCCCACCGCCCAGCTCAGCGAGCTCGGCGTCAGCATCTGGCTCGACGACCTGTCTCGCGACCGCATCACGTCGGGGGGCCTCGCCGCCCTCATCACCGAGCGAGACGTCGTCGGTGTCACGACCAACCCCACGATCTTCGCGGCCGCGCTCGCCACAGGCACGACCTACGACGCGCAGGTGCGCGAGCTCGCGGCCTCCGGCGCCGACGTCACGCAGGCCGTCTTCGAGATCACGACCGACGACGTCGCCGCCGCGAGCGACATCTTCGCCTCGGTCTACGGGGCCACGGGCGGGCAGGACGGCCGGGTGTCGATCGAGGTCGAGCCGGGGCTCGCGCACGACGCGGCCGGCACGATCGCGCAGGCGCAGCAGCTCTGGAAGAAGGTCGGCCGCCCGAACGCCATGATCAAGATCCCCGCGACGCTCGAGGGCCTCGAGGCGATCACCGAGACGATCGCCGCGGGCATCAGCGTCAATGTGACCCTCATCTTCAGCCTCGAGCGCCACCGCGCGGTCATCGAGGCCTACCTCGCGGGCCTCGAGAAGGCCCAGGCCGCCGGAATCGACCTCTCGACCATCCACTCGGTCGCCTCGTTCTTCGTCTCGCGCGTCGACACCGAGATCGACAAGCGGCTCGTCGAGATCGGCACGCCCGAGGCGCTCGCCCTCAAGAGCAAGGCAGGCATCGCCAACGCCCGTCTCGCCTACGAGGTCTTCGAGCAGGCCTTCGCGACCGACCGCGCGCAGGCCCTGCTCGCGGCCGGCGCGAACGCCCAGCGGCCCCTCTGGGCCTCGACGGGCGTGAAGGACCCGAGCCTGCCCGACACGCTCTACGTGACCGAGCTCGCGGTCGGCCGGACGGTCAACACGATGCCCGAGAAGACCCTGCAGGCGACCTTCGACCACGGGGTGATCGCGGGCGACGCCGTCACGGGCAGCTACGACGAGGCGCGCGGCGTGCTCGCCGAACTCGATGCTCTCGGCATCTCGTACGACGAGGTGACCGCCCTGCTCGAGAAGGAGGGCGTGGAGAAGTTCATCGTCAGCTGGAACGAGCTGCTCGACACCGTCAGCGCCGCGCTCGAGGCGGCCCGATGACCCTCACCGTCGCCGCGCGCGGCGATGCCCAGCGCGCGATCGACGCCCACGTGCCCGCGCTCGTGGAGCAGCTCGTCGCGAGCCGCATCACCGCGGGCGACAGCACCCTCTGGGGCGCAGCGGCCGAGGCCGAGGCGAGCATCCGCCTCGGATGGACGCAGGCCGTCTCGATCTCGCGTCCGCTCGTCGCCGAGATCGTCGCCCTGCGCGACGCACTCGCCGAGCGCGGCGTCTCGCGCATCGTGCTGTGCGGCATGGGCGGCTCGTCACTCGCGCCCGAGGTCATCACCCGCACCACCGGGGCTCCGCTCGTCGTGCTCGACTCGACCGACCCCGGTCAGGTCGCCACGGCGCTCGGCGAGCACCTCGGCCACACCGCCGTCGTCGTCTCGTCGAAGTCGGGGTCGACCATCGAGACCGACAGCCAGAAGCGCAGCTTCGAGGCGGCGTTCCGGGCCGCGGGCATCGACCCGGCCGAGCGCATCATCATCGTCACCGACCCGGGCTCGCCGCTCGAGCAGGCCTCGCTCGAGGCGGGCTACCGCGTATTCACGGCCGATCCGACGGTCGGCGGCCGCTACTCGGCCCTCACCGCCTTCGGCCTCGTGCCCTCGGGCCTCGCGGGCGTCGACCTGGATGCCCTGCTCGACGAGGCCGAGGCCGCGAGCCTTCCGCTCGCCGTCGACAGCGCCTCGAACCCGGGGCTGCAGCTCGGCGCTGCGATCGCCGGCACCGCGCCGCTGCGCGACAAGCTCGTCATCGTGGCCGACGGCACCCACATCGTGGGCCTCGGCGACTGGATCGAGCAGCTCGTCGCCGAGTCGACGGGCAAGGACGGCCGTGGCATCCTGCCCGTCGTCGTCGGCATCGATGCTCCCGAGCTCTCGAGCGGGGCCGCCGACGTCCAGGTCGTGCGCCTCGTCGCCGACGCGCGCGCGACGCGCGAGGTCGCCGACGGCGAGATCGAGCTCTCGGGCTCGCTCGGAGCCCACCTGCTCACCTGGCAGTACGCCACCGCCGTCGCGGGCATGCTGCTCGGCATCAACCCCTTCGACCAGCCCGACGTCGAGTCGGCCAAAGTCGCCGCGCGCGGGCTGCTCGATGCGCGCCCTGAGCCCCTCGCCGCGCAATTCGTCGACGGCGGCGTCGAGGTTGTCGGGCCGGCAGCGATCGTCGGCGGAGCATCCACCGTCGGCGACGCGGTGCGTGCGCTCGAGGCGGCCATGCCGGAGGGCGGCTACGTCGCCGTGCAGGCCTACCTCGACCGGCTCGCCCACCCCGAGCTCGAGGTCGCGCGCCACCTCGTGGCCGAGCGCACGGGTCGACCCGTGACGTTCGGCTGGGGCCCGCGCTTCCTGCACTCGACGGGCCAGTACCACAAGGGCGGCCCGGCGACCGGGGTGTTCCTGCAGGTGACCGGCACGCTCGGCGACGACCTGAGCATCCCCGAGCGGCCGTTCACCTACGGGCAGCTCATCGCCGCGCAGGCAGCGGGCGACGCCGCCGTGCTCGGCGAGAAGGGCATGCCCGTCGTGACCCTGCGTGTGCGCGACGCCGACGGCATCGCCGCGATCATCGCCGCGCTCTCCTGACCCGCACCGCCACCACGAGGAGAACCATGGCCCCGGTCGCCATCGCCCGCGACAGCAACCCGCTGCGCTCCCCCGACGATCGTCGGCTCAACCGCATCGCCGGCCCGAGCGGACTGATCATCTTCGGGGTCACGGGCGACCTCTCGCGCAAGAAGCTCATGCCCGCCGTCTACGACCTCGCCAATCGCGGGCTGCTACCGCCGGGCTTCGCGCTCGTGGGCTTCGCCCGCCGCGACTGGGAGACCCAGGACTTCGAGCAGGTCGTGCACGACGCGGTCAAGCAGTATGCGCGCACGCCCTTCCACGAGGAGGTGTGGCGGCAGCTCGCCGCTGGCATCCGCTTCGTCTCCGGCGATTTCGACGACGACGGCGCCTTCGAGCGGCTCTCGGAGACTCTCGCCGAGCTCGACCGCGAGCGCGGCACGATGGGCAACCACGCCTTCTACCTGTCGATCCCACCGAAGTCGTTCCCGCTCGTGACCGAGCAGCTGCGTCGTAGCGGGCTCGCCGAGGCGCAGGCGGGCGAATGGCGACGCGTCGTGATCGAGAAGCCCTTCCGGCAAGGAGACCGTCCAGAACATCCTGGCGCTGCGCTTCGCCAACATGATGTACGAGCCGATCTGGAACGCGAACTACGTCGACCACGTGCAGATCACGATGGCGGAGGACATCGGCGTGGGCGGCCGGGCCGGCTACTACGACGGCATCGGCGCTGCGCGCGACGTCATCCAGAACCACCTCCTGCAGCTGCTCGCCCTGACGGCGATGGAGGAGCCCGTCTCGTTCGACGCGGCCGATCTGCGCGCCGAGAAGGAGAAGGTGCTGTCGGCCGTGCGCCTGCCGAAGGATCTGTCGACGGGCACCGCGCGCGGGCAGTACTCGAGCGGCTGGCAGGGTGGCGAGTGGGTGCCCGGCTTCCTCGAGGAAGACGGCATGAACCCCGACTCGGTCACCGAGACCTACGCGGCCATGCGCCTCGACATCAACACCCGGCGCTGGGCGGGCGTGCCGTTCTACCTGCGCGCCGGCAAGCGGCTCGGGCGCCGGGTGACCGAGATCGCCGTGGTGTTCAAGCGTGCGCCCCAGTACCTGTTCGCCGAGGCGCAGACCTCGGCACTCGGGCAGAACGCCCTCGTGATCCGCGTGCAGCCCGATGAGGGCGTGACCATCCGTTTCGGGTCGAAGGTTCCCGGTGCCGGCATGCAGGTGCGCGACGTCACGATGGACTTCGGCTACGGGCACGCCTTCACGGAGGCGAGCCCCGAGGCCTACGAGCGCCTCATCCTCGATGTGTTGCTCGGCGACCCGCCGCTGTTCCCGCGGCACGAGGAGGTCGAGCTCAGCTGGAAGATCCTCGACCCGATCGAGGAGTTCTGGGCCACGCAGGGCGCGCCCGAGCAGTACGCCCCTGGCACGTGGGGGCCGCAGTCCGCGGACGACCTGCTGGCCCGCGACGGACGAGTGTGGAGGCGCCCGTGATCATCGACCTGCCCGACACGACAGCGAGCCAGGTGTCGAAGACCCTCGTGCGCATCCGCGACGAGGCCGGCGCCGTCGCCCTCGGTCGCGTGCTCACCCTCATCATCGCGAGCGTCATCGGCGATGAGGAGGATGTCATCGCCGCCGCGAACGAGGCGTCGCGCGAGCATCCCATGCGCATCATCGTCGTCTCGACCGACCCCGCCGCCGCAACCGCGCGTCTCGACGCGGAGATCCGCGTCGGCGGCGACGCGGGAGCGAGCGAGGTCATCGTGCTGAGGGCGCACGGCGACACCGCGACCGATCTGCGGGGGCTCGTGACGGGGCTTCTGCTTCCCGACGCGCCCGTCGTCTCGTGGTGGCCGGGAGAATGCCCGGATGCCGTGTGCGAGACCCCGCTCGGCCGCCTGGCCCAGCGCCGTATCACCGACTCGGCATCGACGGCAGAGCCGCAGGGCACGCTCGCGCGGATCGCCGCGGGCTACCGCCCGGGCGACACCGACTTCGCGTGGACGCGGCTGACGCTCTGGCGTGCGCAGCTCGCCGCGTCGCTCGACCAGCCGCCCTACGAGCCCATCACGCGCGTGCAGGTCTCGGGCGCCCCCGACAGCCCGTCGACAGCTCTGCTCGCGGCGTGGCTCGGGCTACGCCTGCAGGTGCCGGTCGAGGTGGACGTGGCCGATGGCAACCCCTCGTCGGGCATCCACCGCGTCGTCCTGCACCGCGCGGGCGGCGAGATCCGCCTGGAGCGCACGCGCACGGGCATCGTCGAGCTGCACCAGCCGGGCCAGCCGACGCACGAGCTGTCGCTGCCGCGCCGGGGCCTGCGTGAGTGCCTCGCCGAGGAACTGCGTAGGCTCGACCCCGACGACGAGTTCGGTGCCGTGCTCGCGAGCGGGTTCGGCGCCTCGACCGCCGTGTGACGACGGCGCAGCCCGCGCTCCCGCTCCACCAGAGAGGCTCCACCGTGACTACCGAACGCCGCGTGCTCGTGCACGCCGACCGGGCCGCGCTCGCGGGCTCGGTCGCCGCCCGCTTCCTCACCAAGGTGATCGACCTGCTCGACGAGCGGTCGGAGGTGCATATCGTGCTCACCGGCGGCAGCGTCGGCATCGAGGTGCTCGCCGCGATCGCCGACCACCCCGGGCGCGATCAGATCGACTGGGGCCGGGTGCACGCCTGGTGGGGCGACGAGCGATGGGTGCCGACCGGTCATGCCGACCGCAACGTGCAGCAGGCGCGCGAGGCGCTGCTCGATCACGTCGCGATCCCGGCGGCGAATATCCACGCCTTCCCCGCCTCCGACGAGGGGCTCGACCTCGAGACTGCGGCCGTGCGCTACCGGGACGAGCTGCTCGCCGCTGGCGAGGGGGCCTTCCCGACCTTCGCGATCACCTTCCTCGGCGTCGGGCCCGACGGGCACATCGCCTCGCTCTTCCCCGAGCGCGACGGCCCGCGCGCGACCGAGGCCGACGTGATCGCCGTGCACGACTCCCCCAAGCCGCCGCCGCAGCGGCTGACTCTGACACTGCCGCTCATCAACCGCTCCGAGCGCATCTGGCTCGTGCTCGCGGGCGCCGACAAGGCCGCGGCGCTCGGTCTCGCCCTCGCGGGCGCGGCGGTCGCCGATGTGCCGGTCGGCGGGGTGCTCGGCACCAAGCGCACGGTCTTCTTCATCGACGAGGAGGCCTCGTCGGAGGTTCCCGAGTCGCTCATCGCCCCCACGAGCTACTGGACCGGCGCGATGGACCAGGCCGAGTGGATGGCGGGCGAGGACTAGCCCGTCGGCTCAGGCGCCGCCGCGGCGCTGGCGCAGCTTGAGCAGGGCCTCGTCGAGGATCTGCGAGGCCTCCTCGTCGGTGCGGCGCTCTTTCACGTAGGCGAGGTGGGTCTTGTAGGGCTCGTTCTTCGCGACCTGAGGGGGGTTGTTCTTGTCGCGCCCCGCGGGGAGCCCGGTCGACGGGGAGTCGATCGTCTCGGGGATCTCCTCCGGCAGGTTCGCCGCGAAGTGCCGCACCGTCTCGTTGCCCATCGCGTCCCAGTACGAGATCGAGATGCGCTCGGCGTGGATGCCCCGGTCTTGCTCGCCCATCGGGCCGGAGCCCACGCGCGAACCCCTGATGGCGCTGCCGCCTGAAACCATGGTGTGCTCCTTAGACCGCGTCGAAGCGCGTGATGAGACCGAGCACGACGATCGAGCTGACCCACACGAGGGCGAGGATGATCGTGATGCGGTTGAGGTTGCGCTCGGCGACACCGGAGGCCCCGAGGTTAGAGGTGACGCCGCCGCCGAACATGTCGGAGAGCCCGCCGCCGCGACCGCGGTGCAGCAGGATCATGAGCGTCAGCAGAAGGCTCGTGATGCCCAGGATGACCTGGAGCACGACCTGAAGAATTTCCACGGATTGGACCTCTCGCGCGTTTGGAACAGTCTCCTACCCTACCGGACAGCGGGCGGAGCGGGGATCAGGCGGTGCCGACGTGCTTCGGGAAGCGGGCGATGCTCGAGAACTCGTCGACGTCGAGGCTCGCTCCACCGACGAGCGCGCCGTCCACATCCTTGTGCTTCATGAAGCCCGCGATGTTCGCCGCCTTGACCGAGCCGCCGTACAGGATGCGCGTGCGGGCAGCCGCGTCGTCCCCGAGCACCTCCGCGATCGTCGCGCGCAGCGCCGTGCAGACCTGCTGTGCCTGCTCAGGAGTCGCCGCCTGGCCGGAGCCGATCGCCCAGACGGGCTCGTAGGCGACGACGATGTCGGCGTCGGGCGCGAGCGCGTTGAGCACGACCCGCAACTGCGCGACGGGCATCGCCGACGGGCCGTGCTGCGCAAGGTCGTCGGCCGTCTCGCCCACGCAGATGACGGGGACGAGCCCGTGCCGGAGCGCGGCGGTCGTCTTGTCGGCGACGACCTGGTCGGTCTCCGCGTGGTACTGCCGGCGCTCGCTGTGGCCGATGATGACGTAGCGGCAGTCGAGGGCGGCGAGGAACGCGCCCGAGATCTCGCCCGTGTAGGCGCCGCTGTCATGCACCGAGAGGTCTTGCCCGCCGTAGCGGAGCTCGAGCTTGTCGGCGGTCACGAGCGTCTGCACGCTGCGGAGATCGGTGAACGGCGGGAAGACCGCGACCTCGACCTCGGCCGGGTCGTGCTTCGCATCGCGCAGGCTCCACGCGAGCTTCTGCACGAAGGCGATCGACTGGAGGTGGTCGAGGTTCATCTTCCAGTTGCCCGCGATGAGCGGGGTGCGTGCTACTGCCATCCGAGGACCTCCAGGCCGGGGAGCTTCTTTCCCTCGAGGAACTCGAGGCTGGCGCCGCCCCCGGTGGAGACGTGACCGAAATCGGTGTCGCTGAACCCGAGCGCCCGAACGGCCGCGGCCGAATCGCCGCCGCCGACCACGCCGAGGCCCGAGACGCGCGTGAGCGCCTCGGCGACGGCGCGCGTACCGCCGGCGAACGCGGGGAACTCGAAGACCCCCATGGGGCCGTTCCAGAACACCGTCGTCGACGAGGCGACGAGCTCTGCGAAGGCGGCAGCCGTGTCGGGGCCGATATCGAGACCGATGCCGGATGCCCCCGCCGGGCCCTCCTCGATCGCATCCGCCCGCTGCACGGTGTGCGGGGCATCGGCGGCGAAGCGCTCGGCGACCACGACGTCGGTCGGCAGCACGATCTGCACGCCGCGCTGCTCGGCCTCGGCCAGGTAGCCCCGCACGGTGTCGAGCTGGTCGGCCTCGAGCAGACTCGCGCCCACCTTGTGGCCCTGTGCGGCGAGGAAGGTGAAGAGCATGCCGCCGCCGATGAGCAAGCGGTCGACGCGCGGCAGCAGGTGCGCGATGACGCCGAGCTTGTCGCTCACCTTCGACCCGCCGAGCACCACCGTGTACGGGCGCTCCGGGCGCTCGGTCAGGCGGTCGAGCACATCGGTCTCGGCCGAGATGAGCGACCCGGCAGCGCTCGGCAGCGTCTGCGCGAGCTCGTACACGCTCGCCTGCTTGCGGTGCACGACCCCGAAGCCGTCGGAGACCATGGCGTCGCCGAAGCGCGCGAGCTGGTCGGCGAATGCCTGTCGCTCCGCGGCGTCCTTCGCCGTCTCCCCCGGGTTGAAGCGCAGGTTCTCGAGAACCGCCACCTCGCCGTCGGCGAGACCAGCCACGGCATCCGCCGCCGCCGGGCCTACGGTGTCGCTCGCGAACGCGACGCGCGCCCCGAGCAGCTCGCTGAGCCGCTGGGCGACCGGCGCCAGGCTGTATCGGGCGTCGGGCGCACCCTCCGGGCGGCCGAGGTGCGACACGACGACGACCTTCGCGCCGCGGTGCATGAGCGCGTTGAGGGTCGGCAGCGAAGCGCGGATGCGGCCGTCGTCGGTCACGACGCCGTCAGCGAGCGGCACGTTGAGGTCGCACCGCACGATGACGCGCCGACCCGCGAGGTCGCCGAGGGACTCGATCGTACGCAGGGCCACGGAGGCTCTTCTCGTCGCAGCCGCGCCTAGAGGCGGGCGCCGACGAACTCGGTCAGGTCGACGAGGCGGTTCGAGTAGCCCCACTCGTTGTCGTACCAGGCCGAGACCTTCACGAGCGTGCCGCTCACGTTGGTGAGCTCGGCGTCGAAGATCGACGAGTGCGGGTTGAGCTGGATGTCGCTCGAGACGATCGGGTCCTCCGTGTACTCGAGGTAGCCCTTGAGGCGGCCCTCGCTCGCGGCGGCCTTGTACGCGGCGTTGATCGCCTCGACCGTGAGGCCCTCGGTCGGCGTGACGATCGTGAGGTCGACGATCGAGCCGGTGGGCACGGGCACGCGGTACGACGAGCCGCTGAGCTTGCCCTGCAGCTCCGGCAGCACGAGGCCGATCGCCTTGGCAGCACCGGTCGAGGCGGGCACGATGTTGATGGCGGCACCGCGGGCGCGACGCAGGTCGCTGTGCGGGCCGTCCTGCAGGTTCTGGTCGGCGGTGTAGGCGTGCGCCGTCATCATGAAGCCGCGCTCGATGCCGAAGGCGTCGTTGAAGACCTTGGCGAGCGGGGCGAGGCAGTTCGTCGTGCAGGAAGCGTTCGAGATGATGACGTCGGTCGCGGGGTCGTACGTCTCTTCGTTGACGCCCATGACGATCGTGGCGTCGTCGCCCGTCGCGGGCGCCGAGATGAGCACCTTCTTCGCGCCGCCGGCGATGTGCTTCTTGGCGTCCTCCGCCTTAGTGAAGCGGCCGGTCGACTCGATGACGATGTCGACGCCGAGGTCGCCCCACGGCAGGGCGGCCGGATCGCGCTCCTCGAAGACGCGGATGCGGCGGCCGCCGACCGTGATCGAGTCGCCGTCGTGCGAGACGTCGTGGGCGAGCACGCCACCGACCGAGTCGTACTTGAGCAGGTGGGCGAGCGCGGCGTTGTCGGTCAGGTCGTTGACGGCGACGATCTCGAGGTCGCTGCCCTGGGCGAGAGCCGCCCGCAGGTAGTTGCGGCCGATGCGGCCGAATCCGTTGATGCCGACTTTCACGCTCACGGGATCTCCTGTTGCTCAGGCGCCCACGGCGCCATTGGTGGTGGTAGAGGTGGTGGTGTGGTGCAGGGGGGGAAAAGACGATGGCCGGGGCATCAGCCCCGGCCACGACGCCTGTTACGACAGTAGCAGGAGCCCGTCGCTGTGCGAGCGCGCCGCCGCGAAGCGATCGGCGACATTCTGCCAGTTGACGATGTTCCAGAAAGCCTTCACGTAGTCGGCCTTGACGTTGACGTAGTCGAGGTAGAAGGCGTGCTCCCACATGTCGAGCTGCAGGAGCGGCACGGTGGCCTGCGCGGTGTTGCCCTGCTGGTCGAAGAGCTGCTGGATGATGAGGCGGCGGCCGATCGGGTCCCACGACAGCACGCCCCAGCCCGAGCCCTGGATGCCCATGGACGCCGCCGTGAAGTGCGCGACGAACTGGTCGAACGAGCCGAAGAACTCGTCGATCGCGGCCGCGAGCTCGCCGGTCGGCTTGTCGCCGCCCTCGGGCGAGAGGTTGGTCCAGAAGATCGAGTGGTTGATGTGGCCGCCGAGGTGGAAGGCGAGGTCCTTCTCGAGGCGGTTGATGTTGGCGAAGGAGCCGGTCGCGCGCGCCTCGGCGAGGGCGTCGAGGGCGCCGTTGGCCCCCGCGACGTAGGCGGCGTGGTGCTTCGAATGGTGCAGCTCCATGATGCGGGCGCTGATGTGCGGCTCGAGGGCGGCGTAGTCGTAGCCGAGCTCGGGAAGCGTGTAGACGGACATGGGAGTGATCTCTCCTCCTGGTAGGGCGTCCGGTCGCCGGAGTCTCCGCGACCGCGCTGACGGTGCGTCAGTCTACCGAGGGCAACCCCGGGGATGCCCGGCGTGTTCCCGCACGCTCGACTCAGTCGAGGTCGATATCGGGCGGGAGGTTGGCGTCGGTGCCCGCGATGCCGAGTTCTTCAGCGCGCTTGTCGGCCATCGCGAGCAACCGGCGGATGCGACCCGCCACAGCGTCCTTCGTCATGGGCGGGTCGGCGTGGTGCCCGAGCTCGTCGAGGCTCGAGTCGCGATGGTCGAGCCGTAGCTGGCCGGCGTACCGCAGGTGCTCGGGAAGCTCGTCGCCGAGGATCTCGAGAGCGCGCTCGACGCGCGCGCACGCCGCGACGGCGGCCTGGGCCGAGCGACGCAGGTTGGCGTCGTCGAAGTTCACGAGCCGGTTGGCGGTTGCCCGCACCTCTCGCCGGGCGCGCAGGGCCTCCCAGTCGGCGACCGTCGACTCGGCGCCCATGATGCGCAGCATCTGGCTGATCTTCTCGCCATCGCGGATGACGACGCGGTGCACGCCGCGCACCTCGCGGGCCTTCGCGGCGATGCCGAGCCGCCCGGCGGCGCCGACGAGGGCCATGGCCGACTCGTTGCCGGGGCACGTGATCTCGAGCGCGGCCGACCGCCCGGGGTCGGTGAGCGACCCGTGGGCGAGGAAGGCGCCGCGCCAGACGGCCGCGAGCTCCTCCTGCGACCCCGTGGTGAGCCGGTTCGGCAGGCCGCGGACGGGCCGGCGCCGGGCATCCAGCAGACCCGTCTGGCGGGCGAGCGTCTCGCCGCCCTCGAGCACGCGCACGACGTAGGCGGGGGTCTTGCGGATTCCGCCGGGCGAGAGCATCGCGGCGTCGCTGCGCATGCCGTACAGCTCGACGAGGTCTTTGCGCACGCGGCGCGCGATGGCGGGAGTATCGAGCTCGACCTCGACCGCCACGCGACCGGAGATGAGGTGCAGGCCGCCGGCGAACCGCAGGATGGTCGCGAGCTCGGCGGCGCGCACCGTGGTCTTCGTGACCGCCAGCTGCGAGAGCTCGTGCTTCACATCAGCGGTCAACGCCACAGTGGTCGTCCTCTCGAGCGGTGCGGGTGCGGGGGTTCGGCATTCGACCTTACTCGCGTCCGAGGTCGCGATGCTTCACGGTCACGCTCACCTGCGGCAGCAGGTGTAGGCGCTCGGCGAGCTCGCGCACCAGCGCGACCGACCGGTGCTTGCCGCCCGTGCACCCGATCGCGATCGTCGCGTGCCGCTTGTTCTCGCGCGCGTAGCCCGCGAGCACCGGTCGCAGCATGGCCTCGAAGGCGTCGAGGAACTCGGCGGCACCCTCCTGCGCGAGCACGTACTCGCCGACCGCGGCGTCGAGCCCCGTCGAGGCGCGCAGCTCGGGTTGCCAGAACGGGTTGGGCAGGAACCGCGCGTCGGCGACGATGTCGGCATCGGTCGGCGTGCCGTACTTGAAGCCGAAGCTCTCGAGCGTCACCTTGACCCCGGGGCTGCCCTGCGGCGAGAACACCTCGGTCACGGTCGTCGCGAGCTGGTGGATGTTGAAGTCGGTCGTGTCGATGATGATGTCGGCGAGCTCGCGCACCTCGAGCATGCGCTCGCGCTCGCGGCCGATGCCGTCGAGCAGCGTGCCGTCCTCCTGCAGGGGGTGCGGCCGGCGCACCTGCTCGAAGCGCCGCACGAGCGCGGCATCCGTCGCCTCGAGGAAGAGCACCCTCACCGTGTCGCGCGCCCGCAGTTCGGCGACGATCGAGGCGAGGTCGGCGAAGAGCTTGCCGCCGCGCACGTCGACGACGGCGGCGATGCGCGGGAGCGCGCTGCCGGGATGCACGGCGAGGTCGACGAGCGGACGCAGCATCTGCGGCGGCAGGTTGTCGACGACGTACCAGCCGAGGTCTTCGAGCGCGTTCGCGACCGTCGATCGGCCCGCCCCGGACATGCCGGTGACGATGAGCACATCGTGCGGAACGGTGTCGGGCATCAGACCTCTGGAGTCGCGCGGCGGGTGGGTTCCCAGCCTAACCGTCGGACCGCAGGGCCCGGTGTACGAGCTGGGCCGTCGCCGGGCCGATGCCGTCGACGGCCGTGAGTTCGTCGACGCTCGCGGCGCGCAAGCGGGTCACCGAGCCGAAGTGCTTGAGCAGCTCGGTCGTGCGGGCCGGACCGAGCCCCGGGATGCTCGACAACCGGGTGCGGATGTCGCGCGAGCGGGTCGTGCGCTGGTACCGGAGCGCGAACCGGTGGGCCTCGTCGCGCAGCCGCTGCAGCAGGAACAGCGCGTCGGAGGAGCGCGTCAGGATGACCGGGTAGTCGCTGTCGGGCAGCCAGACCTCCTCGAGCCGCTTGGCGATGCCGCACACGGCGATGTCGTCGAGACCCTCGTCGCGCAGGGCGCGGGCGGCGGCGGCGACCTGCGGCTGGCCGCCGTCGATCACGAGCAGCCCGGGCCGGTAGTGGAACGACTTGCGCGCGACGGCCTCGCCGGTCAGCGGGTCGACCGTCGCGGCAGGCGCGGCCGCGTCATCGTGCAGGTAGGCGAGGCGGCGGCGCAGCACCTGATAGACGGCGTCGGTGTCGTCACGGGCATCCGCGATCGCGAACTTGCGGTACTGGTCTTTCCGCGGCAGGCCGTCCTCGAACACCACCATCGAGGCCACGGGATTGGTGCCGCCGAAGTGCGAGACGTCGAAACACTCGAGGCGCAGCGGCGCCTCGTCGAGACCGAGCGCCTCCTGGATGTCGGCGAGGGCCTGCGACCGGGCCGTGAAGTCGCCGCTGCGGCGGGTCTTGTACTGCACGAGCGCCCCGAGCGCGTTGGTCGCGACGGTCTCGGCCAGCGCGGCCTTCTCACCGCGCTGCGCCGTCTTCACGACGACCGAGCCGCGCTCCCCCGCCCCGCGTCGTCGCTCGGTCAGCACCGTCTGGAGCGCCTGAACGTCGTCGGGCACGGCGGGAACGATCACCTCGCGCGCGGGCCCCGTGGTGCCGTCGTAGGCGTTCTGCAGCACGGTGTCGACGAGCTCGGCCATGGTGACGTCGAGCTCGGTGTCGACGACCCACCCGCGCACGCCGCGGATGCGTCCGCCCCGCACGACGAAGAGCTGCACGGCGGCCGCGAGTTCGTCGTAGGCGATGCCGAAGACGTCGGCGTCGGTGTCGTCGTCGAGCACGACGGCGCTCTTCGCGAGCGCGGTCTCGAGGGCGCCGATCTGATCGCGGATGCGCGCGGCCGACTCGTAGTCGAGCTCGCGCGCCGCCTCGGCCATGGCGGTCTTGAGCCCGCGCACGTAGCCCACGTCGTTGCCGGCCATGAATGAGGCGAAGTCGAGCGCGATGCCGCGGTGCTCCTCGGGCGTCACCCGGCCCACGCACGGCGCCGCGCACTTGCCGATGTCGCCGAGCAGGCACGGCCGGTTGGTGGTTTGCGCTCGCTTATAGGTGCTGTCGGAGCACGAGCGCATCGGGAACGCCTTGAGCATGAGGTCGACGGTCTCGCGCACGGCCCAGACCTTGGTATACGGCCCGAAGTACCGCGCCCCCGGGATGCCGCGGGTGCGCGTGACCATGACGCGCGGCACGCGATCGGCGAGCGTGATCGCCACGTACGGGTAGGTCTTGTCGTCGCGGAACTTGACGTTGAACGGGGGCGCGAACTCCTTGATCCACGTGTATTCGAGCGAGAGGGCCTCGAGCTCGCTGCCGACGACCGTCCACTCGACGCCCTGAGCGGTCGTGACCATGCGCCGGGTGCGCTCGTGCAGGCTGTGCAGCGGCTGGAAGTAGTTGCTCAGCCGGCTGCGGAGGTTCTTCGCCTTGCCGACGTAGAGGACGCGGCCCCCGGCATCCGTGAACCGGTAGACGCCGGGCTCGGTCGGGATCTCGCCGCGCTTCGGCCGCCACTCATCGCGCGGGCTCATGTCAGCCCTTCGCGCGACCGGCGCTCGGCTCGGCGACCGGCACGGCGGTCGTCTCGGCCGCGAGCAGCTCGCGGAGGAAGAAGCCCGTGTGGCTGCCCTCGATCGTCGCGAGGTGCTCGGGAGTGCCGGTCGCGAGCACCCGCCCTCCTCCGGCACCGCCCTCGGGCCCGAGATCGATGAGCCAGTCGGCCGCGCGGATGACATCGAGGTTGTGCTCGATGACGATGACGGTGTTGCCCTTGTCGACGAGACCGTTGAGCACGAGCAGCAGCTTGCGCACGTCTTCGAAGTGCAGGCCCGTGGTCGGCTCGTCGAGCACGTACACGCTACGACCGTTCGAGCGCTTCTGCAGCTCGGTCGCGAGCTTGACGCGCTGCGCCTCGCCGCCCGACAGCGTCGTCGCGCTCTGGCCGAGCCGCACGTAGCCGAGCCCCACGTCGACGAGCGTCTTCAGGAAGCGATGGATGGCCGAGATGGGCTCGAAGAACTCGGCGGCCTCCTCGATCGGCATGTCGAGCACCTCGGCGATGTTCTTGCCCTTGTAGTGCACCGTGAGGGTGTCGCGGTTGTAGCGCGCGCCGTTGCAGACCTCGCACGCGACGTAGACGTCGGGCAGGAAGTTCATCTCGATCTTGATCGTGCCGTCGCCCGCGCAGTTCTCGCAGCGGCCGCCCTTGACGTTGAAGCTGAAGCGCCCCTGCAGGTAGCCGCGTGCCTTCGCCTCGGTGGTCTCGGCGAACAGGGCGCGGATGCGGTCGAAGACGCCCGTATAGGTCGCGGGGTTCGACCGCGGGGTACGGCCGATGGGCGCCTGGTCGACGTGGACGACCTTGTCGAGGTGCTCGAGGCCGCGCACCCGTACGTGCTTGCCCGGCACCTGGCGGGCCCCGTTCAGTTTGTTCGCGAGCACCTTGTACAGGATGTCGTTGACGAGCGATGACTTGCCCGAGCCGCTGACGCCCGTGACGGCGACGAAGGCTCCGAGCGGGAAGTCGACGGTGACGTCGCGCAGGTTGTTGGCCTTCGCGCCCTCGACCGTCAGCGTGCGTTGCGGGTCGATCGGGCGGCGCTGCACGCGGTCGACGACCTGCCGGCGACCCGCGAGGTAGTCGCCCGTGATCGACGCGGGGTTGGCGATGAGCTCCGCGTACGACCCCGAGTGGACGACGCGGCCGCCGTGCTCTCCCGCGCCGGGACCGATGTCGACGATCCAATCGGCCGTGCGGATGGTGTCTTCGTCGTGCTCGACGACGATGAGCGTGTTGCCCAGGCTCTTGAGTTTGACAAGCGTGTCGATGAGGCGCCGGTTGTCGCGCTGGTGGAGCCCGATCGACGGCTCGTCGAGCACGTAGAGCACACCCGTGAGCCCCGAACCGATCTGGGTGGCGAGGCGGATGCGCTGCGCCTCGCCCCCGGAGAGCGTGCCCGCTGCGCGCGCCATGCTGAGGTAGCCCAGCCCCACCTCGAGCAGGAACTCGAGCCGCGCGCGGATCTCGCGCAGCACCGCGGCCGCGATCGCCGCCTCCCGCTCGGTGAGGGTGATCGTCTGCATGAAGGCGTAGGCGTCGTGGAGGCTCAGCTCGGCGACCGCGGAGATGCTGCGGTTGTCGACCGTGACGGCGAGGACCTCGGGCTTGAGCCGGGCGCCGCCGCACTCGGGGCACGGCACCTCGCGCAGGTACTCGGCGAAGCGCTGCTGCGACCAGTCGCTCTCGGCCTCGGCGTACTTGCGCTCGATGTACGGGATGACGCCCTCGAAGCCCGTCGAGTAGGTGACGTCGCGACCGTAGCGGTTGCGCCACTTGACGCGCACGTCGAAGTCGTTGCCGTGCAGGATGGCCTCCTGCGTGCTCTGCTCGAGCTCGCCCCAGGGCGTGTCGAGCGAGAACCCGAGGTCGCGCCCGAGCCCGGCCAGGAGCTTCTGGAAGTAGCTGTAGAGCCCCTTGCCCTGCTGGTTCCAGGGCAGGATGACGCCGTCGTTGAGCGTCAGGGACGGATCGCCGATGAGCAGGTCGACGTCGACCGCCATGCGCGTGCCGAGGCCCGAGCAGACCGGGCAGGCCCCGAACGGCGCGTTGAACGAGAAGGTGCGGGGCTCGATCTCGGTGAGCTGGAGCGGGTGGCGGTTGGGGCAGCTGAGCCGCTCGCTGAAGGTGCGGGCGCGGTCGGCGGCCGTGGCGTCGCGGTCGACGAAGTCGATGACGACCAGGCCCTCGGTCAGCCCGAGCGCCGTCTCGAGCGAGTCGGTGAGCCGCGTGAGGGCGTCGTCGTTCGCGACGAGACGGTCGACGACGACCGCGATATCGTGCTTGATCTGCTTCTTGAGCTCGGGCGGCTCGCTGAGCTGGATGAGCTCGCCGTCGACGACCGCGCGCGCGTAGCCCGAGGCCGCGAGCTCACGGAAGAGGTCCACGAACTCGCCCTTCTTCTGGCTCACGACGGGGGCGAGCACCTGGAACCTCGTGCCCGTCTCGAGGGTCATGAGCTCGTCGGCGATCTGCTGCACCGTCTGGCGTTGAATTCGCTCGCCGCAGACGGGGCAGTGCGGGATGCCGACGCGCGCCCAGAGCAGGCGCATGTAGTCGTAGATCTCGGTGATCGTGCCGACGGTCGACCGCGGGTTGCGGTTGGTCGACTTCTGGTCGATCGAGACCGCCGGGCTGAGACCCTCGATGAAGTCGACATCGGGGCGGTCGACCTGGCCAAGGAACTGGCGCGCATAGGCCGAGAGCGACTCGACGTAGCGGCGCTGGCCCTCGGCGAAGATCGTGTCGAACGCCAGCGAGCTCTTGCCCGATCCGGAGAGGCCCGTGAAGACGACGAGCGCGTCGCGCGGGATCACGAGGTCGACGTCGCGCAGATTGTGCACGCGCGCACCGCGCACGCTCAGATGGGGAGCAGTCTCAAGGGGGGTCGCCGACACTCTCGTCATTGTAGGTGCGGCACCCGACAGTCCTCCGTGC
>NCEJ01000099.1 GCA_002280615.1 Micrococcales bacterium 32-70-13 | reverse complement strand
TGGGACCTACTCCAGCCCCAGGATGCGACGAGCCGACATCGAGGTGCCAAACCATGCCGTCGATATGGACTCTTGGGCAAGATCAGCCTGTTATCCCCGAGGTACCTTTTATCCGTTGAGCGACAGCGCTTCCACAAGCCACTGCCGGATCACTAGTCCCGACTTTCGTCCCTGCTCGACCTGTCAGTCTCACAGTCAAGCTCCCTTGTGCACTTACACTCGACACCTGATTGCCAACCAGGTTGAGGGAACCTTTGGGCGCCTCCGTTACTTTTTGGGAGGCAACCGCCCCAGTTAAACTACCCACCAGGCACTGTCCCTGAACCGGATTACGGTCCGAAGTTAGATATCCAGAGTGACCAGAGTGGTATTTCAACAACGACTCCACCGACACTAGCGTGCCAGCTTCACAGTCTCCCACCTATCCTACACAAGCCACACCGAACACCAATACCAAGCTGTAGTAAAGGTCACGGGGTCTTTCCGTCCTGCTGCGCGTAACGAGCATCTTTACTCGTAGTGCAATTTCGCCGAGTTCGCGGTTGAGACAGCTGGGAAGTCGTTACGCCATTCGTGCAGGTCGGAACTTACCCGACAAGGAATTTCGCTACCTTAGGATGGTTATAGTTACCACCGCCGTTTACTGGGGCTTAAATTCGCAGCTTCGCTTGCGCTAACCGCTCCTCTTAACCTTCCAGCACCGGGCAGGCGTCAGTCCGTATACATCGTCTTGCGACTTAGCACGGACCTGTGTTTTTAGTAAACAGTCGCTTCCCACTGGTCTCTGCGGCCTTCAATGCTCCGGGAGCAAGTCCCTTCACACATCCGGCCCCCCTTCTCCCGAAGTTACGGGGGCATTTTGCCGAGTTCCTTAACCACGATTCTCTCGATCTCCTTGGTATTCTCTACCTGACCACCTGAGTCGGTTTGGGGTACGGGTGACTAAAACCTCGCGTCGATGCTTTTCTTGGCAGCATAGGATCACTGATTTCCCCCGTGAGGGGTACGCATCGGATCTCAGGCTATGTGAGAGACGGATTTGCCTATCTCTCGCCCTACGTCCTTACACCGGGACTACCATCGCCCGACTCAGCTACCTTCCTGCGTCACACCTGTTAATACGCTAGCCGCACCAGCATAGGGTCGAGTGCTAGCCCCGGAGCTCCTCCCCGAAGGGATCGGTCACCGGTATTCGGACTCTTAGCATTACTGGATTGACTTGGGCGGTTTTTCGTCAGTACGGGAATATCAACCCGTTGTCCATCGACTACGCCTGTCGGCCTCGCCTTAGGTCCCGACTTACCCAGGGCGGATTAACCTGGCCCTGGAACCCTTGGTCTTTCGGAGGACGGGTTTTGAGCTATTACGCACTCTTTCAAGGGTGGCTGCTTCTAAGCCAACCTCCTGGTTGTCTGTGCAACTCCACATCCTTTCCCACTTAGCACACGCTTAGGGACCTTAGTCGGTAGTCTGGGTTGTTTCCCTCTCGACGATGAAGCTTATCCCCCACCGTCTCACTGCTGCGCTCTCACTTACCGGCATTCGGAGTTTGGCTGACGTCAGTAACCTTTTGGGGCCCATCGGCCATCCAGTAGCTCTACCTCCGGCAAGAAACACGCAACGCTGCACCTAAATGCATTTCGGAGAGAACCAGCTATCACGAAGTTTGATTGGCCTTTCACCCCTATCCACAGCTCATCCCCTCAGTTTTCAACCTAAGTGGGTTCGGTCCTCCACGACGTCTTACCGTCGCTTCAACCTGGCCATGGATAGATCACTTCGCTTCGGGTCTAGGACATGCGACTGAATCGCCCTATTCAGACTCGCTTTCGCTACGGCTACCCCTCTCGGGTTAACCTCGCCACATATCGCTAACTCGCAGGCTCATTCTTCAAAAGGCACGCCGTCACAGCTGCTAGGGCTGCTCCGACGGTTTGTAAGCAAACGGTTTCAGGTACTATTTCACTCCCCTCCCGGGGTACTTTTCACCTTTCCCTCACGGTACTTGTCCGCTATCGGTCATCTGGGAGTATTTAGGCTTATCAGGTGGTCCTGACAGATTCACACGGGATTTCTCGGGCCCCGTGCTACTTGGGATACTCTCCGGGCCATTACGACATTTCGACTACGGGGTTGGCACCCTCTGTGACTGGCCTTTCAAGACCATTCGTCTATATCGCGCTGTAACCCTTGCAGATCGGCAGATCTGCTGGTGAGTCCCGCAACCCCGAACATGCAACGCCTGCCGGCTATCACACATGCTCGGTTTAGCCTCTTCCGGTTTCGCTCGCCACTACTAACGGAATCACGGTTGTTTTCTCTTCCTGTAGGTACTGAGATGTTTCACTTCCCCACGTTCCCTCTACCCGCCCTATATATTCAGGCGGGAGTCACTAGGTCGTACAAGTACGCCCAGCGGGGTTTCCCCATTCGGAAATCCTCGGCTCAAAGCTCGCTTATCAGCTCCCCGAGGCTTATCGCAGATTGCTACGTCCTTCTTCGGCTCCAGATGCCAAGGCATCCACCGTTTGCTCTTAGAAACTTGACTACATGAGTTTGAATCGATCGGCAGCGCTGAGCTCGAGAGCCCCTCGCTGCGACCAATGATCTATGTCTCTTTCGAGACTTTTGATCGTAGATCCGAGGTCTTGCGACCTCAGTTCTAAGATGCTCGCGTCCACTGTGTAGTTCTCAACATACGGTCGGTACCGCTCCTGCCGACGGCTCCTGCACTGTTTCCAGAGCAGAGGCGCTTTCTAGTCGGTCAGACCGCGGTCCGAGGAGTCGTTTCCCGAGTCTTGCGACTCGAGGCCCGGCCCCTCAGGACCCAACAGCGTGCATGTGGCCGACTCCTGTCGGCAGCGCTTCCGTCCCCGAAGGGAGTACTGAGCTGCCGGCTCTCGCCGACCACCAAAGTCAATGTTCCACCCATGAGCTACCAGCTGAGAACAGGCGCCTCAGATCTGGCTTCTGGCTGCACTCGCCGGAGCGAGGCAGCAGATGCTCCTTAGAAAGGAGGTGATCCAGCCGCACCTTCCGGTACGGCTACCTTGTTACGACTTAGTCCTAATCACCGATCCCACCTTCGACAGCTCCCTCCTTGCGGTTGGGCCACTGGCTTCGGGTGTTACCGACTTTCATGACTTGACGGGCGGTGTGTACAAGGCCCGGGAACGTATTCACCGTGGCGTGGCCATTGTAGCATGCGTGAAGCCCAAGACATAAGGGGCATGATGATTTGACGTCATCCCCACCTTCCTCCGAGTTGACCCCGGCAGTCTCCCATGAGTTCCCACCATTACGTGCTGGCAACATAGGACGAGGGTTGCGCTCGTTGCGGGACTTAACCCAACATCTCACGACACGAGCTGACGACAACCATGCACCACCTGTATAGAGACCTTGCGGGGCGACTGTTTCCAGACGTTTCCTCTATATGTCAAGCCTTGGTAAGGTTCTTCGCGTTGCATCGAATTAATCCGCATGCTCCGCCGCTTGTGCGGGCCCCCGTCAATTCCTTTGAGTTTTAGTCTTGCGACCGTACTCCCCAGGCGGGGAACTTAATGCGTTAGCTGCGACACAGAAACCGTGGAATGGTCCCTACATCTAGTTCCCAACGTTTACGGCGTGGACTACCAGGGTATCTAATCCTGTTCGCTCCCCACGCTTTCGCTCCTCAGCGTCAGTTACGGCCCAGAGATCTGCCTTCGCCATCGGTGTTCCTCCTGATATCTGCGCATTCCACCGCTACACCAGGAATTCCAATCTCCCCTACCGCACTCTAGTCTGCCCGTACCCACTGCAGGCCCGAGGTTGAGCCTCGGGTTTTCACAGCAGACGCGACAAACCGCCTACGAGCTCTTTACGCCCAATAATTCCGGACAACGCTTGCACCCTACGTATTACCGCGGCTGCTGGCACGTAGTTAGCCGGTGCTTTTTCTGCAGGTACCGTCACTTGCGCTTCTTCCCTGCTAAAAGAGGTTTACAACCCGAAGGCCGTCGTCCCTCACGCGGCGTTGCTGCATCAGGCTTGCGCCCATTGTGCAATATTCCCCACTGCTGCCTCCCGTAGGAGTCTGGGCCGTGTCTCAGTCCCAGTGTGGCCGGTCACCCTCTCAGGCCGGCTACCCGTCGTCGTCTTGGTGAGCCGTTACCTCACCAACTAACTGATAGGCCGCGAGTCCATCCTTGACCGAAGTTCTTTCCAGCTGGTGACCATGCGGTCCCAGCTCGTATCCGGTATTAGACGTCGTTTCCAACGCTTATCCCAGAGTCAAGGGCAGGTTACTCACGTGTTACTCACCCGTTCGCCACTAATCCACCAGAGCAAGCTCCGGCTTCATCGTTCGACTTGCATGTGTTAAGCACGCCGCCAGCGTTCGTCCTGAGCCAGGATCAAACTCTCCGTAAATGTTTGATTGCACGGCGACCCGAGGGCTGCCGGCACATCTAGTGTCACCACCGGACCGAGGTCTGAGCGGTGACGAGTTTGTCTGACTGAAGTTCGAATATCTACTGACATTCTTGTTTCAATCCAAAGGAATCTCTGACGACTGACCGAGGTCAGCCGACGAGGTTATTTGGCATTGACTTAGTGCACGCTGTTGAGTTCTCAAGGATCGGACGCTCCAGACCTCCAGCCTCTCGGCTGTCGCAACTGGGCAACTTCCCTAATGTATCCGCCCCGGCTTCCCGGCGCAAATCGGCGATCTCGGCGAACCGAGTCCGACTGCCCGTGGTCTGATCCGAAGGATCGTGCCGGGCGGGTTCGCAATCCTACTTGGCGATGAGCGCACCAGCAAGTGGCTGCTCTGTCTTGGAGGATCTGGTCCCGCTTGAGGCCGGCTCGCTCTTCGGCTTGCCGCACCTTTGGGGTGACGAGTTAGAAGATTACGGTTCGTTCGGGTGCGGGGCAAATTTCAGCGATTCCCGGGCGTGTCGCGCCGATTCCCGGGGTTCGACGGCCATCGGGATCACCGAAGGACGAGCCCCGCGAGGGTCTTCTTGCCGCGGCGCAGCACGGCACGGCGGCCGGCGAGCGCGACGCCCTCGAGGGTCGCCTCGTCGCTCGACACCACGACGTTGTTGACCGAGACCCCGCCCTGGGCGATCGCGCGCCGGGCATCGCTCGCGCTCGCGCTGAGCCCCGTCGCGACGAGGGCGTGCACGACCGTGTCGCCCTCCCCCACCTCGGCAGAGGGCAGTTCGGCGATCGCCGCGGCGAGCGTGGGAGCATCCAGCGCCGTCAGATCACCCTGGCCGAAGAGCGCCTCGGAGGCCGCGATCGCGGCGGCGACCGCATCCGGGCCGTGCACGATGCCCGTCACCTCGAGGGCCAGGCGCTTTTGCGCGGCCCGACGGAAGGGCTCATCGCGCACGAGCTCGGCGAACCGCTCGATCTCGGCGCGATCGAGGAACGTGAAGACCTTCAACCGGTCGATGACATCCGCGTCGTCGGTGTTGAGCCAGAACTGGTACATCGCGTAGGGGCTGCACATCTCGGCGTCGAGCCAGATCGCGTTGCCCTCGCTCTTGCCGAACTTCGTTCCGTCACTGTTCGCGATGAGCGGCGTGCCGATGGCGTGCACGCTGCGGCCCTCGACCTTGTGGATGAGGTCGGTGCCGCTCGTGAGGTTGCCCCACTGGTCGCTGCCGCCGGTCTGCAGCACGCAGCCGTACTGGCGGTGCAGCTCGAGGAAGTCGTAGCCCTGCAGGATCTGGTAGCTGAACTCGGTGTACGAGATGCCGGCCTCGGAATTGAGGCGCGAGGCGACCGCGTCTTTCTTCAGCATCGTGCCGACGCGGTAGTGCTTGCCGATCTCGCGCAGGAAGTCGATGGCGCTCAGCCCCGCCGTCCAGTCGAGGTTGTTGACGAGGGTCACCCCGTTCGGCCCCTCGGCGCTCAGGAACCGGCTCACCTGGCCCTGCAGGCGCCCCACCCAGGCGGCGACCGTCTCGCGGTCGTTGAGCGTGCGCTCGGCGGTCGGCCGCGGGTCGCCGATGAGCCCCGTCGACCCTCCGACGAGCGCGAGCGGCCGGTGGCCGGCGAGCTGCAGCCGGCGCATGAGCAGCAGCTGCACGAGGTTGCCCAGGTGCAGGCTCGGAGCCGTGGGGTCGAAGCCGCAGTAGTAGGTGATCGGGTCGCCGCCGAGGGCGCTGCGCAGCGCCTCCGGGTCGGTCGAGACGTGCACGAGCCCGCGCCAGACGATCTCGTCCCAGACGGTCTCGAAGGTCGCATCGTTCTGCGGGGGCGTGAGGGTCACGGATGCGGCGGTCACCGCGTCAGCGTATCAGCGGCCACCCGGGTGCACGCCCGCAATCACCCCTGTAGGCTTGATGAGACCAGGATCATCCCGTGGGGGTTGAGAGGAGCATCCGATGTTCGTCATCATCGCCGACCAGATCGGCAGCGGCACCGACACCGACCGCGTCGCGGGGGCGCTCGAGGAGCTCGTCGCGCGGTTCGGGGCAGGCTACCCGCTCGCCCCCGAGCGCACCGCGGGCGACGAGCTGCAGGCCCTGAGCCCGAGCGCCTCCACGGCGCTCGAGACCGTGCTGCACCTGCTGCGCGCGCCGCACTGGCGGGTCGGGCTCGGCATCGGGACCGTGCGGCTGCCGCTGCCCGGCAGCATCCGCGAGGCGAGCGGCCCGGCCTTCGTGGCGGCGCGCGCGGCGATCGAGGGCGCCGCTCGGCGGCCGACCCGGTTCGCCGCCGTCGGCGCCGAGATCGCCGCCGCGCGGGCCGAGCAGACGGGGGCGCTCATCGACCTGCTGCTCGCCCAGCGCGCCCGCTGGAGCGAGGCCGGATGGCAGCTGCACGACCTGCTCGAGTCGGGCCTCACCCAGGCCGAGGCCGCCGAACGGCTCGGCGTGACGCCCCAAGCGACGAGCAAGCGCGCCCGCGCGGCGGGCCTGCGCATCGATACCGAGGCCCGCCGCGCGCTCGGCGCCCTTCTCGACGACCTCGGCGCTAGCGTGGAGCGGACCACCCCCGAAGGAGGAGCCGCATGATCCCGTTGGGTCCCGAGTTCATCTCGCTCATCGTCTCCCCCGGCTGGCTCGGCGTCGTGCTGCTGCTGGGGCTCGTCGCCGCCCTCGCTCTGCTCGCGACGGCCCTCGACCGTCCCCGGCTCGCGGTGCCCGCGATCATCGTCGTCGGCGTCGGCGCCCTCGTGCTCGCCCTCGGTTTCGACGCACGGCCGGCCGGCCTCGTCGCCGGGATGCTGCCGATCGCGCTCGCGCTCGTCGGAATCGTCGCCGGCGGGCCCATCTCGGTGCTCGTGCTCGCGGCCGCGACGCGCGGCGGCCCGCCCGCGGGCGAGCACGGCGGCATCATCGTTCCCGTGGCCGGGGCGACCCCGACCTCCGCGCGCGCGAAGCAGCCGACGCGCGAGGTGCTGCGCGGCGGCACGACGATCGGCTACCTCGAGCGCTCCGTCGTCATCGCCGCCGCCCTCATCGGCCGCTGGGAGCTC
>NCEJ01000098.1 GCA_002280615.1 Micrococcales bacterium 32-70-13 | reverse complement strand
GGCGACCGGCAACGGTCCGATCGCGGCGTTCCTCAGCATCATGGAGCGCCAGGGCATCGCCATCCGCCTCTTCGACTACGTCGAGCACGCGCTCTCGGCCGGCGGAGATGCCCACGCGGCGTCGTACGTCGAGCTCGAGGTCAACGGCCGCACGCTGTGGGGCGTCGGCATCGACCCCGACATCTCGACCGCGTCGCTCAAGGCTGTCGTCTCGGCCGTCAACCGGGCGATCCGGCTCGAGACCCCCGATCGCGAGCTCGTCAGCGCGTAGCAGTCACGAGGTCGTCGCGGCCCAGTCGGCGAAACGGATGCCCGGCCCGGGCACCCCGGTCGTGTGCAGCCCTGCGCGGTAGGCGCCGACGAGCGCGCCCGGCAGGTGCCACTCGACGACCCGGCGCTCGGCGGCCTCGGGCGCTGAGCCGCGCGCGACGAGCCACTGCCGCGCAAGCTCGGCCATCGGCAGCACTTCGGGCCCGCCGAGGTCGTCGACCCGCCCGTCGGCCGGGGCCGCGCCGACGAGGGTCACGAGCCGCTCGGCGACCGCCGCGGTGCTGATCGGCTGGAACGGCACGTCGAGCGTGATGAGCCGCGGCAGCCGCCGCTGCGCGGCGAAGAACCCGCCGACGAAGTCGTGGAACTGCGTCGCCCGCAGGATCGTGAACGGCACGCCCGACCCGGCGACGAGCTCCTCGCACGCGAGCTTCGAGCGGTAGTACCCGAGCGGCACAGCGTCGACGCCGACGATCGACAGGTACACGAGGTGCTGCACGCCCGCGGAACGGGCGGCCTGCAGGAGGTTCTGCGTCGCGCGAGCATCCGACCGCCGGTTCGTGGCGAGGTGCAGCACGGTCTCGACGCCCACGAGCGCCTCGACCAGCCCGGCCCCCGACTGCAGGTCGGCGATCACGTGCCCGGGCCCGGGGCGGCGGCTCAAGATGCGCGGCTCGATCCCGCGCTTTCGCAGAGCGTCGACGGCGGGGCGGCCGAGCGTGCCGGTGCCGCCCGTGATGAGAAGAGTCACGCGCGTATCCTCCCGCAGCCGACGGGCTGCCCTCGCCCCGACGTGCGGCATCTCCACAATTCAGGAAGATCGTCGTGACGGGATGCCCGCCGAGGCGCGCGTCGGCGTGTCGCGGCCAGCTCGACTCGCGCACTCCTGAATTGTGGAGGCGCGCCGGCGCCGAGGGGCCGCGCTACCCGCGCGGCTGGCTCGCGCCGGGGATGGGGGAGCGGCGGCGCGCCCTCGGTTCGGAGCCGACGATGGGGATCGACGAGGTCGTCGGGTGCAGGTGGATCACTCCCGTCGCCGTCGTGACGGTGCGCCCGCGCTCGGCGGCGGCGTCGTCGCGCTGCCCGCGCTTCGGCAGCGCGGGCAGCTTCGGCAGGCGCGTGATCGCGCGCTGCTCGGGCAGGCTCCAGCCGAACAGCACCGAGGCGACGCGCACGCCGAACGTGATGGCCACGCCGGTCGCGCCCGCGAGGAGCACGTCGACGTCGAGGGCGAGCAGCACGGCGATCGTGCCCGAGCCGGCGGCGGCGGCGACGGCGTAGAGCGACCCGACGTGCATGAGCGCGATGGGCAGGTTGAGCAGCAGGTCGCGCAGGATCGACCCGCCGACCGCGGCGAGCACGCCCACGAAAACGGCGGCAACCTCGGGCAGGCCGAGCGCCAGAGCCTTGGTCGTGCCGATCGCGCCGAAGAGGCCGATGGTGAGGGCATCCAGCACCGTGATGAAGCGATTGAGACGCGAGAAGACACGCTCGAGCAGCATGCCGAGCAGCGCCGCCGCGGTGGCGACGACGACGTACCAGTTCGACTGCAGGGGCGCGAGCGGCACATCGAGCAGCAGGTCGCGCAGCAGACCGCCGCCGAAGCCTACGACGATGCCGATGATCGCAACGCCGAGCCAATCGAGCCGCCGATCGCGGAACTGCGCCGCGAACAGCGCGCCCTGCAGCGCGCCGATGCCGACCGCGAGCAGGTCGACCCAGAGGGGGATCACGAAGACGTCGTCCACAGCCCCATTCTGGTGGGTGGATGCTCGGCGCCCGTGACGCGGAACCCTCGTGTTCGTGTCACCCGCACCCGAAGTGCTAGACTCGGTTCAGGTCAGCATGACTATTACACCGGGGTTCGAGCGGAAGGAGCATCCATGACCACGACGATCGGCCTGGGGCTCGCCGTCTCGACCGTCATCTTCGCGCTGCGGGCCGACGAGGCCGGGGCGCCGACCGTCTGGCTGCCTCTCGTACGGCGCACGCGCGAGCCCTTCCTCGACCGCTGGGCGCTGCCCGGCGGCATGGTGCGCGTCGACGAGAGCCTCGAGGGCGCCGCGCGCCGAAACCTCGGCGAGACGACGCGCCTCGAGCCCACCTACCTCGAGCAGCTCTACGCCTTCGGCGACGTCGACCGCTCGCCCGACCAGCGCATGGTGTCGATCGTCTACTGGGCGCTCGTGCGGCCCGACGAGGCCGAGCGCGTCAGCCTGGGCGAGAACGTGCGCTGGTTCGCGGCCGACGAGCTGCCCGACCTCGCCTTCGACCACAACCTCATCGTCGACTACGCCCTCTGGCGGCTGCGCACCAAGATGGAGTACTCCCGCATCGCCCACGCGTTCCTCGGCCCGCGGTTCACGCTCGCCGAGCTGCGCGAGGTCTACGAGGCCGTGCTGCGCAAGCCCCTCGACCCCGCGAACTTCCGCCGCCAGATGGAGACGAGCGGCGTCATCGAGCCCACGGGCGAGGTCGTCACGGGCGGTCGCCACCGCCCGCCGCGCCTCTACCGCTACACCGGCGCCGTCGACCTCGTCGACGCCGGCCCCCTGAGCCGTCGCGCCGCCGGCGCGGCCCGGCCCGACACGAGGATCCCCGCATGACCACGATCGACGCCAGCGTCGCCACCACCATCCGGCTGATCACGAACGGCCAGGCGCCGGGCGAGACCTGCACGCCCGAACTCGACAAGGGCCCGTGGCAGTTCGACCCGACCCCCGGGTACGGCCCTGGCTCGTCGATGCACGACGTCATCCCGACGGGCTCGCCGCGCCAGGGCGCCCTGCCCGAGCAGTACCAGGTGGCCTCGAACGACGAGCTGCACGCGCGCATCCGTGCCGCGAAAGAGGCCCTCGGCGACCGCCTCGTCATTCTCGGCCACTTCTACCAGCGCGACGAGGTCGTGCAGCACGCCGACTTCCTCGGCGACTCGTTTCAGCTCGCCAACGCCGCCCTCACCAAGCCCGACGCCGAGTACATCGTGTTCTGCGGCGTGCACTTCATGGCCGAGACGGCCGACATCCTCGCGCGCGATTCGCAGACGGTGATCCTGCCGAATCTGGCCGCCGGATGCTCGATGGCCGATATGGCCGACATCGACTCGGTGCAAGCGGCGTGGGACGAGCTGCTCTCGGTCTACGGGGCCGAGCCCGACGCCGAGGGGCGCGCGCCGATCATCCCCGTCACCTACATGAACTCCTCCGCCGCGCTCAAGGCGTTCTGCGGCGCGAACGGCGGCATCGTGTGCACCTCCTCGAACGCCAAGACCGTGCTCGAGTGGGCCTTCGAGCGCGGGCAGCGCGTGCTGTTCTTCCCCGACCAGCACCTCGGCCGCAACACCGCGAAGGCGATGGGCGTGCCGCTCGAGCAGATGCCGATGTGGAACCCGCGGCGACCGCTCGGCGGCTCGACGCGCGAGGGGCTGCTCGATGCTCGCGTCGTGCTCTGGCACGGCTTCTGCAGCGTGCACAAGCGCTTCACGGTCGGCCAGATCGATGCCGCTCGCGCGCAGTACCCCGATGTGCGCGTCGTCGTGCACCCCGAGTGCCCCATGGAGGTCGTGGACGCGGCCGACGAGGCGGGCTCGACCGACTACATCCGGCGCGCCGTCGCGGGCGCGACGGAGCCGACCACGTTCGCGATCGGCACCGAGGTCAACATGGTGAACCGGCTCGCGGCCGAGTACCCGCAGCACACGATCTTCTGCCTCGACCCCGTCATCTGCCCGTGTTCGACGATGTACCGCATCCACCCCGGCTACCTCGCCTGGGTGCTGGAGGAGCTCGTCGCGGGCCGTGTCGTCAACGAGATCGTCGTCGACGCCGGTGTGCAGGCCGACGCCAAGCTCGCGCTCGAGCGCATGCTCGCCGCGAAGCCGCGGGACTGACCCATGGCACACATCCTCGTCATCGGTAGCGGCATGGCCGGCCTCGTGGCCGCGCTGCGCGCCGCCCGCCGGCACGACGTCACGATCGTCACGAAAGACGTGCTCACGGCCGGCTCGACCGCCTGGGCGCAGGGCGGCATCGCGGCCGCCGTCTTCCCCGACGACTCGGCCGCGCTGCACGCGCGCGACACGCT
>NCEJ01000097.1:810-7357 GCA_002280615.1 Micrococcales bacterium 32-70-13 | reverse complement strand
TGTCGCCCGCAACATCGTCACCCAGCGCCTGCACAACAGCGGCTTCAACTGCATCGCCACGCAGATCGTCGTCATCCCCGAGGCGTGGCAGCGCGCCGATGAGTTCGTCGAGGCGGTGCGCCGGCATTATGCCGCCGCGCCCGAGCGCCCCGCGTACTACCCGGGCGCATCCAGCCGCCAGCTCGCCGTCGTCACGGTGCACCCCGATGCGGCGGTGCTGGGCGGCGACCCGAACGTTCCGCGCACGCTCGTCGACCACCTCGACCCCGAGAACGCCGACGAGCACCTGTTCACGGTCGAGGCCTTCGCGCCCGTGCTCGGCATCGTGCGGCTGCCGGGTTCGCGCGAACCCGGGGCGTTCCTGGATGCCGCGGTCGCGTTCGCGAACGATCGTCTCGCGGGCACGCTGGGCGCCGGCATCCACATCCACCCCCGCACGCGCGATGCGCTCGGCGGTCAGTTCGACCGTGCCGTCGCCGAGCTGCGCTACGGCACCATCGGCGTCAACGCGTGGACGGGCACGATCTTCGGCATGCCCGGTGCGAGCTGGGGCGCCTTCCCCGGCCACACGCTCGCCGACGTGGGCAGCGGCATCGGCATCGTGCACAACGCCCTGCTGCTCGACCCCGAGCACGTCGAGCGCACGGTCGGCACCGGAACCTGGAAGCCCTCGCCGACCCCGCTCTGGTACGTCGACAACCGCACGGCGCACGTCACCGCGCGCCGGCTCACGCGCTTCGCGGGCATCGACTCGTGGGCCATCGCGGCGCCGATCGGTGCCGCCGCGATCGACAGCTACCGGAAGGGCTGAGCATGGTCGGCACGGCAGAGCACCACGACGTCATCGTGGTGGGCTCGGGCTTCGGCGGCTCGGTCGCCGCCCTGCGGCTCGTCGAGAAGGGCTACTCGGTCGCCGTGCTCGAGGCCGGTCGGCGCTTCGCCGACGACGAGTTCGCGAAGAACTCCTGGAGCTTGAAGAAGTTCTTCTGGGCGCCCGCGTTCGGGCTGCTCGGCATCCAGCGCATCCATCTACTCGACGACGTCATGATCCTCGCCGGGGCGGGCGTCGGCGGCGGCTCGCTGGTCTACGCCAACACGCTCTACCGGCCGGCGAGCGACGCGTTCTTCCACGACCGCCAGTGGGCGCACATCACCGACTGGAAGGCCGAGCTCGACGCCTACTACGACCAGGCCTCGCGCATGCTCGGCGTCGCCATCAACCCGACGATCACGCCCGCCGACGAGATCATGCAGAAGGTGGCCGCCGACCTCGGCGTCGCCGACAGCTTCCACCTCACGCCCGTCGGGGTCTACTTCGGCGAGGGGGCCGGCGTCGAGGCGCCCGACCCCTACTTCGGCGGGGCGGGGCCGGCGCGACGCGGCTGCATCGAGTGCGGCGAGTGCATGACCGGCTGCCGTCACAACGCCAAGAACACGCTTGTGAAGAACTACCTGCACCTCGCCGAGTCGGCGGGCGCGGTCGTGCACCCGCTCACGACGGTCACGAGGGTCGCCCCGCGACCGGGCGGCGGGTACTCGGTGACCACGCGCACGACGGGCAAGGGTCGACGCACCGAGCGCACGCTCACGGCCGACCAGGTCGTCGTCGCCGCGGGCGCGTGGGGCACCCAGCAGCTGCTGCACCGCATGAAGGCCGAGGGGCACCTGCCGGGCATCTCCGATCGGCTGGGCGAGCTGACCCGCACGAACTCCGAGGCCCTCGGCGGAGCATCCACCGCCCTGCGCCACGCGCGCGGCGTCGACATGACGCGCGGCGTCGCGATCACCTCCTCGATCCACCCCGACGAGCACACCCACATCGAGCCCTGCCGCTACGGCCACGGCTCGAACGCCCTCGCGCTGCTCGCGACGCTCGCCGTGCCCGGCGGTCGGCGCACGCCGCGCTGGCTGCTCTGGATCGGCCAGCTGCTGCGCCATCCCGCCCGCGTCGCCTCGATGGTGTTCGGCCTCGGCAGCTGGAGCGAGCGCACGATCGTCGGCCTCGTCATGCAGAACCGCGACAACTCGCTCACGGTGCGCGCCGGGCGCGGGCCGTTCGGGGGCTTCCGGCTGCGGTCGAGCCAGGGCCACGGCGAGCCCAACCCGACCTACCTGCCCGAGGCCAACCAGGCGTACGGGCTCATGGCCCAGCACATGAACGGCTTCGCGCAGTCGGGCATCAGCGCCGCGTCTTCGGGCACGAGGGCCTGCACGTCGTCGACGGCGCGGCCATCTCGGCGAACCTCGGGGTCAACCCCTCGCTCACGATCACCGCGCAGGCGGAACGCGCCTTCGCGCTCTGGCCGAATCGCGGCGACGCGGATGCCCGGCCCGCGCTCGGCTCGACCTACGCGCCCGTGCCTCCCGTCACCCCGCGGTCGCCCGTGGTGCCCGTCGGCGCGGTGGGCGAGCTTCGCCAGCCCGTGCCGCTGGGCCTGCCCCGCGTGCGTCGCGCCTGAACCCGGCCGTTTTGCCCCAGATCTGGGCCAGAACGGCATATGGACTCACGCGTTAGCGCCCTTTTGCCCCAGATCTGGCGCAAAAGGGCGGTGCTAGCGCGCAGCGGGCTTGAACCCGCGCAGCCGAAGCGAGTTCGTCACGACGAACACGCTCGAGAACGCCATGGCGAGCCCGGCGAGCAGCGGGTTGAGCAGCCCGAGCATGGCGACTGGGATCGCCGCGACGTTGTAACCGAAGGCCCAGAACAGGTTGCCGATGATCGTGCGCAGGGTGCGCCGCGCGAGCCGGATGGCGTCGACGACGACGAGCAGGTCGCCGCTCACGACCGTGAGGTCGGAGGCCGCCATGGCCGCGTCTGTGCCGCCGCCCATCGCGATGCCGAGGTCGGCCGCGGCGAGCGCCGCCGCGTCGTTGACGCCGTCGCCGACCATCGCGACGACGTGACCGTCTGCCTGCAGCTGGCGGATGACGTCGAGCTTGCCCGCGGGCGTCACGCCGGCGCGTACGTCGTCGATGCCGAGCGCCGACCCGACGGAGCGCGCAGCGCCGACGTTGTCGCCGGTCAGCAGAACCGGGTCGAGCCCGAGCGCGCGGAAGCGCTCGATCGCGAGCGCCGAGCTCGGCTTGAGCGTGTCGGCGAGCACGATGACCCCGGCCACGGCGCCGTCGATCGCGACGACGATGGGCGTCGCGCCCGCGTCTTCGTGCGTCGCGATGAGGGCGGCGTCGACCTCGATCGCCCAGGCCTCGTGCAGCCACGACGCGCGGCCGATCGCGAGGGCGTGCCCCTCGACGACGGCCGTGACGCCCGCGCCCGCGTGCGAGGCGAAGCCCTCGGCCACGGGCAGCGCGATGCCGGCCGCGCGGGCGTGGTCGACGACCGCGCGGGCGAGCGGATGCTCCGAGCCGTCTTCCGCGGCGGCGGCGAGTGCGAGCATCCGGTCGCCGTCGACGCCCGCGACGGGCACGACCGCGGTGACGGTCATCTGCCCCGTCGTGACCGTGCCGGTCTTGTCGAGCACGATCGTGTCGATGCGGCGCGTGCGCTCGAGCACCTGCGGGCCGCGGATGAGGATGCCCAGCTGCGAGCCGCGCCCCGTGCCGACGAGCAGGGCCGTGGGGGTCGCGAGCCCGAGCGCGCAGGGGCACGCGATGATGAGCGTCGCGACGGCGGCCGTGAAGGCGATCTCGACCGAGCCGCCGATGAGCATCCAGCCCAGCAGCGTCACGAGGGCGAGCACGAAGACGATGGGCACGAAGACGCCCGAGACCCGGTCGGCGAGACGCTGCACCTCGGCTTTGCCGGTCTGTGCCTCCTCCACCAGTCGGCCCATACGGGCGAGCTCGGTGTCGGCGCCGATGCGCGAGGCTTCGACGACGATTCGGCCACCGACGTTGATGGTGCCGCCGACGACGCGGCTGTCGAGCTCGACGTCGACGGGCAGCGACTCGCCCGTCAGCAGCGAGTTGTCGACGCTCGAGGTGCCCTCGATGACGACGCCGTCGGTCGCGATGGTCTCGCCAGGGCGCACGACGAATCGGTCGTTGACCTGCAGCTGGCCGACGGGCACGCGCACCTCGACGCCGTCGCGCAGCACCGCCGCGTCACGCGCGGCGAGGTCAAGCAGGGCGTCGAGTGCTTCGCGGGAGGAGCGCTTGGCGCGCGCCTCGAGGTAGCGCCCGAGCAAAATGAAGACGGTGACCGCGGCAGCGACCTCGAGGTAGATCTCGTGCGCGCCCCCCTCGGGTCGCCCGAAGAACTGCAGTGTCATGGTCATGCCGGGCATGCCGGCGTCGCCGAAGAAGAGCGCGTAGAGGCTCCACAGGTAGGCGGCGGTGACACCGACCGAGATGAGCGTGTCCATGCTCGCGATGAAGCGGCGCGCATTGTGCAGCGCAACCTTGTGGAACGGCCACGCGCCCCACACCGCCACCGGCGAGGCGAGGGTCAGCGCGAGCCACTGCCAGTTCATGAACTGCAGCGCGGGAATCATCGACATCAGCAGCACCGGCACTGTCAACACGGCGGAGATGATCAACCGTTGCCGAAGGGGTGCCAGCTCGTCGACCGGTGTCGCTAGCGGGGCGGTGGATGCTGCGCTCACCTCGCGCGGTACGACCACGGCCGCCCCGTACCCGGCCTTCTGCACGGCCGCAATGAGCGCGTCGGCGTCGAGCTGCCCGCCGTCGGCCGCGCGCACTGACGCCTTCTCGGTCGCGTAGTTGACCGTCGCTTCGACACCCGGCAGCTTGTTGAGGCCGCGCTCGATGCGATTAGCGCACGAGGCGCACGTCATGCCCGTGAGTTCGAGTTGCATGTCGTGCGCGACCCCCGGCGATGGCGTGCTGGGGGCTACTAGCTCCGTGGTCATGGGCCTAAGCCAGCTGGTATCCGGCCTCTTCGACGGCCGCACGCACGGCATCCGCGTCGAGAGGACCAGAGGAGGTGACGGTGACTCGGGAGGCACCGCCCTTCTTCAACTCGACCTCAACCGACTCGACGCCGGCGACAGCGCCAACCTCCTCGGTCACGCTCGAGACGCAGTGTCCGCAGGTCATGCCGGTGACGAGAAACTCGGTGCCGACAGCCGTGCTCGATGATTCAGCGACGGCGTCAGTCGACATCGCGGCCAGCGCCCCGTCCGTGCCGCACATGCAAGAGCCGCCGCCACAGCATCCGCCTGAATCTGCGGCATTGTCGTCGACGGTCTTTCCGGTGATGAGGTTGAGGTGGTTGGTGTGAGAAGTGTCCATATCCGTGAGGGTAGCATACCCCCCTGGGGTAATCTAGGACCGATCAGTGGCGGCGCTGCGGGCGGCCGCGGTCGGGCGCGATCTCGATGAGCTTGCCGCTGATGCGCGTGCCCTGCAGCTTCTGCAGCACGGCGGGCGAGAGATCGGCCGGCAGCTCGACGATCGAGAAGTCGGGCTGGATCGTGATGGCGCCGAAGTCCTCCCGGCTCAAGCCGCCCTCGTTCGCGAGCGCGCCCACGATCTGGCGCGGCTCGACCTTGTGGCGTCGGCCAACCTCGATGCGGTACGGCGCGAGGGTTCCCGCGGCGGGGCGGGCGCGGCGCTCGGGGCGCGCGCCGTCGCGGTCGTCGCGTGCGCCGCGCGGGGAGCGGTCATCCCGAGCGGGGCGATCACCGCGGTCGGCGCGCGAGTCGGCCGCGAAGCGCTGGGCGCGCTCCTCCTCGGCCGAGAGCAGCAGCGGGGTGTCGCCCTGCGCGACGAGCGCGAGCGCCGCAGCCACATCGAGCTCGGCCACGTCGTGGTGCTCGACGTAGTGGCTCACGATGTCGCGGAACTCGGCGATGCGCTCGCTCTGCCCGAGCGCCGCCGTGATGGCGTCGTCGAAACGGGCGAGGCGCGTGACGTTGACGTCGTCGACGCTCGGCAGGCGCATCTCGGTGAGCGGCTGGCGCGTGGCCTTCTCGATCGCGGTCAGCAGGCGGCGCTCGCGCGGCGTGACGAAGCTGATGGCCGAGCCCGAGCGGCCGGCGCGACCGGTGCGGCCGATGCGGTGCACGTACGACTCGGTGTCGACGGGGATGTCGAAGTTGACGACGTGGCTGATGCGGTCGACGTCGAGGCCGCGCGCCGCGACATCTGTGGCGACGAGGATGTCGAGCTTGCCCGACTTCAACTGGTTGACGGTGCGCTCGCGCTGCACCTGCGCGACGTCGCCGCTGATCGCCGCGGCCGAGTAGCCGCGGGCCCGCAGCTTCTCGGCGAGGGTCTCGGTCTCGTTCTTGGTGCGGACGAAGACGATCATGCCCTCGAAGTTCTCGACTTCGAGGATGCGCGTGAGGGCGTCGACCTTCTGCGGGTAGCCCACGATGAGGTAGCGCTGCGTCGTGTTGGCCGAGGTCGTCGTCGTCGACTTCACGGTGATCTCGTCGGGATCGGTCAAGTACTGCTGCGAGAGCCGGCGGATGGTCGCGGGCATGGTCGCCGAGAACAGCGCGACCTGCTTCTCCTTCGGCGTCTCGGCGAGGATCGTCTCGACGTCTTCCGCGAAGCCCATCTTGAGCATCTCGTCGGCCTCGTCGAGCACGAGGTACTTGAGCTCGCTCAGGTCGAGCGT
>NCEJ01000097.1:0-738 GCA_002280615.1 Micrococcales bacterium 32-70-13 | reverse complement strand
CGGGAGAGGATCGGCAGGGCGAACGCGGCCGTCTTGCCCGTGCCCGTCTGGGCGAGCCCGACGACGTCGCGGCCGGCGAGCAGAGTCGGGATGGTCGCGGCCTGGATGGCCGAGGGGGTCTCGTAGCCGACGTCGCGCAGCGCCTTGAGAACGGCGTCGCTGAGCCCGAGGTCGGAGAACGTGGTCGTGGGGGCGGAGTCAGCGGCCGCCGACGTGTCTGCTTCAGCGGTCGTCATAGGACGACGGTACCGCCTCGCCCGACACGCCGACCGTGAGCCGTTCACCAGCGTTCCCCCATGCAGTGTGGGGCAGACCTCCAGACTGCGCGCTTAGCGTCGGCGCTAGCGCGTCTTCTGCCGCGCGTTCACCCCCTCCTGCCGTGGAGTCGCTGATGCCCGCGCTGCCCCCCGAGACCGACGTGGTCGATCTCGTCATCCTGGGCGCCGGATGCGCGGGGCTCTCGCTCGCGGCCCGCCTCGCGAGCGGCGACGGCGACCTGCGGGTCGTCCTTGTCGACCCGCGCACCGCGTTCGCCGACGACCGCAGCTGGAGCTTCTGGCAGCACGACCACCACCCGCTGCGCGACATCGTCGCCCACGAGTGGGGCGGCTGGACCTACGCCGACCTCGCCGGCCGCTCGGCCAGCCACCGCGTGCCCGGCATGAGCTACCAATACATCCGCGGCGTCGACTTCTACCGCTGGGCCCTCGCCGAGATCGCGGGCGACGACCGCATCGC
>NCEJ01000096.1 GCA_002280615.1 Micrococcales bacterium 32-70-13 | reverse complement strand
CGAGGGCGACTCGATCCTCTGGGCGGGGCCCGGGCACCAGGACTACCGCGACATCCGCGGCGTGCGCACCGAGTACTCGGCGCGCGATGAGGCCCGCGCGGCACTGCGCGAAGCGGGCTGGTGATGGCATGACGGCTCTCGCTGTCGACGACATCGAGCACCGACTCGAGGGCTCGCGCGTCTGGCTGCGGGCCGGCGACGACCGCGTCGAGCTCGCGCTCACGGCGGTCGGGGAGGCCGCGGTCGACGCGGCGGTCGCGCTCGTGCAGCTGCGCCTCGATGCGGGCGAGCTGCTCGCGCAGGCCGCAGCCGCGGCGAGCGCCCTCCCCGAGATCCCGGGCCGCACGGCCCGCCGACCGCTCGCGAACGGCGCCGTGCTGCTCGACGACACCGCGGCGGCCACCGCGCTCGACGTGCGGGCCTCGCTGCGCGTGCTCGCCGACATCACGCGGGGTCGCGGCCGCTCGATCGCCGTGCTCGGCGAGCTCGCGACCGAACCGGCCGACTGGTTCGACGACCACGACGCGCTTGGCCGCATCATCGTTCGGCTCGACGTGTCGCAGCTCGTGGTCGTCGGCCAGGGCGCTCGGCACATCCACAACGCCGCGGGGCTCGAGGGCTCGTGGGACGGAGAGTCGATCCTGGTCGACACCCTCGAGCAGGCATACGATGTCGTCCGTGCGCAGGTCGACGAGGGCGATGTGGTGCTGGTGAGCGCGGCATCCCTCACCCCCCTCGACCGACTCGTCGCGCGACTCGTGGAGGCCGACCGATGATCGCGCTCATGTTCGCCGGGGCGTTCTCGCTCGCCTTCACGCTCTTCCTCACGCCGCTCTTCATCCGGCTGTTCAACCGGCTCGAGTGGGGCCAGTTCATCCGCGACGACGGCCCGCAGTCGCACCACACCAAGCGCGGCACGCCGACGATGGGCGGCATCGTCTTCATCCTCGGCGCCGTGCTCGGCTACTTCTTCGGCCACCTCGTCGCGGGCGACCCCATCACGATGAGCGCGCTGCTCGTGCTCGGCCTCATGGTCGGCCTCGGCGTCATCGGCTTCATCGACGACTTCACGAAGACCCGCAAGCAGCGCAGCCTCGGCCTCGGCGGCTGGGCGAAGGTGGCGGGGCAGGCGATCGTCGCCACGGTCTTCGCCGTGCTGGCCCTCTCGTTCCCCGACTCCGACGGCCAGACGCCGGCCTCGACCGCGATCTCGGCCGTGCGCGACATCGAGTGGCTCGACTTCGCCGTCGCGGGATCGATCGGCGCGGTCATCCTGTTCGCCCTCTGGGTCAACGTCATCGTCGTGAGCACCTCGAACGCCGTCAACGTCGCCGACGGCCTCGACGGCCTCGCGACGGGGGCCTCGATCCTCTCGATCGCGGCCTACATCTTCATCGCGTTCTGGCAGTTCAACCAGAGCTGCTTCAACCCCCTCATCGACCCCGACAACGTCTACCGCTGCTACGAGGTGCGCGACTCGCTCGACCTCGCGATCGTCGCGGCCTCGATCGCGGCGAGCCTCATCGGCTTCCTGTGGTGGAACACCTCGCCCGCCCAGATCTTCATGGGCGACACCGGCTCGCTCGCGATCGGTGGCGCGCTCGCTGCCCTTGCGATCCTCACCCGCACCGAGCTGCTGCTCGTGCTCATCGGCGGCCTGTTCCTCATCGTGACGGGCTCGGTCATCGTGCAGCGCGCCTACTTCAAGATCACCAAGGGCAAGCGCATCTTCCTCATGAGCCCGTTGCACCACCACTTCGAGCTCAAGGGCTGGGCCGAGGTCACGGTCGTCGTGCGGTTCTGGCTCATCGGCGGCCTCTTCGTCGCCGTCGGCGTCGGCCTGTTCTACCTCGAATGGGTCAGTCAGTAGCCGTGGCGAGACCGGACGACCTGCAGAGCTGGCACGACGACTGGTCGGGCCTGCGCGTGCTCGTGCTCGGCCTCGGCGTGACGGGCTTCGCGGTCGCCGACACGCTCGCCGAGCTGGGCTGCCGCGTGGTCGTCGCGGCCCACCGCGCCGATGACGACCGGGCGCGCATCCTGCCCGTCATCGGGGTCGAGCTCGTCGAGCTCGCGACGGCCGACGAGCTGCCCGCGGCGTTCGACGCACTCGACCCCGACCTCGTCGTCGTCTCGCCGGGCTTCCGGCTCGATCATCCGCACGTCGCCTGGGCGCACGATCGCGGTACGCCCGTGTGGGGCGACATCGAGCTCGCCTGGCGCGTGCGCGACAAGGTCGCGCCGCCCGCCGAGTGGGTGCTCATCACGGGCACCAACGGCAAGACCACGACGACCCAGCTGACCGCGACGATGCTGCAGGAGGACGGCCGCCGTGTCGCGCCGTGCGGCAACATCGGCGTGCCGGTGCTCGACGCCGTGCGCGACCCCGCGGGCTTCGACGTGCTCGTCGTCGAGCTCTCGAGCTTCCAGCTGCACTGGATGCCCTCCGACGGCCCGGGCGCCGTGCGCCCCCTCGCGAGCGTGTGCCTCAACATCGCGGAGGACCACTACGACTGGCACGGCAGCGCGGAGGCCTACGCCGCCGCGAAGGCGAAGGTCTACGCGCACACGCGCGTGGCGTGCGTCTACAACCTCGCGGATGCGGCCACGATGCGCATGGTCGAGGAGGCCGAGGTGCAGGAGGGCTGCCGCGCGATCGGCTTCGGCGCGACCGTGCCCGGCCCGAGCGACGTGGGCGTCGTCGACGATCTCATCGTCGACCGCGCCTTCCTTGACGAGCGTCGCACGAGCGCGCTCGAGCTTGCCGAGCTCGCCGATGTCATGACGGCGGGGCTCGCGACCCCCCACGGTCTCGCCAACACGCTCGCGGCGGCGGCCCTCGCCCGCGCGGTCGGCGTCGCCCCGATCGCCGTGCGCGACGCGCTGCGGCGGTTCCGTGTCGACGCCCACCGCACCGAGCTCGTCGCCCTCGCGGCCGACATCGCCTGGGTCGACGACTCGAAGGCGACGAACCCGCACGCGGCCGCCTCGGCGCTCAGCGCCTACCGCTCGGTTGTCTGGATCGTCGGCGGCCTGCTCAAGGGCGTCGACCTCGCTCCGCTCGTCGAGGCGCATCGCGATCGCTTGCGCGCGGCCATCATCATCGGCGTCGATCGGGATGCCGTGCGCGCGGCGTTCGCACGACACGCGCCCGCGCTGCCGCTGTTCGAGGTCGAGGCGCACGAGACTGAGCACGTGATGCCTGCCGCGGTGCGGCTGGCCGCCGATGTGGTGCAGGGTGGCGACACCGTGCTCCTCGCCCCGGCCGCGGCATCCATGGACCAGTTCGTCGACTACGCCGACCGCGGCAACCGCTTCGCCGCCGCCGTGCGGCAGCACCTGGAGGGGGAGGCCCATGACGACGGTCCGACCTCCCCGCGGTCGCCCGGCGCCTGAGCCGGCGCAGCCCGCCCGCACGCCCCCCGCCGCGGTCGTCGCCGTGCGGCGGCTGTTCGGGGTCGAGCACCCCGACGCCATGATCGTCGTGGGCACCGTGGTCTTCCTCGTGCTCTTCGGCCTCGTCATGGTGCTGTCGTCGTCGGCCGTCACCTCGGCCCAGAACAACGATGGCGACTTCTTCGCGGTCTTCCTGCGGCAGGGCCTGTTCGCCCTCATCGGCATCCCCCTCATGCTCATGATCGCCCGTCTGCCGGCGATGTTCTGGCGGCGCTGGGCGCGGCACGCGGTCATGCTGGGCCTCGGCCTGCAGCTGCTCGTGTTCACGGGCCTCGGCTACGACTACGGCGGCAACCAGAACTGGATCTCGCTCGGCGGCTTCACGGCGCAGCCATCCGAGTTCCTCAAGCTCGCCCTCGTCGTGTGGCTCGCGACGGTGCTCGCCGATCGGGCGAACGCCTTCACCGACTGGCGCAGCGTCGTCATCCCCGCCGTGCCGGTCTCGGGCCTCGCGATCGTCATGGTGCTCGCGGGGCAAGACCTCGGTACGGCATCCATCATGATCGCGATCGTGCTCGCCGCGCTCTTCTTCGCGGGGGCGCCGCTGCGCTACCTCGCGGGCATGGTCGCCCTCGTCGCCCTTGGCGGAATGATGTTCGCCCTCACGTCGAGCTCGCGCTCGAACCGCATCGACGTCTGGCTCAACGGCTGCTCGCCCGAAGACTACGAGTTCACGTGCTGGCAGTCGGTGCACGCGCTGTGGGCGCTCGGCTCGGGCGGGGTGTTCGGGGTGGGTCTCGGCAACTCGGCGACCAAGTGGCGGTGGCTGCCGCACGCAGAGAATGACTTCATCTTCGCGATCATTGGCGAAGAGCTGGGGCTCATCGGCGCTCTCATCGTGCTCGTGCTCTTTGCGGTACTGGCGGTGGCGCTCGTGCGCCTGGTCCGCCGCCATGATGACCCCTTCAACCGTATAGCGACGGGCGCGATCATGACGTGGATCGTCGGCCAGGCGCTCGTCAACATCG
>NCEJ01000095.1 GCA_002280615.1 Micrococcales bacterium 32-70-13 | reverse complement strand
CGCAGCTGCTGCTGCACCTCGGCACCGCTCGTGTCGGCCTTCGGCCGTTCGCGGGCGAGCTCGAACTCGGCGATATCCAGTGCACCGACGACGAGGCGCCGGCGCTCGAACTGCGCGATGGCGTAGACGAGCGGGGGCACCCACACGATGCTGACGATCGTCCAGACCGCGGTGCGCGAGAGGAACTCGGGGTCGACCCCGGCGACCTGCTCGGCGATCGCCCCGGCGACGATGCCGCGCAGTCCAGCACCGAGGGCCCAGATGGCGAGCACGGTCGGAACGGGGATGATCGTGTGCACGCGCCGGGCGATCGCGCCGCCGATCATGATGACGAGTCCGGTCACGACGTGCTGGGCGAGCGCAGAGACGAGCGGCCACCACCACTCGGGGAAGGGAGTGACGGCCTCGCGCAAGAGCACGAGCAGCGTGCTCGGCGGCAGGAAGGCGACGAGCAGCAGCCAGTGGGCAGCCCACGGGCCGCCGAGCGCCTCTCGAACCGTCATCGTCGGGTATCCGCCTCCGCTTGTGCCGAGCGGATCGTGCAGCCCGGGATGGTGCCTCATTGTGGCTTAACGAGAAGGCGGTCGTTCCTGGTCTCACCCGAAGAGACCAGGAACGACCGCTCATCTCAGGAGCTCGGAATCGACCCGAACGATTCCGAACCACCGGTTGTCCAGGCCCCCGGTGATCCCCCGATCACCACCTGGTGTGTTCCGTAGTTAGATCATGCTCCCGGGTGCGGGGGCGCGCAACAGCGGGCGTTCGCGGGTGTTCGCATTGCGAACGGACCCGTCCAGGGCCCGCGTGCCTTGTAGGATCGGGCGGTGGCTGCAGCGGGCGGTCGGGAGCAGGGAGTCGGCGTGATCAGGGCGATCGGAGCATCCGGAGCAGCGGGGGCACACCGCGCGCGGGGCATGCGACGCCGCGCGTCGCTCGCCGGTGCCGTGCTCGCCGTCGTCGTCGCTATGAGCGGATGCGTCGCCGGCCCGGTCGAGCCTCTTCCGACCCCGACGGAGACCTCGACGCCCACCCCGACACCGACACCGACCCCGACCCCCACCCCCACGCCCGACCCCGCGCTCGTGCCCGGCGGCACCGCGGGTCAGAACCGGCCCTACTTCGAGTTCGTGATCGAGCAGCTGCTGGCGACGAACCCGCAGCCGACGAGCATCCTCATCGCCGACACGCTGACGGCGGCCGGATTCCCGCGCGAAGCGCTGGAGGTCACGGCCGACACGACCCGCGTGGGCGACCCGGCCGATTCGATCCTCTTCTCGGTGCAGATCGAGGGTCAGTGCCTGCTCGGGCAGGTCGCGCAGGGCTCGTTCGGGTCGGAGCTGGCCAGCGTGCTCGGCTCGGGGCGGTGCCTGGTGGGGCGCACGGTCTCTCTAGACTGAGGGCATGGCCGAATTCATCTACACCATGGTCCGCGCCCGCAAGGCGGTCGGCGACAAGCTCATCCTCGATGACGTCACGATGTCGTTCTTCCCCGGCGCGAAGATCGGAATGGTCGGCCCCAACGGTGCCGGAAAGTCGACGATCATCAAGATCATGGCGGGCCTCGACACGCCGTCGAACGGCGAGGCGCGGCTGAGCCCCGGCTACACCGTGGGCATCCTCATGCAGGAGCCCGAGCTCGACGAGACGAAAACCGTGCTCGAGAACGTGCAAGACGGCGTGCGCGAGCTCGCTGACAAGCTGCACCGCTTCAACGAGATCTCGCTCGCGATGGCCGACCCCGACGCCGACTTCGACGCCCTGCTGGCCGAGATGGGCACGCTGCAGGAGGAGCTCGACGCGCAGAACGGCTGGGACCTCGACTCGCAGCTGGAGCAGGCGATGGATGCCCTGCGGTGCCCGCCCGGAGACGAGATGGTGACCCATCTCTCCGGTGGAGAGAAGCGCCGCGTGGCGCTAAGCTCGCCAAGCGCCTCGAGAGCGAGCTCGAGTGGGTGCGCTCGAACGCCAAGGGCCGCCAGGCCAAGTCGAAGGCCCGCCTCGCGCGCTACGAGGAGATGGCGTCGGAGGCCGAGAAGACGCGCAAGCTCGACTTCGAGGAGATCGTCATCCCCGTCGGCCCGCGCCTGGGCTCGCAGGTGATCGAGGCGACGAAGCTCACGAAGGGCTTCGGCGACCGCGTGCTCATCGACGGCCTGTCGTTCACGCTTCCCCGCAACGGCATCGTCGGCATCATCGGCCCCAACGGCGTCGGCAAGACGACGCTCTTCAAGACCATCGTGGGGCTCGAAGAGCTCGACGGCGGAATGCTCAAGATCGGCGAGACGGTCGACATCTCGTACGTCGACCAGAGCCGCGGCGGCATCGACCCGAACAAGACGCTGTGGGAGGTCGTGAGCGACGGCCTCGACTACATCCAGGTCGGCAAGACCGAGATTCCGTCGCGGGCATACGTCTCGCAGTTCGGCTTCAAGGGCCCCGACCAGCAGAAGAAGGCGGGAGTGCTCTCGGGCGGTGAACGCAACCGGCTCAACCTCGCGCTCACGCTGAAGCAGGGCGGCAACCTGCTCCTGCTCGACGAGCCGACCAACGACCTCGACGTCGAGACGCTCGGCAGCCTCGAGAACGCGCTGCTCGAGTACCCCGGCTGCGCCGTGGTCATCACGCACGACCGGTGGTTCCTCGACCGCATCGCCACGCACATCCTCGCCTACGAGGGCACCGAGGCGAACCCGAGCTACTGGCACTGGTTCGAGGGCAACTTCGAGGCCTACGAGGCGAACAAGATCGAGCGCCTCGGCCCCGAGGCGGCGAAGCCCCACCGCTCGGCCTACCGCAAGCTCAGGCGCGACTGAGCCGCGGCAACGAGCCCACGATGACCCGGTTGCACGTCGCGATACCCCTGCGCTGGAGCGACCTCGACGCCTACGCGCACGTCAACAACGCGCGCATGTTCACGCTGCTCGAAGAGGCGCGCATCGCGGCGTTCTGGGGCGGCGGCGCGAACGGGGCACCGACCGCGGTGCTGACCACGGGGCCGGGCGCCGATTCGATCACGCTCATCGCCGGGCAGCAGATCGAGTACCGCGCGCAGATCCCCTTCCATCGCGAGCCGCTCGACGTCGAGCTGTGGATCGGCAAGCTCGGCGGCGCGAGCCTGCAGGTCTGCTACGAGGTGTACAGCCCTGCAGGGCACGAGCCGCGCACGCTCTACGTGCGCGCTGCGACGACGATCGTGCTCGCCGACCGCGCGTCGGGGGCACCCCGGCGCATCGACGACGACGAGCGCGAGGCGTGGCTGCCGTACGTCGACGACCCTCTGGTCTTCCGGCAGCAGTAGTCAGCGAGCCCTCCACTCGCGCACCCACGGCACGTGGGCCTCGAGCGGGTAGTCGGCGGGGTCGCGCGGCGTGCCATCGGGCAGCTCGTACAGGTTGAGCATGAGCTGCAGGGGGTAGGCGGGCGACTGGTCGGCCTCGGCCGCGAGCGCGTCGTCGATGAAGAAGCGGGCCGCGCCGGGCATCCACTCGACCGAGTAGGTGCGCCCCGCGCGCACATCGCCGGCCGCCGGCACCTGCACGAAATCGTCGCGCAGCGAGGGGTCGCCGAAGGGGTGGATGCCGAGGCCGACGCGGGCCCCGCCATCGGGGTCGATGTCGCGCCCGAACAGCTCGACGATGCACAGCTCGCCCGACTGCTCGGGCTCGTGCTCGAACCCGATGAGCCACAGCGCGGTCAGCGCGCGGGGATGTGTGCTGGGCCGAAGGTGCACCTCGATGAGCCCGTAGTGGGTCAACCACAGGCGACGCTCGGGCTGCGCGGTGCGCACGACGAGCCCCTCGCGGAAGGGATGCTGGCCCGAGCCGCTGCCGACCGGCCCTGATCGCACGCCGGTCTGCAGGTTCGAGACGCGCAGCTCTCCGTCGTACTCGGGGCTCCACGCGGGCTGGTCGTGGTCGATGCGCAACGTGAGCCCTTCGGGGCCGAGCCCGTACCGCGCGGCAGAGCGGTCGGGGGTGCTCCACTGCGGCAGGTAGTGCGGCACCCAGCGTGCGGGGTCGAGGTCGTGGCCGGTGAAGCGCTCGTCGACGACGAGCTCGAAGCGCGAGCGGTCCAGCCGCTCAGCGGGCAGGTCGGGGGCGAGGCGCACGCGCCGATGCTAGCGGGGAGTTCAGACCTCGGGGATGCGCACCATTCCCTCTTGCGCGACGCTCGCGACGAGCAGGCCGTCGCGCGTGAAGATGCGCCCCTGCGAGAGTCCCCGGCCGCCCTGCGCGGTCGGGGATTCCTGCACGTAGAGCAGCCAGTCGTCGACGCGTGCGAAGCGGTGCCACCACATCGCGTGGTCGAGGCTCGCCATCTTGAGGCCGGGCGTCGCCCAGGTCGCCCCGTGGCGGCGCAGGATGGGCTCGAGGATCGTGTAGTCGCTCGCGTAGGCGAGCGCTGCGCGGTGCAGGTTCTCGTCGTCGGGCAGCGGCGCCGTCGTGCGGAACCAGACCGCCTGGTGCGCGACCGCCTCCGGCCCGGGCGCGAAGTAGATGGGGTCTTCGACATGCCGAAGGTCGAAGGGCCGGCTGTGCGCCCAGTACTGCGCGACGGGGTGGTCGATGGGGCCGAGGATCTCGCGCGCGCTCGGCAGGTCGTCGGGGTCGGGGATGCCGGCGGGCATGGTCGCCTGGTGCTCGAGGCCGGGGTCGACGTCTTGGAAGCTCGCGATCATCGAGAGGATCGGCTCGCCGTTCTGGTACGCCTGCGTGCGCCGCGTCGAGAACGAGCGGCCGTCGTGGATGCGGTCGACCGAGAACGTGATCGCCTGCTCGTCGTCGCCGGGGCGCAGGAAGTATCCGTGCATCGAGTGGATGAAGCGGTCGGCCTCGACCGTGCGCATCGCCGCGAGCACGGCCTGCGCGGCGACCTGCCCGCCGAAGACGCGGCGCTGCGGGGTCCAGAGGCTCGGGGCCGTGAAGATGTCCTCCCGCGTGCGCGCCTCGGTGTCGGTCAGGGTGAGAGCGGCGAGCATGTCGAACACGGGGTCACGAGGGGTATCGGTCACCCGCGTAGTCTAGAGAGCGATGAACGCCTCGTTCACCCTCTCCTCCCTCCCCGCCGCGCACGATCTCTCGGTGCTGCTGGGCCGTGCCGTGCGCCTCGACGAGGCCGGCGCCGTGCGGCTGATCGCCGACAGCGGCGTGCTCGCCGTGTATGTCGCCGTCATCACGCCGAAGGGCCTGCTCGACCGCGGGCCCACCGTGCTCGGCCTGCGCACGCTCGCGCTGGCCGAGGGTTCGTTCGACGTCGTGGTGCCCATCCGGTCGCTGCAGGCGAGGGTGGATGCCGCGCTCGCGGCGATCCCCGAGGGCGCCGACCCGACGACCCCCGTCACGATCGGCCTGCCGGCAGCGGTGAGCACGATCGTGTGGGCGGGCATCTCGCCTCCGCGCGGCGGCTGGCAGCGGATGTCCCCGCTCGCGCCCACGGGCTTCGCCGGCGCGGCCCGCGCGGGCATCGAGGAGGTCGCCACGGCGATTCCTGAGGGCACCGGCGAGCAAATCGTGCACCGCGTGCGCAGCGAGGTGTGGGGGCGGCCCCTGCCCGAGGCCGAGCACCTGCCGGCCGGCACGGCCTTCGCGCTCGAGAGCCTCGGCTTCCTCGGGGATGACCTCGTGCAGCAGTTCGCGACAGGCCCCTGGATCCGCCTGAGCACCGCCCGCGGGCACGTGCTCGTCAAGCAGAGCGCCTGGTCGATCGCCGGTTAGCCGCGGCGATCGCCCGCCCGGCCCGCAGGCCCGTGTGCAGGCAGCTGCCGAGGAAGGTTCCTTCGAGCGAGCGGTAGCCGTGCACCCCGCCGCCGCCGAATCCGGCGGCCTCGCCGACCGCGTAGAGCCCGTCGATCGGCGTGCCCGTCGCGTCGAGCGCGCGGCACTCGAGGTCGGTCTGGATGCCGCCGAGGCTCTTGCGCGTCAGCACGTGCAGCCGCACGGCGATGAGCGGGCCGTGCGTCGAGTCGGTCAACCGGTGCGGCGGCGCGACGCGGATGAGCCTGTCGCCCCGGTACTTCCGTGCGCCGCGGATGGCCGTGAGCTGGGCGTCTTTGCCGAACTCGTTGTCGAGCATGCGGTCGCGCGCGGCGATCTCGTCGCGCACGCGGGCGACGTCGAGCGGGGCATCCGGTTCGAGGGCCGCCATGCGGGTCACGAGTTCGTCAACCGTGGTCGCGACGATGAAGTCGGCGCCGTCGCGCGTGAAGCGCCGCACGGGTTCCGTTGGTCCTTTCGACAGCCGCTGGGCTGCGGCCCGTGAGGTCGGGGTTCTGCTCGCTGCCGCTGAGCGCGAACTCCTTCTCGATGATCGATTGGGTCGTGACGAACCAGCTGTGGTCGTAGCCGGTCATGCGCAGGTGGGCGAGCGTGCCGAGCGTGTCGAAGCCGGGGAAGAGCGGGGTGGGCAGGCGGCGGCCGGTCGCGTCGAGCCACAGGCTCGAGGGGCCGGGCAGGATGCGGATGCCGTGCTGCGCCCACACGGGGGAGTGGTTCTGGATGCCCTCGACGTAGTGCCACATGCGGTCGCCGTTGATCAGCCGCGCGCCAGCGGCTTCCGCGATGCCGAGCCCGCGACCATCGACGTGCGCGGGCACGCCGCTCACCATGTGCTGCGGGGGAGTGCCGAGCCGTTCGGGCCACGCGGCCCGCACGAGGTCGTGATTGCCGCCGATGCCGCCCGTGGCCATGACGACCGCGCTCGCCTCGAGCGCGAACGCGCCGACCTCCTCACGCGTCGAGGGCGCGCCCCGCTCCGCGCTGTCGGGGGCGAGGATGCTGCCACTGACGCCGACCACCCGCCCGTCGGCCACGGTCAGAGCGTCGACCCGGTGACGGAAGAGCAGGGTGACGAGGCCGGCATCCACCCCGCGTCGCACCGTCGCGATGAAGGGCTCGAGAATCGCGGGCCCCGTGCCCCACACGATGTGGAAGCGCGGCACGGAGTTGCCGTGCCGCGTTGCCGTGTCGCCGCCGCGCTCGGCCCAGCCGACCACCGGAAACAGCCCGATGCCCTTCTGCTTCAGCCACGCGCGCTTCTCGCCCGCGGCCCACTCGAGGTAGGCGTCGGCCCAGGCGCGCGCGTGGTCGTCTTCGGGCCGGTCGAATCCGGCGGTTCCCGCCCAGTCCTGCCGGGCGAGCTCGATCGAATCGCGGATGCCCATCCGCCGCTGCTCGGGGCTGTCGACCAGGAACAGCCCGCCGAACGACCACCACGCCTGCCCGCCGAACGTGGCCTCGGGCTCCTGGTCGACGATCGTGATGCGTTTGCCGGCATCCACCAGTTCTGCGGCGGCGACGAGGCCGGCGAGACCGGCCCCGACGATGATGGCGTCGCACTCCGTTGTGCTCACGCTCGCTCCGTTCAGCTGAAGGGCACGGACGACAGCATGTCGAACACCTGCTGCACGACGATGATCATGTAGGTGAGCACGACGACGGTGCCGCCGACGATGAGCCCGATGGTCGCCCACATGACCGAGAGGCCCGTGCCGGTGCGGCGGTGGGCGACGACCGCGCGGCCGATCGTGTAGACGGCGAAGCTCACGGCCAGGGTCAGGAAGATGTAGGCCCAGTGGAAGGGCTGCGGCACACCGCGCCGCTGCAGCTCGCGCCAGTCGAGGTAGGCGAACCCGATCATGGCCCCGGTGCCGATCCAGCCGAGGGCGAGCAGCGTGAGGTAGGCGGGGGAGGCGAAG
>NCEJ01000094.1 GCA_002280615.1 Micrococcales bacterium 32-70-13 | reverse complement strand
AACGTCGCCGCCTGCTGATCGCCCAGGATGCCCGCCACGGGCACCTCGCGCAGCAGCGAGCCCGGGTACGCGTGGCCGAAGACCTCGGCCGAGGAGCGGATCTCGGGCAGCATCGAGCGCGGCACGCCGAAGGCGGCGAGCAGAGCGTCGTCCCAGTCGAGCGTGCGGAGGTCCATGAGCAGGGTGCGCGAGGCGTTGGTGACATCGGTGGCGTGCACGCCGCCGGTGACGCCCCCGGTGAGGTTCCAGAGCAGCCAGGTGTCGATCGTGCCGAAGAGCAGCTCGCCGGCCTCAGCACGCGCGCGGGCGCCGTCGACGTGGTCGAGGATCCACGCGATCTTGGTGGCGCTGAAGTAGGTGGCGAGGGGCAGGCCCGTGGTCTCGGCGAAGCGGCGCACACCGCCGTCGGCCGCGAGGGCATCGACGAGGTCCTGCGTGCGGGTGTCCTGCCAGACGATCGCGTTGTAGACCGGCTTCCCGGTGGAGCGATCCCACACGACGGCCGTCTCACGCTGGTTGGTGATGCCGATCGCGGCGACATCGTGCCGGGTGAGCCCGGCCTTGCCGAGGGCCTGGCCGATGACCTCTTGCGTGTTGTGCCAGATCTCCATGGGGTCGTGCTCGACCCAGCCGGCCTTCGGGAAGATCTGCTCGTGCGGGTGCTGCCCGACCGAGACGATCGCGCCGGCGTGGTCGACGACGACCGCCCGCGTGCTCGTGGTGCCCTGGTCGATCGCGACGATGTGCGTGGTCATGCTCAGCCCTTCCGCGAGCGCGCCGGTGCGCCCGTCGTGTCTGCCGGTGCGAGGGAGATTCCGTGCCGATCGGCGAGGTACAGCCTGGCATCGTCGCGTTCCTGGGCGCGACGCGACGCCGGCCAGCCGAGCGCCTCGCCGAGCACGTCGGCGAGCTCGTCGAGCAGCGCCTCGGTCACGAGGCCGCGGAACGCGAGCGAGGTGCGCCGCAGCAGCAGGTCGACGAGGCGCACGACCTGCTCGGTCTCGGCAAGGTGCACGATCTCGGCGCGCGAGTAGTCGGGTGCCGCGGCGAGGGGCGCATCCGGAGCGCTCTCGATGCGGCGGATGATCGCCTCGGCGCTCGTGCCGTACCGCTCGAGCAGTTCGGCGGCGCGCTCGACGCCGACGGTCGCGCCGTGGGTCGAGAGCCAGCGCGCGCGGTCGGCGTCGGTCGTCGGGTAGCCGACGGCCCCGCCGATGAGGCGACCGTCGGTGCTCACCGCGCGGGTGCGACCGAGCAGGGCGAGCACGCGGCCGCCGAGCTGCTCGCCGAGGGCGCGGAAGGTCGTCCACTTGCCGCCGACGAGGCTCAGCACGGGAACGCCGCCGCGCTCGCCCTCCTCGACCCGGTAGTCGCGGCTGATCTGCGCGTTCGACGCCGCATCCTGCCGCGGCAGGGGGCGCACGCCCGAGAACCGGAAGACGATGTGCGAGCGGTCGACGGGGATCGAGGGGAAGACGTAGCGAACGACGTCGAAGAAGTAGTCGACCTCCTCCTCGGTGCACCGGATCGGCTCGGCCATGTCGTGCGCGATGTCGGTCGTGCCGATGAGCACGCGGCCCTTGAGCGGGTAGATGAGCACGATGCGCCCGTCGGTGAACTCGAAGAAGATCTCGCGGCCGTTGCAGGCGGCGAGCAGCTCGGGGTGGTCGACGACGATGTGCGAGCCCTTCGTGCCTCCCATGAACTGGGAGGGCTCGCCGAGAGCGGCGTTGGTCAGGTCGGTCCAGGGGCCGGAGGCGTTGACGACGACGCGCGGCCGCATCGCGAACTCCTCGCCCGTGATCGCGTCGCGCAGCAGCACCGCGCCCTCAGCGTCCATGCCCGCCGCTTCGACGTAGTTGGATGCTCGCGCGCGGTCGCCCGCGGCGACGCCGTCCATCAGCACGTCGAGCGCGAGCCGCTCGGGGTCGTGCATCGAGGCGTCGTAGTACGTCGCCGTCCACTTCACGTCGCGGCGCAGCGCGGGCAGCAGCGAACGGGATGCGCGAGCGCCGCGGAACTGGTGGCGCGGCACGCGCCCGCCGTCGCGCGAGAAGATGTCGTAGATCGTCAGGCCGACCTTGATGATGAGCGCTCCGCGCTCCTTCTTGCCGCGGGTCGTCACGCCGATGAATTTCAGCGGAGCCGAGAGCAGGCTCGAGAACGTCGAGAAGATCGGGATGGTCGTCGGCAGCGGTCGCACGTAGTGCGGAGCGAGGCGCAGCAGGGCGTTGCGCTCGTGCACCGACTCCTTGACGAGCCGGAACTCGCCGTTCTCGAGGTAGCGGATGCCGCCGTGGATCATGTGCGACGAACCCGATGACGCCCCGGCGACGTAGTCGTCGCGGTCGACGAGCACGACGTCGACACCGTTGAGGGCGAGATCGCGGAACGTCGCGATGCCGTTGATGCCCGCGCCGATGATGAGCACCTCGCACTCGGGCCGGGCGCGGAGGGCCTCGACGGTGGTGCGGGAGGGGCGAGGCGAGGTGCGGGTGGGCATCGTCGGTGGAACCGTTCTGTCGGGATTCGCGGGCCGTCGCGCGCGCGGTGTCGCCTCCATCCTGGGGTCGGGGAGACAAACTTGCCAGGCCCCTGCACAAACGTGCAGAGCATCCCGGGTCCCTGGGTCAGCGCAGTCGCTGAGGGGCGCCGGCCAGTCGACCGGCCGGCGGGATGTCGCGGGCGAGGGCCGCGGCGAGGCTCTCGTCGAGGATGAGATCGGTGATGAGGCCCGCGGCGAGCGCCCCCCGAAGGCTCGGCAGCTTCTGCACGCCCGAGACGACGCAGATGCGGCGCGCGACGCGGCGTAGCCGCTCGAGATTCGGGCCCGAGGCCCGCGCGTTGAGGTCGATGTCGGCGAAGGTGCCGTCACCCCGGTAGAACACCGTCGCGATGTCGCCGACGACGCCGTCGGCGCTCAGGCTGCGGTAGTCCTCGGCATCGAGGTAGCCGCCGATGTAGACCTGGCTCGGCACCTCGGCGAAGGGGGAGCCGAGGCCGAACACGGCGACGTCCATGCGCGACTGGATGTCGAGGAGGCGCCGCGTGCTGCGCTCGCGCCAGAGACCCTCCTTCGTGCGGGGGTCGTCGAAGAAGGCCGGCACCGGGAACTGCTGCACCTGTGCGGAGAACGCCTCGCCGAAGCGGTGCAGGATCTCGCTCGCGTAGTCGATGCCCGTCGTCTGGGTGTTGCCGGCGCCGTTCATCTGCACGACCGTCGAGTTGTGCGTCGGCTTCTTGACGAGGTGCCGGCTGATCGCGCCGAGCGTCGAGCCCCAGGCGACGCCGACGACCATGTTCGAGTCGATGAAGCGGCCGAGCAACCGGCCAGCCGTCATGGCGACGCGCTCGAGCCGGTCGATGTCGCTGATCGATTCGGGCATGGGCACGACGTGCGCGACAACGCGGTGCCGGGTGTGGATGGTGTGCTCGAGCCTGATGCCGCGATCGAAGGGCGAGCGGATCTGGATGTCGACGAGCCCCGACTCGCGCGCGAAGGTCAGCAGTCGCGAGACCGACGAGCGCGAGGTCGAGAGCTCGCTCGCGATCGCCCCCATCGTCAGGTCTTGCATGTAGTACATCTGCGCCGCCGTCAGGGCGGCGACGACCTTCGCGTTCTCCGGATTGCTCTCGGGCATCGACCTCTCCCGCGTCGTGAGTATTCGTGCATGCCGTCTGGACGGTGGTGCGGCTCCCCACCGTACGACATGCCCGCGGCCGCGCGGGTGCCCCGGGGCGGCCGGTGCACATGTGTGCAGATTGCTCAGTTCGACGCGCATCCGCACTCATGTGACCAATAGTCTGCGACCGGCAGGCGCACCACCCACGCCCTTCGCCATGTCGCTCGACCACCCCCGCGCGGCGCTCTCGGCGCCCGCACTGGTTCACAACAAGGGAGTTTGAACTGCAATGAGATCCGCATTGATGAAGCGCAACGGCTTCTGGCTCGTCATCGCCCTGGTGCTCGCCCTCGTCTCCGCCATCGGCGCCTCGCTGGTGCAGACCAACGCCGGCGCCGTGACGGTGAAAGACCTCAAGTGGGAGACCGCGAGCGGCCGCATGATGAACGCGCTGCTGTTCACACCTGAGACGGCCACGGTCGACTCGCCGGCACCCGCGATCGTCGTCAGCCACGGCTGGTGGAACAACCGCGAGATGCAGTCGGCGAACTACGTCGAGCTCGCTCGACGCGGTTACGTCGTGCTCTCGATCGACATGTACGGCCACGGCAACAGCGACCCGCTGCCCGCAGACGAGCTCGCCGTCGGTGGCACGGGCATGTACGACGCCGTGCTGCTGATGGCCGACCTGCCCTACGTCGACGCCGACAAGATCGGCATCACGGGCCACTCGAACGGCGCGCGCGCCGCGAACTTCTCCATCCCGCTCGACGATGCGGCCGCCGAGCAGCTCATCGCCTCGGTGCTGCTCGTCGACTACGACCCGATCTACACCGACGCCGAGGGCGCCTACGTCAA
>NCEJ01000256.1 GCA_002280615.1 Micrococcales bacterium 32-70-13 | reverse complement strand
CTCCTGAATTGTGGAGACCCCCCAGCTGAAGCGCACCGCCGTGCGGGCGGTGTCGGGGTCGTAGCCCATCGCGAGCAGCACGGGCGAGGGCTCGTCGCGGCCGGCCGCGCACGCCGAGCCGCTCGAGGCGAGGATGCCGCGGTCGTCGAGCGCGATGAGCAGCGGCTCGCCGCCGATGCCGGGCACGACGAACGAGGCGTGGCACGGCAGCCGCCGCGTCGCATGCCCCGTGAGGCGCGCGCCGGGAACGGTCTCGAGCACCTGGGCGATGAAGGCATCGCGCCGGGCCTCGAGCGCGGCGAGCGGATGCGCCTCGCGCTCGGCCTCCGCGCGTTCGAGCGCGACGGCGAGCCCCACGGCCCCGGCCACGTTCTCGGTGCCCGAGCGGCGGTCGCGCTCCTGCCCTCCGCCGTGGATGAGCGGCTCGATCGCCGCGCCCGTCGGCAGCAGCAGCGCCCCGACCCCCTTCGGGGCGCCGAGCTTGTGGCCCGAGATCGTCACGGCGTCGAGCGCGGCGAGCCCCGCGAGCGGGTACCAGCCGGCGTACTGCACGGCGTCGGTGTGCACGAGGGCGCCGACGGTGCGCGCGGCCGTGAGCACCGCGTCGAGCGGCTGGAGGGTTCCGACCTCGTTGTTGGCGGCCTGCACGCTCACGAGCGCCGTGCCCGGGCGGAGGGAGGCGAGGGCGGCATCAGCATCCACCACTCACGACCTGCGCCGGGCGCACGCCGGCGAGGCGGGCGATGCGCGCGCGGGCATCCGCGAGGGCGTCGGCGGCCCGGCGGCCGAGCGCGTGCGTCGACGAGGGGTTGCCGTGCTCGCCCGTGAGCCACGGCCACATCGCCTCGAGCACCTCGCGACGGGTCGCGGTCGTCGCCGCCTGGTCGAGATCGATGAGGGTCATGGATGCTCGCTAGCGCGCGCCACCCGCCGCGCCGCCCGATCCGGGGGTGATCGCGATGTCGAGCCCGAGGTCGAGCGCCGGGGCGCTGTGGGTGAGCGCGCCGACCGAGATGACGTCGACGCCGGTCTCGGCGATCGCGCGCACGGTGTCGAGGGTGACACCGCCGCTCGCCTCGACGGTGGCGCGGCCCGCGATGAGGGCGACGCCCGCGCGCAGGTCGTCGAGGCCGAAGTTGTCGAGCATGATCGTGTCGGGCTCGGCGGCGATGACGGCCTCGAGCTGGTCGAGCCGGTCGACCTCGACCTCGAGGTGCATGGTGTGCGGGATGCGCGCGCGCACGGCCCGGATCGCCCCCGTGAGCCGAACCGCGGCCTTCTCGAGCACGCGCAGGCCGGGCGTGGTCTTGCGCGTGTCGACGAGGCGCACGGGGGCGCCGGATGCGCTCACCGCGCCCGCGACCGCGTCGACGTAGCGGCGGGTCAGCGTCGCGACGCCGCTCAGCCGCTGCGCGAGGTTGAGGGCGACGCGCTCTCCGCGCAGGATGCTGCGGGCCGAGCCCGTGATCGTGGCGACGACGACCCCCGGAGCGATCGGGTCGCCGTCGGCGAGGGACCGCTCGACGACCAGGGTCGGATCGACGCGCGTGAAGGCGAGTTGGAGCGCCAGGCCGCCGGCGAGCACTCCGTGGACGCGGCTGACGATGCGCGCGATGGCCGTGGCGCTCGCGGGGATCGCGGCCTCGCTCGTGGCGTCACCCCAGGGCGCGTCCTCGTCGAGGGCGCGGTCGACGATGGCCGTGACGGCGGCGAGCGTCGCGCCACTCAGGTCGTCGCTCATGCGGGCACCTCCTCGGCGCGCGGCTGCTCGACCGCGGTCGATCTCCACAATTCAGGAGATTCGGCATCAGGGCGCACGACGACACGCCGGACGCGCTGCGCGGGGTCGGTGTCGGGATAGTCGTCGCGCCAGTGCGCGCCGCGCGATTCGGTGCGGGCGAGCGCGGCCGCGACCGTCAGGCGCGCGAGCGGCAGCAGCGAGCGGGCTTCGTCGTCGGCGGGCCGGGCATCCGCGAGTTCTCGGGCGAAATCGGCCATCTCGTCGCCCCTGCGCTCCAAGCCGAGCGCCTGCCAGGCGCGATCCCGGATGCGGTCGGCCGTCCAGGGGACGCCCCCGGCAAACAGGGCGTCGGGCGCCATCGCGCGGCTCACCGGCACCG
>NCEJ01000093.1:3902-8467 GCA_002280615.1 Micrococcales bacterium 32-70-13 | reverse complement strand
GTAGAGGGCAGGGTCGTGGGCGGGGCCGGCCATGGGTTCTCCAGGTTCGATCTAGCGGGGGGATGCTGCGCCGAGGGCGATGGACCCGTCGGCGATGCCGCGCACGACGTCGATGAGCAGGCGCCGCTCGACGGGCTTGATGCGCTCGTGCAGGCTGTGCTCGGTGTCGTCGGGCAGCACGGGCACGCGCTCTTGCGCGAGCACGGGGCCCGTGTCGACGCCGGTGTCGACGACGATGACGCTCGCGCCGGTCTGCGCGACCCCCGCGGCGAGCGCATCGCGCACGCCGTGGGCGCCGGGGAACTCGGGCAGATAGGCGGGGTGCGTGTTGATGAGCCGCGGCGCGAGGGCTTCGACGACGCGCGGTGGCAGGAGGCGCATGAGGCCGCTCAGCACCACGAGGTCGGGCTGCCACTGCTGCACGGCGGCGAGCAGCTCGTCGCCCCACTCCTCCCGTGAGGCGAACGACGAGTACGGCACCGTGAAGCTCGGGATGCCGAACGCCTCGGCGTGCGCGAGGCCGTCGGCGTCGCGATCGGCGCCGACGGCGACCACGTGGGCGGGGTACTCGGCATCGCGGGTCGCCTCGAGCAGAGCGCGCAGGTTCGACCCGCCGCCCGAGATCAGCACGACGACCCGCAGCACCCGCCCAGGCTACCGGGTGCGCGCGAGGGCCCGCGGCCGGGCGGCCCGCACACCGCCGGCGAGCAGGCCCAGGGATGCTCCGATGAGGGTCTCGGCGAGCATCCACAGCCCGACGGCCACGGGGTCGGGGCCGACCACCGCGAGGCGGCCCGGGCCGGCCGAGCCCGCCGCGACGAACGCGAGGAAGCCCATCGCGAGGGCGGCGACGACGGCCGCGAGAGCCCCCGTGCCGAGCGCCCAGAACCGCGGCGGCTCGCCGTCGAGCGCGGCGACGAGGCGCGGGCGCACCGCGAGCCCGGCGATGAAGGCCGCGAGCACGGGCACGAGCAGGGTCAGGAAGCCGAGCGGCGAGGGCTCGGCGGGCAGCGCGCCGAGCACGGGCACGGCGGGCAGCGGCCCGAGGCTCGTGGCGATGGGGCTCACGCTCGAGCCCGCGCCGACCGCGAAGCCCGGGCCGACGAGCCACGCCGCCGCCCACAGCACGAGCGTCGGCAGCAGCGCGAGCTGCGCCACCGTCAGCGCGGCCCCGCCGAGCACGCCCGCCTGCACGCTCTCGTAGAGCGCGATGACCTGGCCGTAGCCGAGCACGAGCGCGGCCGCCGTCACGAGCGCCGCCGCCGCCACGACGGTCGCGACGGTGCCGAGGCCCGCCCGCAGGGCCGCACCGCCCGCCGCGAGCCACGGCTGCGGCCCCTCGGCGAGCAGGCGCCGCAGGCGCACGCGCGCGGGGTTGCTCGCGCCGATCGAGCCGATCGCGAGGCCGAGGCCGAGCACGAGGGCCGGGAAGAGCACGGCCTGCCAGCGCGACGGCAGTGCGGCGGGATGCGCGGCGCTCAGCATCGCGAGCCCGGAGAGCACGACGACCGTGCCGAGCGCGACGAGCTCGCCGAGCACGCGGTGCGGCTCGTGGCGCAGGCGGCGGCCGAGCGCGACCCCCGCGAGCGCGGTGCAGAGCAGGAACCCGCTGAGCGCGAGCGAGACGACGAAGGGCTCGCCCACGCCCGTCACGCCGAGCGCGAGGGCCGTCTGCGGATCGAGCTGGAAGGTGACGGTGACCCCGTGGCCGACGAGCCAGATGAGCACGGCCGCGCGCCAGAAGACGAGCCAGTCGACCTGGAACCCGAACTGCGCGGCCCACATGACGGTGAGGATGCTCAGCGGAACCGCGATGCCGATGCCGACGATGAGCAGCGCCTCGAGGGCGCTCAGCACGGCGGTCAGGCGGCGGGTCATCTCGGGGGCGAGCCTACTGGCGGCGGCGTCAGCCGAGCGCGGCGCGCGCCGCGGCCCGCGCATCGGCGGGCTCGAGCGCCGCGCACGCCGCCGCCGCGGCGGCACGGCACTGCTCGAGCGTCACGCCCGCGAGCCGCGCCCCCACCATCGGCAGGGCGCGCGCGACCATCGACAGGCTCGTCGCGCCGAGCCCGACGAGCACGGCCGCGAAGTCGGGGTCAGCGGCGGACTCGCCGCACAGCCCCATGGGCGTGCCCGTCGCGGCGGCCGCCTCGCCGACGAGCCGGATCATGCGCAGCAGCGCCGGCTGCCACGGGTCGGCGAGCGCCGCGAGGGCGGCCGACATGCGGTCGGCCGCCATCGTGTACTGCGAGAGGTCGTTCGTGCCGACGCTCAAGAAGTCGACCTCGGCGCACAGCTCAGCGGCTGTGATCGCCGCCGCGGGCGTCTCGAGCATGATGCCCACGCTCGTGATGCCCGCCGATCGGGCGCGGGATGCGAACTCGCGCGTCTCGGCGAGCGTCGCGATCATCGGCGCCATGACGGCGACGTCGGCCCCCTCGGCCCGCGCCGCCTCGGCGATCGCCCGCAGCTGCCGGTCGAGCACCGCGGGGTCGCGGATGGCGGTGCGAACCCCGCGCAGCCCGAGCACGGGGTTGGGCTCGTGGATCGGGGTGAGGAAGGGCAGGGGCTTGTCGCTGCCGGCGTCGAGCGTGCGCACGATGACGCGGTGGCCCGGGAATGCCGCGAAGACCTCGCGGTAGGCGGCGACCTGCTCGGCGACGCTCGGCTCGTCGGCGCGGTCGAGGAAGCAGAACTCGGTGCGGAACAGGCCCACGCCCTCGGCACCGCGCTCGACGGCGCGGGCGATCTCGCGGGGCGCGCCGACGTTGGCGCTCAGCACCACGCGGTGCCCGTCGGCCGTGCGGCCGGGGCCGACGAAGGGCGGCAGGGTGATGACGCCCGTCGCGGTCGCCTGCTCGGCGGCATCGGGGGCGACGATGACCTCGCCCGACTCGCCGTCGACGAGCACGAGCGTGCCGTCGGGGATGCGCGTGGCCCCCGCCACCCCGACGACGGCGGGCAGCCCGAGCTCACGCGCGATGATCGCGGTGTGCGAGGTCGGCCCGCCCTGCTCGGTCACGAGCGCGAGGCACATGGCGGGGTCGAGCGTGACCGTATCGGCCGGCGCGAGGTCGTCGGCGATGAGGATGTACGGCTCGCGCCGCTCGGGCAGGCCCGGCGGCTCGATGCCCGTGAGCGCCGCGATCGTGCGGTCGCGCACGTCGTGCAGGTCGGTGACGCGGTCGAGCAGGTCGCCGCCGGCCGCGCGGTACTCGTCGACCATGCGCCCGATCGCCTCCCACACCGCGCGTTCGGGCGTGACGCCGCGGTCGCGCACGGCGCGCACGGCCGTCGCCCGCAGCACCTCGTCGTCGGCGATCGCCGCGGTCGCCGCCAGCACCTCGGCGCGGTGCCCCTCGGTCTCGTCGGCACGGCGGCGGTAGTCGGCGGCGGTCGCGCGCAGGGCATCCTCGAGGATGCCCGCCGCGGCCGCGCGGGCGGGTGGCGCCATCATGTCGGTCGCGCTCGGCTCGGCGATCGCGTGCACGAGCACGGCGACGGGCCCGATGACCCGGCCGGGGCTGACCCCGAGGGGGCCCGTTCCGTGATCGGGCTGGGGCGCGCTCACCACGAGCGGCTCTCCGAAGCCGCTCTGGATGAGGGCGACAAGCGCCTCGACCGCGGCCGCGGCGTCGGCGCCCGACGCGCGGATGACGACCTCGGTTCCGGCCTTCACGGCGAGGATCGAGATGCTCAGCGGGCTGCCGGCCGGCGCGGGCGGCTTGCCCTCGACCTCGAGGGTCACGGCGGCGGCGAAGGTCGCGGCGAGCGCCGCGATCTCGGCGGCGGGGCGCGCGTGCAGGCCGCCCTCGTTGCGCACGAGGGCGCGGCCGAGGGCCGGGCCGGGCGGCAACAGGGCCGGTTCGCTCACGGACACCTGCGCGGGCGCGACGGTCGCCGCCTCGCTGAGGATCGCGAGCTTCGGCGCGAGCGCGGCGCTCGCCTCGCCCGCGACCACGTCGAGCGGGTCGCCCGCGCCCGCGCGCACGACGGCCGCGAGCAGCCCTTCGACGAAGGGGGCCGGGACGACGCGCACCTCGATGCGGCCGCCGAGGAACTCGAGGGCCATGTCGGCGCTCAGTACCGCCGAACCGAGGTCGGTGAGCACGACGACGCCGACGCCCTCCGAGGCCTCGCTGATCGCCGCGGCCACGCGCGTCGCGTTCGTGCCCGTGCCGCCATCGGCACGGCCCGCGGCGATCGCGATGCGGGGCGCCTCGCCGCCGACGACCTCGCGCGCGAGGGCGGCGGCGGCCTCGGCGAGTGGCAGGCTGTGCGAGACGAGCACAAGCCCGACGCGGGGGCGGCGCGGGGGCGCCTCGGCGGCGCGCTCGGCCCCGGCGTCCGCGTGCCCGTTCGGCGCGGCCCGCTCTGCGACGGCTGGCACGGCGGCCGGCGCTGACGAGCCAGCGGCGAGCGCCGCGGCGAGCGCCTCGAGCATCAGCGCGGCCGAGGCGGCGCCGGGGTCGACGGCCCCGAGGCTGCGGTCACCGAGGTAGCTCGCGCGGCCCCGACGGGCCACGAGCCCCGCGGTCGCGTCGCGGGCGTCGCGCGCCGCGCGC
>NCEJ01000093.1:0-3857 GCA_002280615.1 Micrococcales bacterium 32-70-13 | reverse complement strand
GCGCCGCGCTCGCGGCGGTGGATGCGGCGTCCGCGAGGGGCGCGCCCGTCGCGACCGCGGCATCCAGGGCATCGATCGCGGGCACGAGCGCATCGAGGAGGGTCTTGTCGCCGAGCTCGGCGCGGCCGCGCTCGCGCACGCCGGTGGCGCCCGCGCGCAGGGCGGCGACGAGCGCCGCACCGTCGAGCGACTCGGCGTCGCCGCACTGTCCGCCCGCGCGCAGCAGCAGGGTGCCGAAAAGTGGGCCGCTCGCCCCGCCGACGGTGCTCACGAGGGTGAGCCCCGCGCGCGTGAGCGCTTCGCGCACCGAGCCTGGCGGTTGCGCGTCGAGCTGCGACACGACCGCGGCCATGCCGCGGTGCAGGTTGGCGCCGTGGTCGGCGTCGCCGATGGCGGCGTCGAGCTCGGTCAGATGGGCCTCGTGCTCGGCGATCGCCGCCGCCCAGCGACGTAGCCAGTCGGTCGTGGCCTCGAGCGTGAGCACGGTCAGCGCCCCCACCGCAGGGCGGGCGTCTCGACGGGCGAATCCCAGTAGGCCAGCAGCTCGGCGTCGACGGGCAGCACGGTGAGCAGACACCCGGCCATGTCGAGCGCCGTGATGGTCTCACCCACGAGCGTGCGCACGCGGCGCACACCAACGGCCTCGAGCAGCTCGGCGACGGCGGCGAGCATGCCGTAGAGCTCGACGAGCGGTGTCGCCCCGAGGCCCGAGAGCATGACGATCGCGTCGCCCGCGGGCAGCCCGTCGGCGACGAGCGGGCCCACGAGCCGCTCGGCGAGCTCGGCGACCGGGGCCATCTGCTGGCGTTCGCGCCCGGGCTCGCCGTGGATGCCGACGCCCCACTCGATCTCGTCGTCGCCGAGCTCGAAGGTCGGGGCGCCCGCCGCGGGCACCGTCGCCCCGCTCAGGGCGATGCCCATCGAGCGGCCCGTGGCGGCAATGCGCTCGGCGAGCGCGTGCAGCGTGTCGAGGTCGTGCCCCTGCTCGGCCGCGGCCCCGACGATCTTCTCGAGCAGCACGGTCGTGCCGGTGCCGCGCCGGCCCGCCGTGTAGAGCGAGTCGGCGACCGCGACGTCGTCGGCTACGACCACCGCCCGCAAGTCGATGCGCGCGGCCTGCGCAAGCTCGGCCGCCATCTCGAAGTTCATGACGTCGCCCGTGTAGTTCTTCACGACATGCAGCACGCCGGCCCCGCGCTCGACGGCCAGGGTGGCGGCGTGGATCTGGTCGGGCGTCGGCGAGGTGAACACCTCGCCCGCGACCGCCGCGTCGAGCATCCCGAACCCGACGTAGCCCGTGTGCAGCGGCTCGTGCCCCGACCCGCCGCCGCTGACGATCGCGACCGTGCCGTACTCCTTGGGCTCGGCGCGGTACACGATGCGGCACTCATGGTCGACCCGCACGCCGGGGTGGGCGAGCGCGAGCCCCCGCAGGGCGTCGGCAACCACGGTCTCGGGGGTGGAGATCAGCTTCTTCATCGCGCGGTCAGTCTAGGCCGGGGGCCCGTCGGGGTTTTCTTTGGGGCTGTGTGCCGCTCGCGGCACATGCCGTGCGTGGCACACTGACCGGGTGAGCAATCGTTCGATCCGGGTCGAGACGATCATCGCCGCCGACCTCGAGACCGTGTGGCGGCTCACTCAAGACCCCGAGCTGCACGCGCGCTGGGACGCCCGGTTCAGCCGCATCGTGCCGACCGAGCAGGGCGCCGACGGGCTGTGGCGCTTTCGCTACGAACGCCGGATGCTCGTGCACACCATCCGCGGAACCGGCCTCTCGCTCGGCTCACGCGAGGGTGCCGGCGGCACCCGCACCTCGGCGCTGCGCTTCACGACGAGCGGGGCCGCCTGCTCGACGACCTGCTCGTGCGGCGCCTCGTCGCCTGGATGACCGCCTGCAGCTTCGCGCGCCTGCGCCGATGGGCCGAGCACGGCGACGAGCCCGAGCGCTGGCCGCTGCCGCGCATGGCGCTGCCCGGCCGCGGCGACCGGCCTCGGGCCCGCGACTGCTCGTGGAGCATCGGGCGCGCGGGGGCCATGGCCGATGCGCCCGCGACCCTCTCCGACCTGGCGGCGCCATGACCGGCGACAGCATCTTCGCTCGCGCCATGGGCGACGATTTCACCCGGTTGCATCCCCAGCTGCAGCGGCGCTTCGGGGTCGAGCTCGAGGCGGGGTACGCCTGCCGCGGGCGCGGCGTCATGACGCGCATCCGACGGGGGCCGTGGTTCACAGTGCCGTTCCTGCACATCGGGCGCATCCGCAACATCCTGGCGCCGTTCGCCGGCGAGCGGGTGCCGTTCACGGTCGAGAACCACCCCTACCTCGACCCCTTCGGGCGCGAGACGGTGACCTTCGTGCGCACCTTCGACTACCCGAGTCGGCCCGGCCGACCGGGTCGCTTCGACGCCACGATGATTCTCGGTGCCAACGGGCGCATCGTCGACTACCTCGGCACCCACCAGCACCTCGCGGTCGACCTCGAGCTGAGCGCCGAGCCCGACGGCGCGCTGCGGCTGCGATCGGATGCCCAGCGCTTCTATGCCGGGCCACTCGCGTTCCGGTTCCCCATGCTGTTCTCGGGCCGCGCCGACCTGCGTGAGTCGTTCGACGACGAGTCTGGCGAGTACGTCATCAGGCTCGAGGTGCGCAACCGGGTGTTCGGGTTCCTGTTCGGCTACGAGGGCCGCTTCACGTGCGACTTCCCGCCCGCCACCGAGCCCCCGCCGCACGTGCTGCCCGTGCGGCACGAGCGGCGCGAGTAGCGGGAACGACGACGGCCCCGCATCCCTCGAAGGGAGCGGGGCCGTCGGTGGTTCGGGATGCGGTGCTACAGCCCCGCGATGATCTCGCGCATGAGGGCGGCCGCCTCGCTCGGCGTCTTGCCGACCTTGACGCCCGCGGCCTCGAGGGCTTCTTTCTTGGCCTGCGCGGTGCCCGCCGAACCGCTGACGATCGCGCCGGCGTGGCCCATGGTCTTGCCCTCGGGCGCCGTGAAGCCGGCGACGTAGCCGACGACGGACTTCGTGACGTTCGCCTTGATGAAGTCGGCCGCGCGCTCCTCGGCCGATCTCGCCGATCATGACGATCGCCTTCGTCTCGGGGTCGGCCTCGAACGCGGCGAGCGCGTCGATGTGCGTCGTGCCGATGATCGGGTCGCCGCCGATGCCGATCGCGGTCGAGAAGCCCAGATCGCGCAGCTCGTACATCATCTGGTAGGTCAGGGTGCCCGACTTCGACACGAGGCCGATGGGGCCCTTGCCCGTGATGTTCGCGGGCGTGATGCCCACGAGCGCCTCGCCCGGCGTGATGATGCCGGGGCAGTTCGGGCCGATGATGCGCGTGGTGTTGCCCGTGGCCTGGGCGTGCGCCCAGATCTCGGCGGTGTCGAGCACGGGGATGCCCTCGGTGATGATGACGAGCAGCGGGATGCCCGCGTCGATGGCCTCGAACGCCGCGTCTTTCGAGAAGGCCGGCGGCACGAAGGCGATCGAGACATCGGCGCCCGTCGCGGCCATGGCCTCGGCGACGGTCGCGAAGACGGGCAGCTCGATGGTCGAGCCGTCGGCCGCCGTGTGGGTCACCGTGGTGCCGGCCTTGCGGGCGTTGACGCCGCCGACGACCTGGGTGCCCGCCTTGAGCATGAGCGCGGTGTGCTTGGTGCCCTCACCGCCGGTGATGCCCTGAACGATGACCTTCGAATCCTTGGTCAGGAAGATCGACATGGTGTTCTGTTCCCTTACTTCGCAGCGAGCGCGGCGGCCTTGTCGGCGCCGTCGTCCATGGTCGTGGCGAGCGTGACGAGCGGGTGCGCGGCCGCGGCGAGGATCGCCCGGCCCTCGTCGACCTGGTTGCCGTCG
>NCEJ01000092.1 GCA_002280615.1 Micrococcales bacterium 32-70-13 | reverse complement strand
ATCGGCTTCCTGACGATCCTCGGCTACTCGCTCTACGACACCGTCGTCGTCTTCGACAAGGTGCGAGAGAACACGAGCGAAGACGGGGTGGAGTCGCGCCGCACCTTCGCCCAGTCGGTCAACCTCGCCGTCAACCAGACCCTCGTGCGCTCGATCAATACGTCGATCGTCGCCGTGCTGCCGACCGCCTCGATCCTGCTCATCGGATCGGTGCTGCTCGGTGCGGGCACGCTGCGGGATATCGCGCTCGCCCTGACGGTCGGCACGATCGTGGGTACCTACTCGTCGATCTTCCTGGCGGCTCCGCTCTACGTGCACCTGCGGCAGAACGAGCCCGAGGTCAAGAAGCAGGGCTCGCGGCCGCGCGTCGCGCGCACCGAGTCCGGCGCGGTGCGCTGAGCCCCGCCCTGAGCACCCCGCCGTCGGCCTCGCTCGTCTCCGCGACGTAGAATCCAGGGGGAGGCGGGCGCATGACCGAGACGACGCAGCAGAGCACCGCGACGCTGCGCGCCCTCCTGCCCCGCCTGTTCTCGCGCTCGCAGACGGGGGGAGCGCTCGAGGCGCTCATCAAGACCGTGCGGGCGCAGCATCCCAAGGCCGACATCGCGCTCATCGAGCGCGCCTACCAGGTCGCCGAGAAGGCGCACGAGGGGCAGACCCGCAAGAGCGGCGAGCCCTACATCACCCACCCGCTCGCGGTCGCCCAGATTCTCGCCGATCTCGGCATCGGCGCCAAGACGATCGCGGCCGCACTGCTCCACGACACCGTAGAAGACACCGGCTACAGCCTCGACGAACTGCGGCGCGACTTCGGTGATGAGATCGCGATGCTCGTCGACGGCGTCACCAAGCTCGACAAGCTCAAGTACGGCGACAGCGCCCAGTCGGAGACCGTCCGCAAGATGATCGTCGCGATGTCGAAAGACATCCGCGTGCTCATCGTCAAGCTCGCCGACCGCCTGCACAACGCGCGCACGTGGGGCTTCGTCGAGAGCGCATCGGCGCAGCGCAAGGCGCAGGAGACCCTCGACATCTACGCGCCGCTCGCGCACCGCCTCGGCATCCAGACCATCAAATGGGAGCTCGAGGACCTCTCATTCGCGGTGCTGCAGCCGAAGATCTACGTCGAGATCGAGAGCCTCGTGCGCAACCGCACCCCCGAGCGCGAGGCGTTCGTGCAGCAGGTCATCGATGCCGTGAAAGACGACCTGCGGCAGTCGAAGATCAAGGCCGACGTCAAGGGCAGGCCGAAGCAGTACTACTCGATCTACCAGAAGATGGTGCACCGCGGCCGCGACTTCGACGAGATCTACGACCTCACGGGCGTGCGCATCCTCGTCAACTCGATCCGCGACTGCTACGCCGTGCTCGGTGCCGTGCACGCGCGCTGGAACCCCATGCCCGGTCGGTTCAAGGACTACATCGCGACGCCCAAGTTCAACCTCTACCAGTCGCTGCACACCACCGTGTTCGGCCCCGGCGGCCGGCCTGTCGAGCTGCAGATCCGCACGCACGAGATGCACCAGCGTGCCGAGTTCGGTGTCGCCGCGCACTGGAAGTACAAAGAGCGCATGGCGGGCTCGAGCCGCGGCGAGGCGGGCACCGAGCGCTCCGACACCGACATGGCGTGGCTCGCGCACATCTCCGACTGGCAGGCCGAGACGAGCGACCCCACCGAGTTCCTCGACAACCTGCGCTACGAGATCGGCGCCAAGGAGGTCTACGTCTTCACGCCGCAGGGGAAGGTCATCGGCCTGCCCGCGGGAGCGACGCCCGTCGACTTCGCCTACGCCGTGCACACCGAGGTCGGGCACCGCACGATGGGCGCGAAGGTCAACGGCCGCCTCGTGCCGCTCGAGACCGTGCTCAACAGCGGCGACTCGGTCGAGGTCTTCACCTCGAAGAACCCGGATGCGGGCCCGAGCCAAGACTGGCTGAACTTCGTCACGAGCACGCGGGCGCGGTCGAAGATCCGTCAGTGGTTCACGAAGGAGCGTCGCGACGAGGCCGTCGAGCAGGGCAAGGACGCCATCGCGCGAGCGATGCGCAAGCAGAACCTGCCCCTGCAACGGCTCATGTCGCAGGACGCCGTCGCGCACGTCGCCTCGCAGCTGCGCTACGAGACCGTCGAGTCGCTCTACGCCGCCGTCGGCGAGGGCCACGTCTCGACCCAGTCGGTCATCGAGAAGATCCTCGCCGCTCTGCACGTCGAGGCGGAGAGCGATGACGAGCCCTTCAGCGTGCCGACGCGCGGGCGCACGCCCGTGCGCACGAGCGACTCGGGCGTGCTCGTGCGCGGCGCTCCCGACATCCTCGTCAAGCTCGCCAAGTGCTGCACCCCCGTTCCCGGCGACGCGATCGTCGGCTTCGTGACGCGGGGGCAGGGCGTCAGCGTGCACCGCGGCGACTGCAGCAACGTTGCCTCGCTGCTCACCGAGCCCGACCGCATGATCGAGGTCGAGTGGGCCCCGACGGCCAAGAGCGTCTTCCTCGTGCAGATCCAGGTCGAGGCCCTCGATCGCAGCGGCCTGCTGAGCGACGTGACGCGCGTGCTCTCCGAGCACCACGTCAACATCCTCTCGGCGAGCGTGAGCACCTCGAAGGACCGCCTGGCGCTCAGCCGCTTCGTGTTCGAGATGGGCGATGTCACGCATCTCGATCGCGTGCTCAACGCCGTGCGCCGCATCGACGCCGTCTACGACGTCTACCGCGTCAGCAACGGCTGACCCGGGACAGCGCCCTCCGCCTCCGCGAGCGCGGCGACCAGTCGCGTGCGTGCGAGCTTGACGAACGAAAGGCTCGGCCGGCGGGCGAGCTCGGCGTCGATCTCCGTGCCGTCGATGCCGTGGTGGCGGAGCCCCGAGGCGAGCAGCCCGATCACCGCGGGATCGGGATCGTGCCGGGCGAGATCGAGCAGCGTGCGCAGCGGGGTCGTGACCGCGACCTGCCCGAGCAGGCGGCGCTCGTCATCGTCGATGACGACCTCCCGGGCGCGCAACCGCCGGCGGTCGGGCGAGGGGATGCGCGCCGTGATCGCGACGCATGTCGTGACCGCGACGGGAGCCGGGCCCCATCCCCAGACCCAGGCGGCGCTGCGGTCGGCAACGACGACGCGGTCGTCGATCAGCAGCGGCGCGAGCGAGGCGGCGCGCGTGAGCGCCGTCTCAGGCGTGTCGATCGGCAGGAACCCCTCGCCGATCGGCACGAGCTCGCCGTCGAGGGCCGCGGAGCGCAGTTCGGTCGCGGTCAATCGAGTTCCGGGCAACAGCACGATCGGGGAAGAGGTCATGCGGGGGAGTGTGCACCCCCGCGACCCGGCGCGGCGCGCACGTGATGGCCCTGTGGAGAACGGGGCGGGCGCGCCGTGTCAGTGCTCGGTCGTGCGCGCTCGGTCGAGAGCGCTCAGCGGTCGACGGCGCCGAGCCAGGCGCGCCGCGCCTCGAGCGCCTCGGTGACCTCGGCGATGCGCTTGGCGTCCTTCGCCGCGGTGGCGGCCGCGAGGTCGGCCTCGAGGCCTGCGATGGCCTGCTCGAGCTGGGCCGCGAGGCCCTCGGAGCGGGCCTTCTTCTCGGGATCGGAGCGGTTCCAGTGCTCCTCTTCGAGCTTCTTCACGGCGAGCTCGATCTGCCGCATGCGGTCTTCCACGGCCTTGACCTGGTCGCGCGGGACCTTGCCGGCGGCATCCCATTTGCGCTGGATGTTCGAGAGCGTCGCGCGCGCCTGCACGCGGTCGGTCGCCGTCAGCAGGGGAGCGGCCTCGTCGAGGAGGGCGAGCTTGACCGCGAGGTTGCCGGCGAACTCCTCGTTCTCGCGCGCGTCGACCTCGGCCTTCGCGGCGTAGAGGGCATCGCCCGCGGCCTTGAACTGCGCCCAGAGGGCGTCGTCGACCTTCTTGCCCGCGCGACCGGCGAGCTTCCACTCGTCGAGCAGGCGGCGGTAGGCGGGGATTCCGCCGGTGCCCTGCGAGGCGAGCGCGACGGCCTGGTCGATGAGCGCCTGCTTGCGGGCGCGCACCTCCTTGTGCTCGGAGTCGAGACCGGCAAAGAACGCGCGGCGGTGCGACTCGACCGTCGTGCGGGCGGCACGGAAGCGCTTCCAGAGGTCGTCGCCTTGCTTCTTGGGCAGGCGGGGGCCGTTCGCCTGGTGGTCCTTCCAGCGCGTGAACAGGGCGTCGAGCTCGCCCGACACCTGCTTCCACTGCACCGACTGCGGGTCTTTCGCGGCGAGCGCCTCGGCGGCTTCGACGATCGCCGTGCGCTCAGCGACGGCCGCCTCGGTCGCCGCGGCGGCCTCGGCCTTCTGCTCCTCGGTGAGCTTCTCGACGGTCGCGGTGAGGGCGCCGACGCGGGTGCGCAGGGCCTCGAGGTCGCCGACCGCGGCGGGGGCCTCGAGCGCCGCCGTCAGGGTCGCGACCCGCCGTCGGTGACGTACACGGTGCCGGTCTCGTCGACCCGACCCCAGGGGGAGTTCTCGTTGGCTGACACGTCTGCTTCATCCTCATCGAGTGCGCACGCGCGACAGTCGCCGCACGGTTTTTCAGCATATGGCACGCCCGGCGGCGCGAGTCGGGCTCGCCCGCCCGCGCGGGCCGATCGCTATTGGATCGTGATGCCCGAGATCACGGTCGGCACGACCGGGGGGCCGTCTCCGCCGCCGCCCTCGACGCCCGCGGCGACGACGTCGGCGAGCAGAGCATCCAGCCCGCTCGTGATGCGGCCCATGACGGTGTAGCCGCCCGCGGCGTCGGCGGGGATCGTCGACTCGTCGTAGACGATGAAGAACTGGCTGCCCATGCTCGCGCCGTCGCCGCCCTGGCGCGCCATGGCGATGACGCCCGTCGCGTAGACGTCGTCGAGCGGGGGGTTCTCGATGGGCCCGAAGCGGTAGTCGGGGCCGCCCGAGCCGTCGCCGTTGGGGTCGCCGCACTGCAGCACGAAGATGCCCTCGGTCGTTAGGCGGTGGCAACTGAGGCCGTCGTAGAAGCCGCTCTGCACGAGGCTCACGAACGAGGCGACCGCTTGCGGCGCGGCGAGGCCGTCGAGCTCGTACTGCAGCTCGAGACCGTCGTTGATGGTCATGGCGCCCGTCCAGGTGCGGAACTCGCTCAGCGCCGCATCAGGCGCGGCGACGGCCGGCTCGGTCGGCTCGGGGCTTGCGCTCGCGACGGGCTCGGGGGTGCCGGGGCCGGCAGTGAAGTACACGATCTGCGCGGTCGCCGCGAGAGCGCCGACGACCACGATCGCGAGCACCGCGATGAGGTTGTCGCGCTTGCGGCGCGCGATCTTCGACTCGTGCACGGTCTGACGCGCCTGGTAGCGGCGCAGGCGATCCTGCGTCTCGCGGTTGTTGGCCGATGCGGCTGCCACTGCTCCTCCATCCGACGGCGGGCGCCGTTCGTGCGGCCGCGCCGCAGTGAACTCTAGTCGAGCGCTCCCGCCCGCTGCGCGCGCCCGGGGCGGGTCGGGGCGGGCCAGTAGCCTGGGGGCATGGATGCTCAGCCGGGCCTCGGCAGCGCCGCGGTTCCCCTCGCCGTGCGCATGCGGCCGACGCGCCTCGACGAGGTCGCCGGTCAGCGGCATCTGCTGCGACCGGGATCACCCCTCGTGAGCCTCGCGAGCGACGAT
>NCEJ01000255.1:1051-1821 GCA_002280615.1 Micrococcales bacterium 32-70-13 | reverse complement strand
GCGACCCGCAGCACGAACTACCTCGTCGTGCTCAGCGGGTTCTTCGAGCCGGTGTTCTACCTGCTCTCGCTCGGCATCGGCTTCGGTGCTCTCGTCGGCACCGTGCAGACCTCGACGGGTCAGGAGGTGCCCTACGCGGCCTTCATCGCCCCGGCGCTGCTCGCCGTCTCGGCCATGAACGGCGCCGTCTACGACTCGACGTGGAACGTCTTCTTCAAGCTCAACTACTCGAAGCTGTACCAGGGGATGCTCACCACCTCGCTCGGCCCGCTCGACGTCGCCCTCGGCGAGATCTTCCTGGCCCTGCTGCGCGGCGCGATGTACGCGATCGGCTTCATGGTCATCATGCAGGCATTCGGCCTCAACCTGGCCTGGACGGCGCTGCTGGCGCTGCCGGCCGTGCTCCTCATCGCCTTCGGCTTCGCGAGCCTCGGCATGGCCATCACGAGCTACATGAAGACCTTCCAGCAGATCGAGTGGGTGACCTTCATCATGCTGCCGATGTTCCTCTTCTCGGCGACCTTCTACCCGATCACGGTCTACCCCGAGGCGATCCAGTGGGTCATCCAGGCGCTGCCGCTGTGGCACGGCGTCGAGCTCGTGCGCGGCCTCACGACGGGCGCTCTCTCGCCGATGATGCTCGTGCACGTCGGCTACTACCTCGTCATGATCGCGATCGGCGTCGTCTTCACGACGAACCGGCTGCGGGCGCTCTTCCTGAAGTAGGGGCGCTCAGGCGCGGATGGCCTGCAGCACGCGCGCGGTCGCGA
>NCEJ01000255.1:0-1025 GCA_002280615.1 Micrococcales bacterium 32-70-13 | reverse complement strand
CGGATGATCACGCCGAGCGCGACCACGGCATCCGCCCCCGCCTCGAGCGCGGCCTTGCTGACCACGGGCAGCTCGAACGAGCCGGGCACGGCGTACTCGACGATCGTGGCACCGGATGCCTGGAGCACGCGGCGCGCGCCCGCCTTGAGACCCTCGCTGATGACGGTGTGCCACTGGCCCGCCACGATGGCGACGGTCAGGCCGGAGCCGTCGACGGAGAGCTGGGGCGATCCTGCGCCGCTCATGCGGTCTTCCCTTCGATGGTCGCGAACACCGGCGCGCTCGTGATCGCCTCGGGCAGGCGGTGCCCCATGCGGTCGCGCTTGGCGGAGAGGTAGCCCTCGTTGTCGTCGCCGACACCGACGACGAGCGGCACGAGCGCGCTCACCTCGATACCGTACTGGGTCAGCTGGCGCTGCTTCTCGGGGTTGTTGCTGAGCAGGCGCACGCGCGAGACGCCGAGGTCGCGCAGCATGTCGCTCGCGGCCTGGTAGTCGCGCGCGTCGGCGGGCAGGCCGAGTGCGAGGTTGGCGTCGAGGGTGTCGTAGCCGTCCTCCTGCAGCCGGTAGGCCTTGAGCTTGTTGATGAGCCCGATGCCGCGGCCCTCGTGCCCGCGCATGTAGAGCACGGCGCCGCCCTGGCGCTGGATGACGTCGAGCGCGGCGTCGAGCTGCGGGCCGCACTCGCACTTGAGCGAGCCGAAGGCCTCGCCCGTGAGGCACTCGGAGTGGACGCGCACGATCATGTCGTCGTGGGGCATCCCGCTGACGATCGCCACGTGGTCGGCACCCGTCTTGCGGTCGCGGTAGGCGCGCATCGAGAACGGGCCGTGCGTGGTCGGCACGGTCGTGGCGACCTCGAAGGTCACGCTGCTCACGTGCTCGGCGGTGCGGGCGGGCGAGGCCGCGGCGAAGTCCTCGCCCGAGTCGAGGTAGGCGATGAGGTCGACGATCGTGATGACGACGACGCCCTCCTGCTCGCCGAAGCGGATGAGCTCGGGCAGGCGCATCATGTCGCCGTCCTCG
>NCEJ01000254.1 GCA_002280615.1 Micrococcales bacterium 32-70-13 | reverse complement strand
CTGGCGCTGGATCTTCTTCATCAACATCCCCCTGTGCCTGCTGGCGGCGTGGATGCTCATCCGCTCGCTGCACGAGACCGTCGAGCACCGCCCGCACCGCGTCGACGTGCTCGGCGCGCTGCTGCTCACGGGCTCGCTCGGGCTGCTGCTCGTCGGCGTGCTGCAGGGCGGGGTGTCGTGGCCGTGGGCCTCGTGGCAGAGCGCCGTGGCCTTCGGGCTCGGCGGCCTGCTGCTTGTCGCCGTCGTCGCGGTCGAGCGGCGCGCGGCCGAGCCGATCCTGCCCGGCTGGGTGTTCTCGCGGCGCCTGCTGCTGACGACGACGCTCGTCTCGGTCGGCGTGGGCGCCATCCTCATCGGTCTCGCCTCGTACGTGCCCGTCACGCTCGAGGCCGCGCTCGGGGTCTCGCCGCTCGTCGCGGGCCTCGCGCTCGCGGCGCTCACGATCGGCTGGCCCATCTCGGCGGCGCTCTCGGGGCGGCTCTACTTGACGCTCGGGTTCCGCGCGACCGTGCTCATCGGCATGGTGCTCGTGCTCGCCGGCACGGGGCTGCTCGCGGCTTTCGCCACGACGCCCTCGGTCGCCGTCTCGGCGATCGCCTGCTTCATCACGGGCCTCGGTCTCGGCCTCGTCGCCACGCCCTCGCTCATCGCCGCCCAGGCGAGCGTCGAGTGGAACGAGCGCGGCGTCGTGACGGGCACCAACCTCTTCGCGCGCGCCGTCGGCCAGGCGGTCGCCGTCGCGATCTTCGGTGCCGTCGCCAACACGATCTACCGGGCCTCGGGCGGCGGGGGAGTTCTCGGCGAGGGCGCCGTCGCGGCCGTCGACCCGGTCGCGATCATCCCGGCCGCGCAGGCCGTGTTCGTCGGCGCGCTGATCTGCGCGGCCCTCACGGCCGTGCTCGCCACGGCGATGCCCGGCCATGATGGAGGCATGACCGAGCCCGCGCCGCCCGTCGAGCTGCCGATCGCGCAGCCGCACCCGAACCTCGACCAGCTGATCGCCGTGCTCGCGCACCTGCGTGCGCCGGGCGGCTGCGCGTGGGATGCCGAGCAGACGCACGAGAGCCTCACGCGCTACCTCGTCGAGGAGGCGCACGAGCTCATCGAGGCGATCGAGCACGGCACCCCCGACGACGTGCTCGAAGAGCTCGGCGACGTGCTCTACCAGGTGCTGTTCCACGCCGACATCGCCGCGGCGCGCGCGGAGCATCCCTTCACGATCGAGGATGTCGCGGCGCGGTCGACGGCGAAGATGGTCGGCCGCCACCCGCACGTCTTCGGCGATGTCACGGCCGACACGGCCGACGAGGTCGCGGCGAACTGGGAGATCTGGAAGCGGCAGGAGAAGCCCGCGCGCACCTCGGTGCTCGACGGCGTGCCCGCCTCGCTCTCGGCGCTCCTGCGCGCCGAGAAGCTGCTCGGCAAGGCCGAGGGGCTCGGGGTGGTGGTCGAGCCCGCCGACCCCGCCCCCGCCGAT
>NCEJ01000253.1 GCA_002280615.1 Micrococcales bacterium 32-70-13 | reverse complement strand
CCGATGTCGGCCATGAAGCGCGGCCACACGCCGTCGTAGGCGCCGGTCGGCACCATGACGGCCGCGTAGAGCAGCACGATGCCGACGATGCGGGGGCTGCGCAGCAGGTCGACGCTCGTGCGCGGGGCGCTCGCACCGAAGCGCAGCGTGCGGTCGGCATCCGTGCCGTCGAAGCCGAGCACGCCCGCGGCGATGCCCCCCGTGGCCGGATGCGGGTCGTCGGCGCGGAACGCCGTCGTCGCCGCCTCGCGGAACCCGACGAGCACGGGCACGAGCGCGACGAGCACGATGACGGCGGCGACCGCGAGGATCGCGCCCGGGTCGGCGATCGCGAGCGCGAGGCCCGAGCCGAGCGGCCCGACGGCGATGCCGGCGAGCTCGGCGGCGCCGAGGCGGCCGAGCAGCTCGCCGCTGCGCGCGTGGTCGTGCCGCACAATGAGGGCGCTCGCCGCGATGACGAAGATGCCGAAGCCGAAACCGCCGACGGCGCGGCCGGCGATGAGCTGCCAGCCCTCGACCGAGACGGCGCTCAGGCCGAGCGAGGCCGCGACCATGAGCACGCCGATGACGGCCATGAGGCGCGCGTGCCCGCGGTCGGCCGCGGGGGCGACGAGCAGCTCGGCGACGAGCGCCGAGGCGAAGCCGGCCGCCGCGAGGTAGCCGATCTCGGCCGTCGTGACGCCGAGCGAGTTCTGCAGGGCGGGGATGAGCGGGAAGATCACGAACGAGGCCGACGACAGCAGCACCATGGCCATGACGACGCTGGGCACGAGGAGGCGTGCCTGCCGGTGGTGCGCGTTCATGGTGACGATCATCCCGTTCTCTTGTTATCCAACTGGACAACAACGCTAGCACGCCCTATCCGGTTGGACAATATCGCGGTCTCGCGGCCTATGCTCGTGCCGTGGCAGAACGCAAGAGCGCCGAGCGCAAGTCGAGCGACGAGCGCCGCGATGAGATCGTGCGCGCCACCCTGCGCCTCGTGGCCGCCAAGGGCTTCGCGGGCGTCACGCTGCGCGAGGTCGCGACCGAGGTCGGCGTCGT
>NCEJ01000006.1 GCA_002280615.1 Micrococcales bacterium 32-70-13 | reverse complement strand
AAGCCGCGCTTCGGCGGCTCGTCGATCGGCATCGAGATCGCCGACGACGTGGATGCCGCGCGCGCGCTCGCCGCCACGAGCGTGCACCTGCGCACGGGCGCCGTGGTCGAGCCGTACCGCCCCGAGCTCGTCGACCTCAACATCGCCTTCCGCACCTACCCGACCCTCGAGATCACGCAGCTCGAGAAGCCGCTGCGCGGTGCCGCGGGCAGCGCGCTCTACTCGTACGCCGAGAAGTACCTGGCCGGGGGCGCCGGCTCGGATGCGGGGCTCACGAGCGCCCCCCGCGAGTTCCCGGCGAACGTGCCCGAGGCCGTGCACGCGCAGGCCCGCGCGCTCGCCGAGCGCGTCGCCGAGGTCACGCGTCTCACGAGCATCGTGCGCGTCGACCTGCTGCTCGACGAGAAGACCGGCGAGCTCTTCGTCAACGAGGTCAATTCCATCCCCGGAGCGCTCTCGCTCTACCTGTGGGCTCCGCAGCAGCCGGCCGCGACCGTGCTGCTCGACGCGCTCACCGAGGCGCGCGACCGCCGCGTGGTCTTCCCGCAGGCGGGGTTCGGCGGCGGGGCCGCGCTGCGGGCCGCGGGCGGCATCGCCGGCAAGCTCGTCGGGCTCGACGGCCCCCGCGCCTGAGCCGTTACGGCGTCGGGGTCGGGGTTGGCTCGGCCGTGGGGCTCACCGACCCGCCGCCGAACACGTCGGTCGCGGCGAGGCAGCGGGCATCAGCATCCACGACCGAGACGGCGGGGCTGAGGGCGCGCACGGCGTCGGCTCCGGCCACGTAGGTGACGTCGACGATGACCTCGGTCACGGGCGTGCGGCCGTAGGTCGTGAAGACGTAGCGCGGGGCATCCGACTCGTCGAGCAGCCAGTCGACCCCGTCGACGTCGAAGCACGGCAGGTCGCTCGGGCCCTGCTCGGGCAGACCGCAGCGGTAGATGACGGCGGCCGGGTCGCCCCACGCGGCGGTGGCCTGCGCATTGGTCGTGCGGCGCTCGAGCTCGCCGATGGTGTCGGGCACGCGCACCGAGATCGCCGCGCACTCCGGGTCGTTGGCCTCGGGCCCGGGGTCGAGCGGCACGGTGCCGGCGCACCCCGTGAGAGCGAGAACACTCGTCACCAGCAGGGCGAGGGATACCCGTTGGGCGCGAGCGGGAACGGTGCGTGTCGACATCGGCACCACGCTATCGCGGCACGGGTTGGCGTCGGCTTCGAGCCCCTCGACTACATTGCCTGGTCGGTCACCGTGAACAGGAGGGAGACGATCATGAAGCCCGCGAAGACGAGGATCACGACGAGGATCACGCTGACGAACGAGAGCACGCCGCCGACGCCGATGATCATGCCCGTGCGGCTGCCGGGCGTCATGCGCGAGAGCGGCCGCACCATGGCCCGCCAGACGACCATGTGCAGGCCAAGCACGAGCAGCGTGGGGCCGATGAAGGTGATGGTGAGCCCGGCGATCTCGCTCACGGGGTCGATGCCGAAGGCGCCGCCCGTGACGACCTGCACGACGATCGCGACGATGCTGAGCACGAGACCAGCGAGCGGCAGCACGATCGCGAGGCGCTTCAGCGTGCGACGGGCCCGCGTCACGGCCTCGGTGTCGCCGGGCGCGGCTACCACCACGGGCGCAGCAGCGGGCTCCGTCGCGGGGGTGACCGCCTCGCCGAAGAGCTCGGTGACGCCGTCCACCGTTCCGTCGGCCGGTCCGTACGGTGAGACGGGCGGGGGCACGGGCGCGTCGGGCTCGGGGTTCTCGGGCATGCCTCGACAGTACTGGCGCGCGGCGGAGCCGACTAGCGTGGACGCGTGACGAGCGCCGAGCATCCGCACTCCGACACCCTCGGGTCGGTCGGCGAGCTGGCGGCGCTCGCGCGCATCATCCCGCTGCTGCCGGCGAGCGATTCAACGGTGCTCGGCCCGGGCGACGATGCCGCAGTGCTCGCGGCCCCCGACGGCCGCTACGTCGTGACGACCGACATGATGATCCACGGCCCCGACTTCCGCACAGCGTGGTCGACCATGCACGACCTCGGGTTCAAGGCCGCGGCGACGAACCTCAGCGACGTCGCGGCCATGGGTGCGCGCCCGACGGCGCTCGTCGTGGCGCTCGCCGCACCTGCCGACACCCCGGTCGCCGAGCTCGAGGCGCTCGCCGAGGGGCTGCGCGATGCGTGCGAGGCGCTCGCGCCCGGCTGCGGGGTCGTCGGCGGCGACCTGAGCGTTTCGTCGGTTCTGACCATCGCGGTCACGGCGTTCGGCGATCTCGACGATCGCGAGCCCGTCACCCGCTCCGGCGCGCGGCCGGGCGACTGGGTCGCGGTCTCCGGCTCGCTGGGCCTCGCGGCCGAGGGGCTCGGTCTGCTGTTCGAGCACGGGGTCGACGCGACGGGGGCTCCGGATGCTAGGGCCGCGGCACGGCTGCGCGCCGAGCATCCCGTGCCGCTCGCCGCCCAGCTCACGCCGCACCCGCCGATCGCGGACGGCGTGGTCGCCGCCCTCGGCGGAGCCTCCGCCATGCTCGACCTCAGCGACGGCCTCGCGCTCGACGCGCGCCGCATCGCCCGGGCGAGCGGGGTGTCGCTCGACCTCTCGAGCGCGCAGGTTCGCGAGGTCGCGCTCGCGCACGGCCTCGACCCCGCCGCGCCCGCGTCGCTCGCGCTCACCGGGGGAGAGGACCATTCGCTGCTGGCGACCTTCCCGCCCGACGTTGCGCCGCCGCTGGATGCCCTTCCCGGCGGCTTCCGCATCATCGGCCGGGTCGTCGCGGCCGACCGCCACGGGCCCGCGCTGCTCGTCGACGGGCGCCCGTTCGACGAGCGCGGCGGCTGGGACCCGTTCGCGGAGTGGAGCGGGCAGGCCGGCTGACCCGCGTCGCGCCGCCGCCCGTGCCACACGCACCCTCCCTGCGGTCCGGGCACCGACCACCTGAGGCCATCGTCGGTTCTCTTGTGTGAAGCCGGTTTGACGTCAATACGTCTTCACACAAGAGAATCCCGCTGCCGGACCGCTGTCTGCTCCGGTCAGGCGTCGACGGGGCTGAGCCAGTACACCGCGGTCTCGCCGTAGCGCGACACCTTGTCGAGCGCGAGCCCCGCGGGCCAGGCGGGCGCCACGGAACGCGACGAGCGCTCGAGCGCGACCACCGCATCCGGAGCCAATCGGGGCACGAGGCCCTCCAGCACGTGGCCGAGCTCGAGCCCGCCCACCTCGTACGGCGGGTCGATGAAGACGAGGTCGAACTGGTCGAGCGCCGATGAGAGGTACGAGGTCGCGGGCTTGCCGATCACCTGGATGCTCGGCCTCGCGCCCCTCCCGGCCCGGCCCGTCACGAGCGCGGCATTGGCCTTGCACACCTGCACCGCCGCGTACGACTTCTCGACGAGCACGGCCGAGGCGGCGCCGCGGCTGATCGCCTCCAGCGCGAGGGCACCCGAGCCGGCGTAGAGGTCGAGCACGCGCATCCCCTCGATCGCGTCGCGGGCCGCGAGCGCGCTGAAGATCGCCTCGCGTACGCGGTCGCTCGTGGGCCGGGTGCCGGCGGAAGGAACCTTCAGCGTCAGCGAGCCCGCGAACCCGGCGATGATGCGTGTCACGCTTCCACGGTAGTGCGCGGGGGCGGTCGGGCGGCGCGAGTAGCGTTGAGCGCGTGACCAGCAGCCCGCTCGACGCCAAGCTCAGCAGCGCGCTCGGCGACCGCAGCGCGAACTCGCTGAAGAAGGCGTTCGGCATGCTCACCGTCGGCGACCTGCTGACCCACTACCCCCGGCGCTACGCCCGGCGTGGCGAGCTCACGGCGCTCAGCGAGCTCGTCGTCGGCGAGAGCGTCACGATCGTGGCGGAGGTCATCGAGGTCGTCGAGCGGTCGATGCGCGAGCGCAAGGGCTCGATCCTCGAGGTGCGCATCACCGACGGCAAGGGCATCCTCGTGCTCACCTTCTTCAACCAGGCGTGGCGCAAGAACGAGCTGACGCCCGGGGTGCGGGGCATCTTCGCGGGCAAGGTCGGCGAGTACCGGGGAATCCGCCAGCTCGCGCACCCCGACTACGAGCTCTTCGAGGCGGGCGACGAGCGCGACAGCGGCCCCGAGGCCAAGAAGTGGGCGATGCAGCCGATCCCGATCTACCCGGCGACCTCGACCGTCGCCAGCTGGCAGATCGCGAAGGCGCTCGGCGTCGTGCTCGACACCCTGCCGCCCGTCGACGACCCCGTGCCGCTCGAGGTGCGCACCGAGCGCGAGCTGCTCGACCTCGGTCAGGCGTACCAGCTCATCCACCGGCCCGAGAACGACGCGCAGTGGCGCCGCGCGCGCGACACGCTGCGCTTCCAGGAGGCCTTCGTGCTGCAGGCCGCGCTGCTGCAGCGGCGGGCCGCCCTGCGAGAGCAGCCCGCGACGCCGCGCACGCCGGGCGCCGAGCTCGCGGGCTTCGACGCGGCGCTGCCGTTCACCCTCACCGACGACCAGGTGCTCGTGGGCGACGAGATCGCCCGCGACCTCGCCTCCGATACCCCGATGAACCGGCTCGTGCAGGGCGAGGTCGGCTCGGGCAAGACCCTCGTCGCCGTGCGCGCGATGCTCGCGGTCGCCGAGAGCGGCGGGCAGAGCGCCCTGCTCGCCCCCACCGAGGTGCTCGCCGCCCAGCACCTGCGCTCGATCGTGCAGACTCTCGGGCCCGACCGCGCGGCCCGCCTGCGACCCGTGCTGCTCACCGGGCAGCTCGGCCAGGCCGAGCGACGCACGGCGCTGCTGGCGATCGCGAGCGGAGCATCCCGCATCGTCATCGGCACCCACGCGCTCCTGGGTGAGAAGGTGCAGTTCGCCGACCTCGGCCTCGTCGTCGTCGACGAGCAGCACCGCTTCGGCGTCGAGCAGCGCGAGAGCCTGCGCCGCAAGGGCGCCCGGCCACCGCACGTGCTCGTGCTCACCGCCACGCCGATCCCGCGCACCGTCGCGATGACGGTGTTCGGCGACCTCGACATCTCGACCATCGCGATGCTCCCCGCGGGCCGCATCCCCATCGTCAGCCACGTCGTGCCGCTCGCCGACAAGCCCGGCTGGTGGAACCGCGTCTGGGCGCGGCTGGGGGAGGAGCTCGAGCAGGGCCGGCAGGGTTTCGTCGTCGTGCCGGCCATCGACGCCGCGACGCCCGAAGATGACCTCGACGCCCTGGCCGACGACCCGGCCGACGGCTCCGCCGACGATACGGATGCGGTGGCGCGGCCGCCCGCGACCGTCGCCGAGCTGACGCCCCTGCTGCGCACGCATCCCGCGCTCGCCGGGCGCCGGGTCGAGCCGCTGCACGGCCGCATGTCGACCGAGGAGAAGGACGCGACGATGCAGGCCTTCGCGCGCGGCGAGATCGACGTGCTCGTCGCGACCACCGTCATCGAGGTCGGCGTCGACGTGCCCAACGCCTCGACCATGGTCGTCGCCGACGCCGACCGCTTCGGCGTGAGCCAGCTGCACCAGTTGCGCGGCCGCGTCGGGCGCGGCGGCGTGCCCGGTCTGTGCCTCTTCGTCACCGCCGCGCAGCAGGGCAGCCTCGCGCGCGAGCGTGTCGAGGCGGTCGCCGCGACGCTCGACGGCTTCGAGCTCGCGCAGGTCGACCTCGAGCTGCGGCGCGAGGGCGACGTACTCGGCGCGAACCAGAGCGGCGGGCGCTCGAGCCTCACGCTGCTGCGGGTCGCCACCGACGGCGACGTGATCCTCGCGGCGCGCGAGGCCGCGGCCGGGGTGCTCGAGCAGGATGCGGCGCTCAGCGGGCATCCGGCCCTCAAAGCAGCGCTCGATCGGCGCCTCGATGAGGCGACCCGAGAGTTCCTGGCCAAGAACTAGCCGTCGATTCGACCGGGCCGCGCCGAGGGGGAGAGGATGGAGGCATGAGGGTCATCTCGTACAACCTGCGCAAGCACGCCGCTCGGGGCGAGCTCGAGCACCTGGTCGAGACCCACAGCCCCAACCTGCTGTGCCTGCAGGAGGTCGACACCGACGACCTTCCGCGCGAGCTCGGGCCCCTGCATCTCGCCGACGCCACGAAGCTCAACCGGCTCGGGCTCGCGATCTTCTACAACCGCGAGCGCTTCGAGGCGCTCAGCACGAAAGCCTTCGCCCTCAAGCGCTCGCTGCATGACATCATCGCCAAGCCCGCGCACGAGCGGTTGCTCGGCAGTCACCTGATCGACCGCGAGCACGACCGCGAGGTCGTCATCGGCTGCTTCCACGCCGCCCCGCTCACGGCGCTCAACTCGCTGCGCCGCACCCAGATCCGCGCCGCGCACGTCGCGCTCGACAGCTTCGGGCCGACGCTGCCGACCCTCATGGTCGGCGACTTCAACTACCCCGTCTTCAAAGACCACCTGTCGACGAGCGTGCAAGAGACGGGGCACGAGGTGACGCTCAGCGACGCGCGCACCTACACGCGCTACAAGTTCTTCCGCGGGCACTTCGACTTCGCCACCTCGATCGGCCTGTCGATCACGCGCGTCACGACGCTGCCGCAGGGCGAGTCCGACCACCTGCCGATCCTCGTGACGGCGGATTACGCGAGCCCCCTCGAGGGCACCGCGTGGTGACCCGCGCTCGCTAGGCTGGGCCCATGAGCCGGATCGCTGTCGTTCCGGGGTCGTTCGACCCCGTCACCCTGGGGCACCTCGACATCATCGAGCGCGCTGCGGGCGTGTTCGACGCCGTGCACGTCGTCGTCGTGCACAACCCGAGCAAGCAGGCGATGCTGCCCATCGCGCAGCGGGTCGCGCTCATCGAGCAGGCGGTCGCCGATCGCGCGCTGCCCTCGAGCATCCTCGTCACGAGCTGGAGCGTCGGCCTCCTCGTCGACTACTGCACCGATGTCGGCGCGAGCGTGCTCGTGAAGGGTGTGCGCAGCCAGGTCGACGTCGCCTACGAGACGCCCATGGCGATCGTCAACCGCAACCTCGCGGGCATCGAGACGGTCTTCATGCTCACCGACCCGGCCCACGCCCACGTCTCGAGCTCGCTCGTGCGCCAGGTCGCCGCCCTCGGCGGCGACGTCGCCCCCTATGTGCCGCGCGCCGTGGCCGAGTACCTGCTGAGCCAGAACGCCGACTGAGGCGGGATGCCCGGGCGCGGGCCGCGCTCAGGCGCCGATGCCGCCCAGGCCCGTGCCGACGAGCAGCACGCCCACGAGCAGCAGTATCGCGCCGACCATCGCCGCGTTGTGCTGAGTGAGCCATGAGCGCAGCCGCTCGAGCGGAGCGCCGAGGCGGTCGAGCGCGACGAGCGAGGCCACGACGGGCACCATGATGGGCAGCGCGGCGATGAGGGCGACGACGATCACGACGACGGCCGCTTCGGTCGTGCTCACCGGCGCCGCCTCGAGGCTCACGCCGATGCCGATGCTGAGCAGCAGGTTCTTCGGCTTCAGGCCGCCGAAGAAGGCTCCCATGACGAGGGCCGAGGGGGTCGTGATCGCCTCGACCTTGGCGATCCAGCTCGGCAGCTCGAGCTCGTCACCCGCACGCGGCCGTGAGCGCCACTGCCGCACGGCGAGCAGGATCGCCGCGATGCCGAGGGCGAGCAGCATCCACGGCGCCGAGATCGAGGTCTCGCCATCGTGGGGCAGGGCAGCGGCGAGCAGGTAGCCGGCGGCCGAGACGGCGACGATGGCGAGCAGGAAGCCGAGCAGGAAGGCCATGCTCGCGGCGCGCGGCCTGCTCGACAGCAGCATGAGCACGACCGAGGCGATCGCGAGCGGCGAGAGGGCGAGGGCGACCGCCAGGGGGAGCATCTCGCTGAGGGCGTCGAGCATGGCAGCACTCCGGTCGGGTCGGGGCGGCGCGCGTGAACCTGCGGGCGTGAGCCCAGTGAACACCACCCCCGCGGCAGGTGCCAGTGGCTAGGCTGGCGCGCATGGGTGCATGGGGTGCGGGACCGTTCGAGAACGATGACGCGCTCGACGCGGTCGACGCGCTGGTCGACGGCAGCTTCGAGCTCGACGAGTTGCGCGGGGCCCTCGCGGGCGACTACCTCGAGGCGCCCGAGGGCTCGGTCGCCCTCGCGCTCGCGGAGGTCGCGCTCGCGACCCTCGGCCGCATCGACCCGCCCGCCGAGCTCGACGAGGTCGACATCCGCCTGCTGTCGACGCAGCTCGACGACGCGGCGTACGAGCTGATCCTGCGCGCCGCGGAGCGCGCCGTGCAGCCCGACGGCTCGGAATTGTACGAGCTGTGGCAGGAGGCCGGCGACGACGAGCTGGCCGAGTGGCGCACGGCGGCCGTGACCTCGGTCGAAGCGCTGCGCTCGGCGATCGCCGAGTGAACGGGTCCCAGCGCATCCCTCGCGCCGATGCGCACAGCCAGCACGGAATCGTGACTGGCAGGATGCTCCCATGACGCTTCCCCTCACCCTCGGCTACAAGGCCTCCGCCGAGCAGTTCGACCCCCGCGAGCTCGTCGAGATCGCCGTCGCCGCCGAAGCCCACGGCATGCAGTCGGTCGCCGTGAGCGACCACTTCCAGCCCTGGCGACACACGGGCGGGCACGCCCCGTTCTCGCTCACGTGGATGGCCGCCGTCGGCGAGCGCACGTCGAGCATCCGCATCGGCACCTCGGTCATGACGCCGACCTTCCGCTACAACCCTGCGGTGCTCGCGCAGGCGTTCGCGAGCATGGGCGTCATGTACCCGGGCCGCATCTTCCTCGGTGTCGGCACGGGCGAGGCGCTCAACGAGATCGCCACGGGCTTCGCGGGCGCGGGCGAGCAGGAGTGGCCCGAGTTCAAGGAGCGCTTCGCGCGCCTGCGCGAGAGCGTCGATCTCATGCGCCAACTGTGGAGCGAGGATCGCGTGAACTTCCGCGGCGAGTACTACTCGACGCACGACGCCTCGATCTACGACCGCCCCGAGCAGCCGATCCCCGTCTACATCGCCGCGGGCGGGCCGTTCGTGGCGCGCTACGCGGGCCGCGCGGGCGACGGCTTCATCTGCACCTCGGGCAAGGGCGTCGAGCTCTACACGGAAGAGCTCATCCCCGCCGTCAAGGAGGGCGCCGAGAAGGTGGGCCGCGAGTTCGAGCAGATCGATCGCATGATCGAGATCAAGCTCTCCTACGACACCGACCTCGACACCGCGCTCGAGAACACGCGGTTCTGGTCGCCGCTCTCGCTCAGCAAAGAGCAGAAGCACGACATCACCGATCCGATCGAGATGGAGCAGGCGGCGGATGCCCTGCCGATCGAGCAGATCGCCAAGCGCTGGATCGTCGGCAACGACCCCGACGCGGTCGTCGCCCAGATCGCGAAGTACGTGGAGTACGGCATGAACCACCTCGTCTTCCACGCCCCGGGTCACGATCAGCGCCGATTCCTCGAACTGTTCGAGCGCGACCTCGCCCCCCGGTTGCGGGGGCTCGCGTAACACGAGCGGAACACGGGCATAATCCGGCCGGAACGCGCCGGGCCTAGCGTCAGAATCCTCAGAGATCCGGGGGTGACGGCCGATGGCCGAGACGCAGCACGAGACGACGATCGCGCCGGTTCCTGCGCCCCCGACGGCCCCGCCCGGCTGGACAGGCGCGGCGATGGCGATCCACGCAGTGCGCCGCATGCCGACGCCCATGGTCGTGACGCTGCAGCCCGAGGGTCTCGAGCCGATGCAGATCGACATGCGCGGCTACGTCTACCAGTGGGCGCGGCCGCTCGCCGACTTCCCCGACGATCCGGGCCCGGTGGCCATCAGCACCCGGGCCATCCGCGATGCCGAGCCTGCGTTCGCGGGCGACGACTTCGTCGACCACCCGCCGGCCTTCGCCGGGTCGTCGCTCGAGCCCCTGCTGTGGCTCATCGGCACGCGCGCCTTCTCGGGAGGCCGGGCCTCGTGGCTGCGCTCGGGCGACCGCTACCGGCTGTACCGCTGGCCCGACTTCTCGCTGCTGCCCGTCACCGACCAGGAGCAGGGCATCGTGAAGGCGAGCGCGGCGGGGTTCATGGTCGTCGAGAAGCTCGCCCAAAGGGCGCGGGTGGAGGTCGAGGCCGCGCAGCGGGTCGTCAATGCCCTGAGCCTCATGGGGCTGCTGCGCCGGCACGCCGCGCGGGGCGCCGCCCCGGACGCGCCGCCGCCCCCGCCGACCGGGGGCATCCCCGGCGCCTAGAGGCGACCCTGGTACCCTGGAAGACGGTCTCGACCCGCACAACGGTCGTCGAGGCCGCCTTGGGGGGTTCAGAAGAGCATGTCGAAGCACCGTCAGCGCAGCGCACGACCGGCGTTCCGCCGCCACTCGTGGTCGAGAACCCGCACGGTCTTCACGTCGATCATCGCCGGCCTCATGGTCATGGCGACGCTCGGCTTCTCGACGCCGACGCAGGCCGACATCGTGGCCGCCTACGTCGACGAGAACGCGCAAGAGCTCGTCGCGGCAGCGTCGCCCGAGATCGTGCCCGCGGTCGAGCGCCCCGACTTCAGCGCCACTCCCGGCTACGAGACGTTCATCCAGGGCGGCACGAACCACGACTGGGCGAGCCTCGTGCTGCTCATGGGCGGGTTCCCGATCACCGAGAGCAACGTCACGGTCGTGACGCGCTGGATGCGCCAGGAGAACTACGTCGACACCTGGTACAACCGCAACAACCCCCTCAACAACGGCTGGGGTTCAGGCGGCGGCGGGGGCACCGGCCGTTACGTCGATCTGGTGGATGCCGCGGCCAACGCCGCGGAGGCGCTCAACACTCTCGGCCGCTACAGCGAGATCGTCGCGACGCTGCGGGCCTCGGCACCCACCGAGCAGGTGGAGCGCGCGATCTGGTTCTCGGGCTGGGCGACGGGCATGTACAACAACGGCGCGCACTGGTCGTACAGCCCGGTGCCGGTCGTGACCGCGCCACCGAGCGCCTGGGGCCGGTAGGCCCCAGACGCCCGGCTCTGCGCGGGCATCAGCGCGGCGGCAGGGTCAGCAGCGCATCGCGCTGCATCGACCGCTCTCGCCGCTCGGCCGCCTGAGCGGCCTGCACGCGGCGGGCCCGCTCGTCGCGGTCGTCGAGCAGTCGCGGGCGACGGCTCCACGCCACGAGCGCCACGCCGAGGCGCAGCGCGAGGCGGTCGATGAGTCCGACGCGCCGCGCCGGGGCGCGGGTCTCGAGCGTCGGACTCGGGGGGTGCTGCTGCTGACGACCCGGTCGGGTCGTCGAAAGGGTGGTGTTCATCAGAAGGGGTCCTCACTGCACGCGGGCGCACGGTCGTGCGGCCCGGTTTCCGGATGCTCCGCTCGTGGCGGGGCGGGGGAGGGCGATGCGCGCACGCGGCGCACGTCGCCCGAGGGCGCTGCGTCGTGCGACCTCGATCAGGCGCAGCCGGCAGAGCCGTGGCGGATTCGAGCGGGCTCGAATCGGGCTTCGAGAGCGTCGCCACCGGCAGAGAGCGGGCGGCGGAAGAGCTGCGACCCGATCAGGCGGTGAGGACGCCGACGAAGCCGGCGGTGGTGGGGATCATCCCCTCGGTGAATCGAATAAACACGCTCGGCCTCCTTTCGTCTTCTGGCGCCCGATGAACCTACCTGCACCGCGGCGCCCGGCGCAAGCGCGAATCCCGGGCGTGTCGCAGAGTTCACCGATTCGTTACTGTGGCGCCATGACCAGCGCATCGGCCCCTGCCCTCGGCCCCCGGCGCCCCCGCGGGGTGACCATCATCGGGGTTGTCGCCTACATCGGCGGCGTCGTCGATGTCGTGGGCGGCTCGATGCTGCTCGTGCTGGCGACGGGCGCGGCGCTGCTCGCGAACCCTCTCCCGGGCGGCCTGGTCACGGCGATCTCGGTCATCGCCGCAGGAGTCGTCGTGGTCGGCGTCGCCGACGGGCTCATGCGGGGCAGCCGGCTCGCGCGCTGGTTCGTGACGGTCGCGCGGGGTGTGTCGGTCGTGCTGCAGTTCGTCGCGCTGACGACGGGCGGGGTCGCCCTGATCGTCGGCATCGTGAGCCTCGTCATCTCGGTGATCGTGCTGAGCTGGCTGTGGATGCCGAGCGCGCGGGCCTACTTCGCACGACCGGGTAATATACCCCCGGGGGTATAGGGTATGCTGGTCCTGTCAACCGAGGAGGACCATCATGTGCCAGCAGATCACCTGCCGGAAGTGCGGCAAAGCGACCTGGACGGGGTGCGGTCAGCACGTCAATCAGGTGATGCGGGGCATCCCGCAACGCGATCGCTGCCAGGGCCACGAGAACGAGCCGGGCTTCTTCGCCCGCCTGTTCTCGCGCGCGTGACCGCTCGGGCTCAGGTGGTCGCGAGCGCGTAGTCCGCGCCGAGCCCGGTGCGCCGCGGCGGTTCGCCGTTACGCAGCCGCGCGAGCCCCTCGATGACGAGGTCGACCATGAGCGCGTACTCCTCGTCATGATCGTGGTGCTCGCGGATCGTGCGGCTGATGCCGGGGTACTCGGCCGCGAGCGAGCCGTCGGCGAGGGCCTGCACCCGGTCGCCGAGAGCGACCGCCGTGGGACGCCGCGCCTGCTGCGCCGTGAACCCCATGATCGTGCCGTCGACGATGTGCAGCCCGTGGTGCGCGAGCTGCGGCGTGAAGCCGGCCTCGAGCAGGGCCGTGGTCACCGCCTCGGCGTAGCGCAGGCGGCCCTCGCCGACCCGGGGGCGCACGGTGATGAGCTCGACCGACCACGGGCGGGCGAGCATGGTCGCGTGCGCGCGGTGCATGATCGCGCCGAGGCGGTCGCGCCAGTCGGTCGAGGCGGCGTCGCCCGCGTCGATCCAACTGCGCACGATCGCGTCGACCATCGCGTCGAGCAGCGCCTCCTTGTTCGGCACGTGGCGGTACAGCGACATCGCCTCCACCCCCAGCTCGGCGCCGAGGCGCCGCATGCTCAGCGCGTCGAGCCCGTGTGCGTCGGCGAGGGCGAGCGCGGCCTGCAGCACGCGGTCGTGGCTCAGGGCATCCCGAGGCGGGGTCATGCGGCCTCCTTGACAGCCGGGTCGTCGGTCGATAGCTTACGACGTAAGCATACAGCGTAAGCAACTGTTGGCAACCCCGAGGAGCCCGCCATGAAGTCGATCGTCGCCACCACCTACGGCGGCCCCGAGGTGCTGCGATCGGTGGATGCTCCGCCTCCCGTCGCCGCCGAGGGCCAGGTCCTCGTGCGCGTCGCCGCGAGCTCGGTGAACCCGCTCGACTGGCACGAGCTGCGCGGCAGGCCGTACCTGGTTCGGATCAGCCGCGGCCTGCGCGCCCCGAAGCCGCGCGGCCAGGCCATGGGGTCGGATGTCGCGGGCGTCGTCGAGTCGGTGGGTGCGGGCGTCTCGCGCTTCGCCGTCGGCGACGCGGTGCTCGGGTTCGGGCTCGGCGCCTGGAGCGAGCTCATGGTCGTGGGCGAGGCGGGCCTCGTGCGCATGCCGACCGGCCTGCCCATGACCGACGCCGGCGGAGTGGGCGTCGCGGCCATCACGGCGCTGCAGGGGCTGCGGCGCGGCGGCCTGGTCGCCCCGCTCACGTGGGGCCCCGGCGAGGTCGAGCCCATGCGGCCGCGCGTGCTCATCATCGGTGCCGCGGGCGGCGTGGGCACCTTCGCGGTGCAGATCGCGAAGCTGCTCGGCGCACACGTGACGGCGGTCACGAGCACCCGCAACCTCGCGCTCGTCGCGCGGCTCGGGGCCGATGACGTCATCGACTACACGACGACGGAGGTGACGGAGGGGCTCCCACGGTTCGACCTGATCCTCGAGCTCGCCGGCAATCGCCGGGTGCGCGATCTCGCGCGCATCCTGACCCCGACGGGCTCTCTCGTGGCGAGCGGCGCCCCGCGCGGGCAGTGGATCGCTCCGCTCACGAGCATGGCGCGGCTCGCGATCCGCTCGCGGTTCTCGCGGCGCACCTTCGCGTCGTTCCTCGCGAAGCGCCGTCGACGAGGTCTACCCGGTCGACCGCATCGCCGAGGCGGTCGCGCACAGCGAGAGCGGTCGCGCGCGCGGCAAAGTCATCGTCACGCTCTGAGGGCGCCCCGTACGGTGGGTCTACGCTGGGACGACCCTGCCACCGTGGGAAGGACTGGCCAGCATGTCGTTCCAGGCATATCTTGACGCTGTCGAGGCAAAGACCGGGAAGACCCCGCGGGCTCTCGTCGACGAAGTGATCGCGCGAGGCTACGACGATCCGGCGGTCAAAGCTGGAGTGATCGTGCAGTGGCTCGCCGACGACTACGGTCTCGGGCGCGGGCACGCGATGGCCATCGTGCACGTCATCACGAAGGGGCCGTCGATCGACCCCAAGCACGTCGGGTCGGGCGGCGCGCACAGCGACGCGAGCGACACGCTCTGGCTCGACGGCGTCGCGACGAAACCGCAGTAGCGCCGGGGTCGGAGGCCACCCGTACGCTGGCCCCGTGGTCGCGAACTCCGAGAAGCCCGTGATGCTCTTCGAGCGCGTGGAGCTCTGGGAGGACTGGCTCGAGGCGCATCCCGAGCACCCCGGCGTTCGGCTGAGAATGCGCAAGAAGCGATCGAGCGCGCCCGGCATCACCTACGACGAGGCCCTCGAGTCGGCCCTGTGCTTCGGGTGGATCGACGGGCAGATCTACGGGCTCGACGACGACTACTCGCTGCAGGTCTTCACGCCACGGCGGCCGCGCTCGGTGTGGTCGCAGCGCAACGTCGGCATCATCGAGCGCCTGACCGAGGCGGGCCGCATGCGTCCGCCCGGCATCGAGCAGGTCGAGCGCGCGAAGGCCGACGGTCGGTGGGATGCCGCCTACAGTCAGAAAAGCATGGTGGTTCCCGCAGACCTGCAGGCCGCTCTGGATGCCGCGCCCGCAGCCGCGGCCACGTTCGCCGCGATCAGCGCGACCGCGCGGTTCGGCATCGTCTTCCGCCTCGACGGGGTCGTGCGCGCCGAGACGCGAGCCCGCAAGCTCGCCGGCTACCTCGAGCAGTTGGAGCGGGGCGAGTCGCCGATCTAGCCCGCGACGACCGGCACGTTGATCGCGCCCGTGCGGGCCTCGCGGTCGCTGCGGTCCTTGCGCAGCGCCGTGCCGCCGATGATGAGTGCGCACGCGATGATCACGAGGTTCTTCACGATGTACTGGCCCTCGAGCGTGAGCCCCCACGGGATGACGGTGAACGTCACCTCGGGCAGCAGCACGAGGGGCAGGAACGTCGCGGGCATCTGCGGGATGAGCAGGAGCAGAGCGAGCCGGGTCAACGGCGGGAACAGGAATGCGACGCCGATCGCGACCTCCCACAGCCCGATGAGCGGGATGATGATCTCGGGCGTGAGCCAGTAGATCGTGGCGGCGACGAGGTCGTAGGCGGGGCTCAGCTCGCCGATCATCTTGAGCGCGCCGAACCAGATGAACACGATGCCCAGGGCGAGTCGGGCGAACTTGATCCCGAACGCGTCCATCGTCCAGACGACGAGCAGGTCGAAGCGCTCGAGCAGGGCGGTGATCGCAGGCATGGCTCCTCTTCCGGGTCGGTGCTTCGACGCTAGGCGAGGCTCCTGGACGCGGGATGCTCACGCGATGTGCACCGCCTGACCGAGGCGGTAGCGTGTGGCCATGACGCCGTCGATCGCCGTTCCGACCATCAGCCTCGATCGCGACCCGCAGGTCGTCGGCCGCGAGTTCGACGAGACGCTGCGCACGGTGGGCTTCTTCCAGGTGGTCGATCACGGGGTCGACCCTGCGGTGGCCGAGGCGGCGTGGAGCGCGGCGCGCGCCTTCTTCGACCTGCCGCTCGACGACAAGCTCGCGGTCGAGCGCCCGGCCGGCGGGCTCTACGGCTACTTCCCGATGCGCAGCGAGTCGCTCGCGGCCTCGCGCGGCGAGGCGACGCCGGGCGACCTGAAGGAGTCGTTCAACATGGGCCCGGGCATCCGCCCCTCGCTGACGTCCGTCGACGAGACCGAGGCGGCGCTGTTCACGGCGAACGTGTGGCCCGACGCGCTGCCCGAGCTGCAGCAGACCTGGCAGGCGTACTACGCCGAGATGAGCGCGCTCGCCGAGCGGCTGATGCGCCTGTTCGCGCTCGGCCTCGACCTGCCGGCCGAGTTCTTCGCGCCGCACATCGACGCGAGCCCGAGCGCGTTGCGCGCCATCAACTACCCCGAGCAGACGCACGCTCCCGAGCCCGGCCAGTTGCGCGCCGGCGCGCACACCGACTACGGAACGCTGACGATCCTGCGTCAGGAGGCGGGCCGCGCGGGTCTCGAGGTGCACGATGCGGCGACGGATTCGTGGCTGCCGATCCCGCCGACGGAGGGTGCGCTCGTCATCAACATCGGCGACCTCATGGCCCGCTGGACGAACGATCGCTGGACCTCGACGCTGCACCGCGTCGTGAATCCGGATGCTGCGCCGGGGTCGACCGCGAGCGCGAGCCAGCGCCGCCAGAGCATGCCGTTCTTCCACAACGCCAACTACTCGACCATCGTCGAGTGCCTGCCCTCGTGCGTGGCCGCGGGCGAGACGCCGCGCTACGAGCCCGTCATGGCCGGCCCGCACCTGGCGGGCAAGTCGACGAAGAGCGTGGCCCCCACCGCATGACCGCCCCCGCCATCGGGTACGCCGCCGCGCTCGAGCAGCTCGCCCCGCGCGAGGCCGTGCGGCTCGCGGCGCTCGCCGAGCAGCACGGCTTCCGCGGCACGCTCGCGGGGGATGCGGCTCAACCGTTCACCCCGAGCCAGGGCGAGGCGCCCTTCGTCTGGAACGTCGTCTCCGCCCTCGGCGCCCAGACGACGGGCGAGCTCGGGGTCGGGGCCCTCGCGCCCACCTTCCGCTGGCATCCCGCGCTCGTGGCGCAAGCGTCCGCGACGCTCGCGAGCCTCTACCCGGGCCGCCACTGGCTCGCGCTCGGCAGCGGCGAGGCGATCAGCGAGCACGTCGTCGGCGGCTACTGGCCCGAGCCGGCCGAGCGCATCAACCGGCTGTTCGAGGCGGTCACGATCATCAAGAAGCTCTTCGCCTCCGGCTCGGCCGGTCGCGACGTGAAGCACGAGGGCCGCTGGTACCAGCTCGAGTCGAGCCGGCTCTGGACGAGCCCCGAGCAGCCCCCGCCTCTGCTCATCGCGACCGCCGGCCCGGTGACCGCTCGGCGCGCCGGCCAGGTCGCCGACGGCCTGCTCATCGACTCGGTGCCGTACGACAAGCTCGGGATGCTGCTGCAGCGCTTCGCGGAGGGCGCTCGTGAGGCGGGCCGCCGTGGCTCCGCGCCGCAGCACGCGCTGCGCCTGCACCTCTCTTGGGCGCCGACCGACGCCGAGGCGATGCGGAACGCCCTCGGCGAGTGGCCGCAGGCGGGTATGCGCTTCGCGAAGAGCGACATCCGCTCGCCGTACGACCTCGAGCAGATCGCGAAGCTCGTGCGGCCCGAAGACTTCGACGAGCGGATGCTGATCTCGAGCGATCTCGATGCGCATCGCGCGAACATCCAGCGCTACCTCGATCTCGGCATCGAGCGCATCCACCTGCACAACGTCGGCCGCGACCAGGATGCGTTCCTCGAGGTCTTCGGCCGTGAGGTGCTGCCGCGCCTGACCCGGTGAGTGTGCCGCGCGCGGCATGTGCCGCGAACGGCACATTGCGTGAGCGGTGCGCCCCGGAGAGGAGAATGAGCGCGTGACCGAGTCGAGCCCCGCCGACCCCGAGCCCGCCGAGCTGCGCGTCTGGGGCATTCCGGGCCTGCCCGAGATCGCCCCGGGCGACCACCTGCCGAGCCTGATCGCCGACGCCGCTGGCCGGGCGGGGGTCGAGCCCGGCGACATCCTCGCGGTGACGAGCAAGATCGTGAGCAAGGCCGAGGGCCGCATCATCGAAGCCGCCGACCGCGAGCAGGCGATCACCGACGAGACGTTCCGGGCCGTGGCGACGCGGCCGCGCGCCGACGGGGGCACGACGCGCATCGTGCAGAACCACCTCGGCCTCGTCATGGCCGCCGCGGGCGTCGACGCGAGCAACACCGCCGACGGCACCGTGTTGCTGCTGCCGGTCGACCCCGACGCGAGCGCCGCGGCGATCCGCGTCGCCGTCGAGGCCAGCGTCGGTGCACCTATCGGCGTCATCATCACCGACACGGCCGGCCGGGCCTGGCGCGAGGGACAGACCGACATGGCGATCGGATCAAGTGGCGTGCGGCTGCTGGATGACCTGCGCGGGTCGCGCGACGCCGCGGGCAAGCTGCTCGAGGTGACGGCGCCCGCCGTCGGTGACGAGATCGCCGCGGCCGCCGACCTCGTCAAGGGCAAGGCGAGCGGCATCCCCGTCGCCGCGGTGCGCGGGCTCGCCCGCTTTCTCGACGACGGCGCCCCGGGTGCGCGCAGCCTCGTGCGCCCGCTCGAGGACGACATGTTCGCGACCGGCAGCCGTGAGGCGTACGACGAGGGCTACCGAGCGGGATTCTCGGCCCACGCTCCGGAAGACCGTGACAGAGTCGAGGAATGAGCATGACGACGACGTCCGAGGTCGGGCCGCTGAGCGCCGAGCAGTTCGCCGAGCTGGGGGCGGGCATCCGGCGGGCCATGAACGGTGTTCTCGACGGCAAGCCCGATGCCGTCGATGCTGCGCTCACGGTGCTGCTGGCCGAAGGCCACCTGCTCATCGAAGACGTGCCGGGCGTCGGCAAGACGATGCTCGCCCGCGCGCTCGCGCGCTGCATCGCGGGCACCGTCTCGCGCATCCAGTTCACCCCCGACCTGCTGCCGGCCGACATCACGGGCGTCAGCGTGTTCCGCCAGCAGCTCGGCACCTTCGAGTTCACTCCCGGCCCCGTATTCGCCCACATCGTCATCGGCGACGAGATCAACCGCGCGAGCCCCAAGACGCAGTCGGCGCTGCTCGAGTGCATGGAGGAGCAGCAGGTCACGGTCGACGGCCGCACGCACCACCTCGAGAGCCCGTTCCTCGTCGTCGCGACGCAGAACCCCATCGAGATGGAGGGCACCTACGCGCTGCCCGAGGCGCAGCGCGACCGGTTCATGGCCCGCATCTCGATCGGCTACCCCGACGCCGAGAGCGAGGCGCTCATGGTGCGCGATCGCGAGCACGGCAGCCCGCTTGACCGCGTCGAGCCCGTCGTCGACGTCGCGGGCCTGCGCCGCATGATCGCGACCGTTCGCGAGGTCTACGTGAGCCCCGCCGTCGAGCGCTATGCCGTCGCGATCGTGCAGGCCACGCGCGACGACTCGGCCCTGCGCCTCGGCGCGAGCCCGCGCTCGACCCTGCAGCTCGTGCGGGCGAGCCGTGCGCGCGCCGCGCTCGACGGCCGCGACTTCGTGCTGCCCGACGACATCGACGCCCTCGCGACCACCGTGCTCTCGCACCGCATGGTGCTCGTGCCGCGCGCGCAGCATCCCGACGGGTCGGCGGTGCGCAGCGTCGACGAGGTCGTCGACCGCATCGTCGCCGCGACGCCCGTCCCGGTGCCGACGGCGCGCGACTAAGGGCCCTGCGTGCCTCGACTGACCGCTCGCGGCATCGCGTTCCTCGTGGTCGCGGTGGCGCTCGTGGTGCTCGCCTACACGCTCGAGCGTCCTGAGCTGCTGCCGATCGCGGCGATCGCGGGCGCCGCTCCGCTCATCGCGCTCGCGGCCGTGGCGAGTTCGCGGCCGCGCGTGCGGGTCGGTCGTCAGCTCGACCCGGTCGTCGCGACCGAGGGCGAGCCCGTGCAGGTGAGCGTCACGGTGAGCGGGCGGGCGCGGGCCGCCGAGTGGATCGAGCGCGTGCCCATGGCCCCCGGCTACGCAGGCCCCGGGCGCCTGCGCGAAGTGACCGCCACGCGGCCGGGCAGCATCGGCTACCGCTACTGGCCCGCGCGCCGCGGCCTGCAGACCGTCGGCCCGCTGCTCATCGAAGACCGCGACCCCTTCGCCCTCGCCCTGCGCGTCACCGACACGCGCGCCGTCGTCGCCCAGCTCGTGCTGCCCGAGGTCACGCCGCTGCCCGCCGGGCCCGTGCCCGACCCCTCGACCGAGGCAGGGCCCCGCACGGCCCGCTCGCGCGAGCGCGCCGACGACGACGTCGTGACGCGCGAGTACCGCGACGGCGACGCCCTGCGCCGCGTGCACTGGCGCGTGACGGCGCGCCAGGGCGAGCTCATGGTGCGGCAGGACGAGCCGCAGGCAGGCCCCCACGCCCGCCTCGTGGTCGACGCGCAGTCGCTCGGCTACCTCGACGCCCGGCTCGTGCGCGACGTGGGCGCGCGGTCGTCGCGAACCTCGTCGAGCGCGACCTTCGAGTGGGTCGTGCGCATGGCCGCCTCCGCGGCGGTGCATCTGGCCGAGCGCGGCTACACGGTCGAGCTCGTCACCCCGACCGAGCGCGCGGCCGACACCCCTGCGGCCGATGGGCCGGTCGGCGACGTGCTCGGCGAGCTCGCGCTACTGGCCCTCGGCACGCGCACCGCCGACCTCGACGAGCGCTCCGTGCCCGGCGCCCCGCCCGTCGTCGCGATCGCGAGCGCACCCGACGATCAGACGGTGCGGTGGATGCTCGCGCAACGCTCCCCGCGCGCCCCCGCCGTGCTCCTGCTCGCCGGCGCGCCCGCACCGCACCCCGGCGAGCTCGACCCCGACCCCGTGCGCACGGCGTTCGAGCGCGCGGGCTGGTCGACAGCGCGTGTGAGCATCGGGCGCTCGCCCGACGACGCCTGGATGGCCTTGCTCGGCGAGCGGCGGGATGCCCTGCCCGACTGGGCCCTCGCGACCGGAGCATCCGGTGCCTGAGCGCGCCGCCGTCACGACCCGCGGTTCGCTGCCGCTCAGCGGCGTCGCCCTGCTCGCCGTCGCGGCGGCCGTCACGGGGTTCAGCGCCATCCTCGACGAGGGCCTGTGGGGCCCGACCGTGCTCGTCGTGGCGGCGGTCGCGGTCGCCGCGGCCGCCATCACGCGCCGGCTCGTGCGGCGCTGGGCCGCCGTCTGGGCCGCGGCCGCCGCGCTCGTCGCCGCCCTGCTCGCGCTCACGCTGCTCTTCGCGGCCGACACGGCACTGCTCGGCGTCGTGCCGCTTCCCGGCACGGCGGCGCGGTTCGCCGAGCTCATCGCGGCCGGCGAGCTGTCGATCGCCGAGCAGTCGATCCCGGCGGCGGCCGACGACGGCATCCGCTTCCTCATGGCCTTGGGGCTCGCGGGCCTCGCGATCATGGTCGACGGCGTGCTCGTGCACAGTCGTCGACCCGCGTTCACCGCGGTGCCGCTGCTCGGAATCCTCGCCGTGCCGATCGTGCTCGCGCCCGGCGCCCTGCCCGTGCTCTCGGTGCTCGCGACCGCGGCCGCCTACCTGCTCGCCCTCGCGCTGCACCGCCCGGCCGCGAGCGGCGGGGCCGCCGCCGCTGGCCGTGCGATCTCTGTGGCGGCGGCGGTCCTGGTGGCAGCGCTCCTGGTCCCGCCCCTGCTACCCCCGGTTGTCGTGGGGTCAGGGCTGCCGGGGGTGGGTATTGCAGGTCTTGTTACAGGCATCAATCCGGTGCTTGAACTCGGCAATGACCTACGACGAGATACCCCCGTCGAGGTGTTGCGCTACACGACAGACGCGGGGGGCGGACTGTACCTGACGCTGTCGCATCTTGCCGACTTCGAGGGGCAAACCGTTCAGCCCGTTGTCGGAGGAGAGGCCATCGTTCCGGGTCGAGTGGGGCCGCCGTTGTGGCTGGGTGACGACGTTGCGACGAGAACCATCGACACAACCATTCAACTCCAAAACGTGCGGTCACGCTGGGTGCCCCTGCCGGCGGCGCCTGTTGAGATCACGGGACTCTCGGGTTCGTGGGTGGTCGACCCGCAGGGCATCACTGTCGGTGCCGTCGACGGAACGTTCCGAGGTGGAACATACGACGTCGAGAGCCTTGTCGCGGAACCAACTCCCGAGCAATTGCGCGTTGCAACGGTCTCCGAGGAGGGACTGGACCGTTATCGTGTCCTTCCTCCTGAGCTGGAACCGTTCGTCGTTGACACCGCCGCCGCCATTGCCGCGAACGCCGAGGGACCGTCGCCCTATGACCAGGCACGAGCATTGCAACGGTTCTTCACCAGCGGCGACTTCGAGTACTCCGAGGAAGCGCCCGTTGAATTCGGGTACGACGGCACAGGGGCCGATATCGTCGCTGAATTCCTCAGGGTTCGTGCCGGGTACTGCGTGCAGTTTTCCACGGCAATGACTCTGATGGCGCGCTCCCTCGGTCTCCCCACTCGCCTCGCCGTGGGTTTCACTCCGGGAACGAGGAACCCAGAGGTTCCGGGTGAGTACGTTGTCACGACCGACAATCTGCACTCGTGGCCAGAGATCCACTTCGATGGCATCGGCTGGGTGCGCTTCGAGCCGACGCCCTCGCGCGGCGACGGCAGCGCCGTCGAGCCCGGCCGATCCAGCCGCCTCGGATGCCCCCGACCCCGACGCGTCCGATGCGGCCGACCCGCTCGACCTCATCGACGGCGGCTCCGACGGCACGCTCGACGGCCCGTCGGCCGGCGGCCTCGTTGCCGGGAGTGCGGATGCCCGCCCGCTCGCCGCGGCCCTGCTCGCGCTGCTCGTGCTGCTGCTCGCCGTTCCCGGGGTGTGGCGCGCGATCCGCCGCGCACACCGACGCCGCTCGCCGGATGCGCTCGACCGCTGGCGAGAGCTGCGTGACACGGCCCGCGACCTGGGGCTGGCCGCCGAGGAGACGAGCACGCCGCGCGCGCTCGCCGAGGCGTGGGCCGCGCGCTGGGTCGCGGATCCCGCCGCGCTCGCCGCGCTCGCCGCCGAGCGCGCGGCGCTCGAGCAGCGCGCCTACGCCGCCCCGCGGGGACGCGCCGCCGCCGCCGACATCGCGGTGCTGCTCGCGGCCCTCCGCGCGAGCGCGCCCCGATGGCGCCGTGCGCTCGCGGTCGTGGCACCGGTCTCGCTGCTCGACCGCACGCCCGCCGACGAGCGGCTGCCGGCCGCTCCGCTCGCGACCTAGGCTGGCCGGGTGTCTGCGCGCGTCTCCCTCGTGATCCCCGTGCGCGATGCGGCGAGCGCGAAGAGCCGGCTCGCGGGCGACGGCGGGGCCAAGGCGGATGCCCGGCGCGCCGCCCTCGCCGCCGCGATCGCCCTCGACACGGTGTCGGCGGCCCGAGGTGCGCGCGAGGTCGGCGAGCTCATCGTCGTCGGCTCGCTGCCCGAGGCGCTGCCGGGGGTGCGCGTGGTCGACGACCCCGGCTTCGGGCTGCTCGTGGCGATCGGAGCGGGGCTCGCGGCGGCCGATCCGGCGAGCCCGACGGCCGTGTTGCTCGGCGACCTGCCGGCCCTGCAGCCCGCCGACCTCGATGCCGCGCTCGTTGCCGCGAGCGAGCACCACTGGGCCTTCGTGCCCGACGCCGAGGGCGAGGGCACGACGCTCGTCGTCGCCTCAGCCGGGCTGCCGCATTCCCTGCGGTTCGGAGCGGGTTCGGCGGCTCAGCACCTCGACGCGGGCTACGTCGACCTCGATGTTCCCGAGCGCTCTGGACTGCGCCGCGATGTCGACACGCTTGACCAGCTCGGTGCTCTCGCGGCGCTCGCGGAAGCCGGCGCGGTGCTGCTGGGCCCGCGCACGAGCGCGCTGCTGTAGCCGACTACGCGGCGGGCGGGCCCTGCTCGGCCGCGGCCGGGTCCATCCAGAACGGTTCCCAGTAGTGACCGTCCGGGTCCTGGAACGCCCGGCCTCTCGCAGCTCAGCGCGTACTGCGCGCCGATCGCGGCGCGGGCATCCGCCACGGCGTGGCCCGGGATGAAGCTGCCGAAGAACTCGTGCGTCAGCAGCATGACGTAGATCGAGTCGCTCACGATGATGCACGAGGCGTTCTCGTCGGAGAACGCCGGGTTGAGGCTCCAGCCGAGACCTTCGTAGAAGGCGGTCGACCGCGCGACGTCGGCGACGGGCAGGTTGATGAAGACCATGGTGTCCATGGGCATCACTATCCTCCTGATCGCACCTCGGCGACAGTGAGGCTCAGACGACGACCTGTGGCGGCATAGCCCTGCTCGCGGTGCGACTGGGCGACCGCGACGCGCTCCGGGTCGGGCGTGCCGTAGGTCGTCGTGCGCTGGCGCGCGACGCGGCCGATCGACGTGGCCAGCTCTTCGAGCTCGGCGACCGTCTTCTCCGAGCCGTTGTCGGCGCCGGCCATGCGGCTGATCGTCTCCTCCATGAGCGTGCCGCCCACGTCGTCGGCGCCGCCGCGCAGCATGAGCTGGGTTCCCTCGGTGCCGAGCTTCACCCACGAGGTCTGAATGTGGTCGATGCGGCCATGCAGCATGAGGCGCGCGACGGCGTGCACCGCGCGGTTCTCCTGCGGCGTCGGGCCGGGCCGCGCGACACCCGCGAGGTAGACGGGCGAGCTGGCGTGCACGAAGGGCAGCAGCACGAACTCGGTGAAACCTCCGGTGTCGTCGTGCACGCGGGCGAGGGTGCGCAGGTGGGCGACCCAGTGGGGCGGAGCATCCACGTGCCCGTACATCATGGTGCTCGATGAGCGGATGCCCAGCCGATGCGCGGTCGAGACGATCTCGATCCACTCGGCGGCGGGCAGTTTGCCCTTCGTGAGCACCCAGCGCACCTCGTCGTCGAGGATCTCGGCGGCGGTGCCGGGGATCGTGTCGAGCCCGGCCTCCTTCGCGGCCGCGAGGAACTCGGCGAACGAGAGCCCGGTGCGGGATGCTCCGTTCACGATCTCCATCGGGCTGAAGGCGTGCAGGTGAATGCCCGGCTGGCGCTTCTTCACTTCGCGCGCGAGGTCGAAGTATGCGGTGCCGGGCAGGTCGGGGTGGATTCCGCCCTGCATGCAGATCTCGGTCGCCCCGAGCGCCCAGGCCTCGTCGACGCGGTCGCCGACCTGCTGCATCGAGAGCGTGAAGGCGTCGGCGTCGGTGCGGCGCTGCGCGAAGGCGCAGAACCGGCAGCCGGTGTAGCAGACGTTGGTGAAGTTGATGTTGCGGTTGACGACGTAGCCGATCTCGTCACCGACGGTGTCGTGCCGCACCCGATCGGCGAGATCGGCGAGTGCGTCGAGGTCGGCGCCGTCGGCCTGCAGCAGGGTCAGGTAGTCGTCGTCGCTCAAGCCGGCGGGAGCATCCTCGGCCCGGCGCAGCACCGCCGCGACGCCGGTGCTGACGGCGACGGTGCGCTCGCGGGCCCCGGTGGTCGCTTCGCGCAGTTCGGCCCAGTCGCCGTACACGTCGTCGAAGTCGCTGCGGGTCGAGGTTCGGCGGCCCTCGGTGTCGATCGCGACGTGCAGGTCGGTGCGTCCGGTTCCGGCGCGGCTCGCCCAATCCGGGTCGGGCTCCTGCCACGGGATGCCCTGCAGCACGGCGTCCTCGTTCGCGAGCCCGTCGGGGCCGGCGAGCGCGCGCACGTGCGGCACGATGCGCGGGTCGAGCCAGGGCTCTTCGGCCCGCACGTAGTGGGGGTGTGCGGTGAGGCGCTCGCGCAGCGTGAACCCGCTCTCGGCGGTGAGGCGCGCGAGCTCGTCGATCTGCGGCCAGGGGCGCTCGGGGTTGACGTGGTCGGGAGTCAGCGGGCTCACCCCGCCCCAGTCGTCGATACCGGCGCGGATCAGCAGGCCGAGCTCTTCGGCGTCGGTGAGGTTCGGCGGCGCTTGCACGCGGGCGCTCGGACCGAGCACGAGGCGGCTGACCGCGACGGCGGCGATGTACTCCTGCAGGGCGAGGTCGTCGGTCGCGCGCATGGCCGTGCGCGGCTTGGCACGGAAGTTCTGGATGATGACCTCCTGCACGTGCCCGTGCCGGCGCGACGTCGCGCGGATGGCGAACATTCCGTCGACGCGCTCGGCATAGGTTTCGCCGATGCCGAGCAGCAGGCCCGTCGTGAAGGGGATGGCGCTGCGGCCAGCATCTTCGAGCACCCGCAAGCGCAGTTCGGGGTCTTTGTCGGGGCTTCCGAAGTGGGCGAGCCCGCGGGTCTCGAACAGCCGGCGCGAGGTGGTTTCGAGCATCATGCCCATGCTGGGCGCGACGGGCTTGAGCCGCTGCAGCTCTTGCCACGTCATGACGCCGGGGTTGAGGTGGGGGAGCAGCCCGGTCTCTTCGAGCACGAGGATCGCGACCGACCGCAGGTAGTCGATCGTCGAGTCGTAGCCGCGGGCGTCGAGCCACTCGCGGGCCGCGGGCCAGCGGCCCTCCGGCCGGTCGCCGAGCGTGAACAGGGCCTCCTTGCAGCCGAGGGCGGCGCCCTCGCGGGCGATCTCGAGCACCTCGTCGGGGGAGAGGAAGGGGGCCTTGCCCTGCGCGGCGAGCTGGTTGGGGGTCTGCACGAACACGCAGTAGTGGCAGCGGTCGCGGCACAGGTGCGTGAGCGGGATGAACACCTTGCGCGAGTACGTGATGACCCCGGGGCGCCCGGCTTTCTCGAGCCCCGCATCCCGCACGCGGCTCGCGACCGTCAGCAGCCGCTCGAGGTCGTCGTGGCGGCAGTGCAGGAGCGTCTCCGCCTCGGTCGCGTCGATCGTGACGCCCGACTCGGCGCGCTTGAGCGCGCGCGAGATCGCGGATGCGCTGGGCACGAAGCCCTCTGCGGCAGCGGTAGTGGCGGGGGTGGTGTCGGTCATGGATGCTCCCGGCAGGCCGAGCGACGGCGGGCACGCTGAGCCCACCAGGTCGGGCACCGCAGGAGTGGTGCCAGGTCGCGCCCCAGACCGGGCGCAAGACGTTCGATGCCCCCACCCTACTCACGCCCCCACCCCGCCCGCGCCACCGCGCCCGCCGCCCGCGCCCTTGAGCGCCACTGCTCACTCTGCTCGCGCCGAAACCCAACCATTCCCGCCGCCCGGCCCCCCGGTGCCCGCCCGCATGGCTCCTCCGCTCCGGTGCGACTGCCCCTCGTCCACCCCCTTCCAGAAATGCGGAACCTTGTGAGCCCCGCTCGCGAACCTCCGCATTTCTGGAAGCGCCGACAAAGGTGTCGACCGCCCGCCCACCGCGGGGCGGCTGAGGTGCGTCGCACGGGGCATGCTGGCCCAGAGCGTGATGCTGCTGAGCTCCCGGGGCGTGCCGTGCTCCTGGCGCCGAGCTCTCGGGCGCGTGCAGTGCTCCTGTCGCGCTGCTTCCCGCCGCTGCGCGTGCTTGGGCCGCGAGATCGCCCGCTCGGCTCCTCCCCATCGGCCCAGAGCGGCCGCACGCCTCCGATGGCGGCGGCGAGGGCGGCCAGGCGGTGGAGGGCTGACGATCATGGCCGAATGCCACCAGCCTCAACGTCGACCGAGTTCGCCGGCTTCAAGGGCTTCGAGCCCGTGATCCGCCGACTCGGAGGCATCGCGTCGCGACGCGAGCTGCTGCGACTATCGCACCTGACCGAGACCGACTTCTGGTTCGCCCTGCACTACGGGAGGCTCGACCGCATCAGGCAGGGCTGGTACGCGTCGAGCGACCTGCCCGCCGACGCACGCGCGGCGTGGGTCGCCGGTGGGCCGCTCGCCTGCGTCAGCGCGCTTGCGCACTACGGCATGGTCGACGAGGCCGATGCTGCCGTGGAGACTGCCCTGCACATCTGCCTGCCCGCCGACGGGCACATCGGCCGCGACGCGCCTGACAACCTCGTCGTGCACTGGAGCACGGCCGATCGCTACTCGGGTTCGCGGCGGGCGGTCTCGCCCGCGGTCGCGCTGCGCCAGGCGCGCGTGTGCGCGCGCCGCAGTACCGCGGCGTGAGAACGGCCCCCGACCCGCCGTCGACACGGGGGTCAGGGGCCGCAGAGGGCTGAGCGCTACTACTCGTCGCCGCCCTCTCCGGTACCCGGGCCGTGCGGGCCGTGGCCGCCCGGGCCGCGCTCGCCGCGCTCCCCGCGGTCGGGCCGCTCGCCCTCGGCGGGGCGCACACCGTTCACGCGATCGGTGATGCGCTCCTCGATCGCCGCAAGGCGCTCGTCCGCCTGCTCCTGCGTAATGTCGCCCGCGGCCACGCGCTCGGCGATGCGCTCCTCGGCGTCCGCGACGAGCGCATCGATCAGCAGCTGCACCTCCACGCCCTGCTGCTCAGCGAGTTCGGCGAGCGTCGTGCCCGCCTCGCGGGCGGCCTTCAGCTCGTCGAGCGTCACATCGAGCACGCTCATGATCGTCTCGAGCCCGGGGCGCTCACCGCGGGGGCCGTGGCCTTCGCGCCCGCGCTCCTGCGTGCTGCTCGCGTCCGCCGTCGCGCTCGTCGCGTTCGTGCCGGGCACGGCCGCCATGGCGGTCGGGGCGAGGCCGAGGCCGAGCGCCGTGAGGGCTCCCGCCGCGACGAGGGTGGTGAGGGTAGTGGTCGTCTTTCGCATGATGAACTCCTTCGGTTCGAGCTGCGGATGCAGCGCGTGCGGTGACGAACCACACCGTCGACCTCGAAGCTATGCGCTCTCTATGCCTCGCCTATGACCGAGCGGCCACTGCGCCCAGCGCCGCCTCGGCGAGCGCGGCGGCCGTGTCGAGGTCGCGCATCCAGAGCGGCACCGCGGCGGCGGCGAAGCCGCCCGCGCGCAACCCGGCCACGAGCGGCTCGTCGACCTCGTCGACCAGCCAGGCGTCGAGCAGGCCGCCCGCGGCCCGGGGGCCGTAGTGCCGGGCGACCGCGCCGGCATCCGTCGCCACCCCGATCGTCGTGAGGCACGCGTCGGCCATGCCGCGCACGGCGGCCCCCGCGATGATCGGCGAGACGCCGACGATCGGGGCGCGGCCGGTTGCCGACGACGAGCCGGCCGCGAGAACCGCGTCGCGCATGCCCGGGATGCCCAGCACCGTGCCGATCGACACCACCGGGTTCGACGGCGCCACGAGCACGACGTCAGCCGCCGCGAGCGCCGCGAGCGTGCCGGGGGAGGGCGCCGCGTCGGAGACCCCGCGCTGCTCGAACCGCAGCGCGGGCACCTGGGCGCGGTAGCGGGTCCACCACTCCTGGAAGTGCAGGTCCTCCTCGGCCCCGGTGTCGGAGGCGACCCAGACGTGCGTGTCGACCTCGTGATCGGTCGCGGGGTGCAGGCGCACGCCGCGGAGATCCCAGCGCTCCTGCAGGCGGGCGACGACCTCGGACGGGGTGAGCCCCGCGCGCAGCCAGGCCGAACGGGCGATGTGTGTACCGAGGTCGAGGTCGCCGAGCGTGAACCAGTCGGGCGTCACGTCGTAGGCCTGCAGCTCGGCCGAGACGCGCTCGCTCTCGCCGACCCGCCCCCACCCGCGCACCTCGTCGTTCTGCCCCGACAGCGTGTAGAGCATCGAGTCGAGGTCAGGCGTGATGCGCAAGCCCGCGAGCCACCAGTCGTCACCCGTGTTGACGATCACGTCGATCGACGAGTCAGGGTGCCACCGGCGCACCGCCTCGCGCAGCCCGCGCACGAACCGCGCGCCTCCGACTCCGCCCGCGAGCACCACGATCCTCATACCGCCCACGCTAGCGCCGTCGACTCCTGCTCATATGTGCGCGCGGGTGTACCCCTGCGCACCTGCGCCCTAGGTTTTACTTACGCGTCACTGGGCGAAACGAGCCGGAAACGCTCGAAGCGCACACTGGCCCCAGTTCAAAGAGGAAAAGGGGAACCACCCATGACCACCATCCGCGCCGCCATCACCCAGACCACCTGGACGGGCGACAAGGAATCGATGATCGCCAAGCACGAGCAGTTCGCGCGCGATGCCGCCGCCGACGGAGCTCAGATCATCTGCTTCCAAGAGCTCTTCTACGGGCCGTACTTCGGCATCATCGAAGACGCGAAGTACTACGACTATGCAGAGCCCGCCGACGGCCCCATCGTGCAGCGCTTCGCGACGCTCGCGAAAGAACTGAAGCTGGTCATGGTCCTCCCCATCTACGAAGAGGACATGCCGGGCGTGTACTACAACACCGCCGTGGTGGTGGATGCTGACGGCACGATCCTCGGCAAGTACCGCAAGCACCACATCCCGAACCTCGACCGGTTCTGGGAGAAGTTCTACTTCCGCCCCGGCAACCTCGGCTACCCCGTGTTCGACACGGCCGTGGGCAAGGTCGGCGTGTACATCTGCTACGACCGGCACTTCCCCGAAGGATGGCGCGAGCTCGGCCTCAACGGCGCCGAGCTGGTGTTTAACCCGAGCGCGACCAAGCCCGGCCTCTCGAACCGTCTGTGGGAGCTCGAGCAGCCCGCCGCGGCGGCCGCGAACCAGTACTTCATCGGTGCGAACAACCGCATCGGCACCGAGAGCGACGAGTTCGGCGACCTCGCCGTGACCTTCTACGGCTCGAGCTACTTCGTCGACCCGCGCGGCAACTATGTCGGCGAGGTCGCGAGCCAAGACCAGACCGAGATCGTCATCCGCGACCTCGACATGGGGCTGATTCGCGAGGTGCGCAACAACTGGCAGTTCTACCGCGATCGCCGGCCCGAGTCGTACACCGCGACGGTGAAGCCCTAAGGAGGCCTGGCCATGACCACCACCCTCATCTCCGGCGGAACGGTCGTCTCCGCCACCGGCCGCGGCGCGGCCGACGTGCTCGTCGACGGCGAGACCATCGTCGCCGTGCTCGCGCCCGGGTCGACCCTGCTCGGGCACGACCTCTCGGCATCCGTCGACACCGTCATCGACGCTACCGGCAAGTACGTGATTCCCGGCGGCATCGACGCGCACACCCACATGGAGCTGCCGTTCGGCGGCACCGCTGCGATCGACACCTTCGAGACGGGCACGATCGCCGCCGCGTGGGGCGGCACGACGAGCATCATCGACTTCGCGGTGCAGACGGCGGGCCAGAAGGTCTTCGACGGCCTCGCCGCCTGGCACGAGAAGGCCGGCGGCAACTGCGCGATCGACTACGGGTTCCACCAGATCGTCGGCGGCGTCGACGACGACTCGCTCGCTGCGCTGCCGAAGCTCATCGACGAGGGCATCACGAGCTACAAGATGTTCATGGCCTACCCGGGTGTCTTCTACGCCGACGACGCGCAGATCCTCCGCGCGATGCAGGTGGCCGCCGAGCACGGGCTCATGACGATGATGCACGCCGAGAACGGCCCGGCGATCGACGTGCTCGTCGCCCAGCTGCTCGCCAAGGGCAAGACCGACCCGTACTACCACGGGGTCGCGCGCGCCTGGCAGATGGAGGAGGAGGCGACGCACCGCGCGATCATGCTCGCCAACCTCACGGGCGCCCCGCTCTACGTCGTGCACGTGAGCGCCAAGCAGGCCGTCGAGCAGCTCGCCGCCGCCCGCGACATCGGCCAGAACGTCTTCGGCGAGACCTGCCCGCAGTACCTCTACCTGTCGCTCGAAGAGCAGCTGGGCGCGGTGAGCGAGCAGTACGGCGCCTTCGAGGGCGCCAAGTGGGTGTGCTCGACGCCGCTGCGCTCGCGTGCCGAAGGGCATCAGGACCACATGTGGCAGAGCCTGCGCACGAACGACATCCAGATGGTCTCGACCGATCACTGCCCGTTCTGCATGAAAGACCAGAAAGAGCTGGGCCTGGGCGACTTCTCCAAGATCCCCAACGGCATCGGCTCGGTCGAGCACCGCATGGACCTCATGTACCAGGGCGTCGTGACCGGTCAGATCACGCTCGAGCGCTGGGTCGAGATCACGTCGACGACGCCCGCGCGCATGTTCGGGCTGTACGGCAAGAAGGGCGTCATCGCGCCCGGAGCCGACGCCGACATCGTGGTCTACGACCCGAAGGGCCACACGTCGATCGGCATGCCGGTCGACGAGGCCGGCAACCCCACGGGCCGCAAGCACCACATGAACATGGACCACGCGGCGTGGGAGGGCTTCGAGATCGACGGGAAGGTCGACACGGTCGTCTCGCGCGGCTCGGTCGTCATCCAGAACGACCAGTTCCACGGGCGGGCCGGGCACGGGCAGTACCTGCGCCGCGGCCTGAGCCAGTACCTGGTCTGAGCCTCCGAGACACCGAGAGAAGAGCATCCATGGATTTCGGAGCAGTCCTCCAGACCAACCCGCCCGCCAGCCGAACGGTGCACCTTGCCAAGCTCGCCGAGCAGTACGGCTTCAGCCACGTGTGGACCTTCGACAGCCACATCCTGTGGCAGGAGCCCTACGTCATCTACTCGGCGATCCTCGCGCAGACGCACCGCGTGACGGTCGGCCCCTTCGTGACGAACCCGGCCACCCGCGACTGGACGGTCACGGCGAGCGTCTTCGCGACGCTCAACGAGATGTACGGCAACCGCACGATCGTCGGCATCGGCCGCGGCGACTCGGCCGTGCGCGTGACGAACGGCAAGCCGACGACGCTCGCCTCGTTGCGGGAGTCGATCCACGTCATCCGCGAGCTCGGCAACTCGCGGGCGGTCGAGTACAACGGCGCGACCCTGCAGTTCCCGTGGAGCCATGGCAGCGAGCTCGAGGTGTGGGTGGCCGCGTACGGTCCGCTCGCCCTGAAGCTCACGGGCGAGGTCGGTGACGGCTTCATCCTGCAGCTGGCCGACCTCGACATCGCCAAGTGGATGATCGAGACCGTGCGCACCGCGGCCGACAACGCCGGGCGCGACCCCATGTCGATCAAATTCTGCGTCGCGGCGCCGATGTACATCGGCACCGACTGGGATCACATGCGCAACCAGACGCGCTGGTTCGGCGGCATGGTCGGCAACCACGTGGCCGACATCGTGGCGAAGCATGGCGAGGGCTCGGACGTGCCGAAGGCCCTGACGGACTACATCGCGGGGCGCCAGGGCTACGACTACAACAGCCATGGCAAGGCCGGCAACGACCACGTCGACTTCGTGCCCGACGAGATCGTCGATCGCTTCTGCGTGCTCGGCGATGCGAAGGACCACATCGAGAAGCTCGAGGCGCTGCGCGACCTCGGCGTCGACCAGTTCGCCGGCTACCTGCAGCACGACAACAAGGAGGAGACGCTGCGGGTCTACGGCGAGCACGTCATCCCGGCGCTCAACGGCAACAAGCAGGCCAAGGTATGACCGACGCCGCCACCCTGCTGGCCCCGCCGCGGCGGCGGCGCGCTGGTCGGGGTGCGCGGCTGCGGGCTGCCGGCTACGGCGTGCTCGGCATCATCGCGCTCGCTGTCGTGTGGGAGCTCTACAAGTGGCTCGGCCCCGTTGACGGCCTCGTCGTCGGCGACATCCGGGTGCTGCCGCGCACGAGCGACCTCGCGATGCCCCACGTGTGGGACATGGTGGCACGGCTGTTCGAACCCGTCACACGGGCCGAGGGCGCGCGCGTGCTGTGGCTCGAGATCGTGCTCGCGGCTGGCCTGACGCTCGGCATCGCGGCCGCCGGGTGGGTGGTCGGCGTCGTCGTCGGCATGGCCTTCGCGCTCATCATGCAGCGGTGGATGCTCGCCGAATCGGCCCTGCTGCCCTGGATTGTGCTCAGCCAGACCGTGCCGCTCATCGCCTTCGCGCCGCTCGTCAAGAGCTGGGGCTCGCGCATCGAGATCGGCGCCTTCGAGTGGCAGGACTGGATGAGCGTCGCCGTCATCGCGAGCTACCTGGCGTTCTTCCCCGTCGCCGTCGGCGCGCTCAAAGGCCTGCAGGCTCCCGACCGTCTGCACCTCGAGCTCATGCACACGTACTCGGCCGGATGGTGGCCGACGATGCTGCACCTGCGGCTGCCCGCCGCCGTTCCGTACCTGCTGCCCGCGCTGCGCCTGGCCGCCGCCAACGCCGTCGTCGGAGCCGTCGTCGCCGAGGTGTCGACAGGGTTGCAGGGCGGCATCGGGCGGCTGGTCATCCAGTACGCCGGTCAGGCCAGCGGCGATCCCGCCAAGGCCTGGGCGCCCATCTTCGGCGCGATCGCCCTCGGGCTCATCGCCGCCGGCTCGGTGGCCCTGCTGGGGCTGCTCGTGAAGGACTACCGCCGCACCGAAGGAGCATCATGACCAACGCGGTCACCGTCTCGGCCGTCGACAAGGTCTTCGACACGAAGAAGGGCCAGGTCGTCGCGCTCAGCGCCGTCGACCTCGCGGTCGCGCCGGGGGAGTTCGTCTCGCTCATCGGGCCTTCAGGATGCGGCAAGAGCACGCTGCTGCGCCTCATCGCCGACCTCGAGTCGCCGAGCGCCGGCACGGTCGAGGTCTTCGGCACCAGCGCCCACCAGGCGCGCCTCGACCAGCGCTACGGCATCGCCTTCCAGCAGGCCGGCCTGCTGCCGTGGCGCACGGTGTCGGCGAACATCGCCCTGCCGCTCGAGCTCAGCGGCAGCCCCAAGGCGGAGGTGCGCGCACGGGTCGATGAGCTCATCGCCCTCGTGGGCCTCGGCGACTTCGGCGACCGTTTTCCCGACCAGCTCTCCGGCGGCATGCAGCAGCGCGTCGCGATCGCGCGGGCCCTCGCGAAGAAGCCCGAGCTGCTGCTCATGGACGAGCCGTTCGGCGCGCTCGACGAGATGACGCGCGAGTACATGCAGACCGAGCTGCTGCGCATCGCCGCCGAGACAGGCGCCGCGGTGGTCTTCGTCACGCACTCGATCCCCGAGGCGGTGTATCTCAGCGACCGCGTCGTCGTGATGTCGCCGCGGCCGGGTCGCATCGCCGAGGTCGTGCCGATGTCGCTCGGCAGCACGGGCAGCCGCGCCGACGATCTGCGGGAGGACGGCAGCTTCTTCGAGATGATCACGGCCGTGCGCGAGGCTCTGCACGGCGGCGGCGGGGTCACCGCCGCCCCGCGCGGAGTCGAGAACCGCTGATGTCGACGGCTGCGCGCACGCGCCCCTCACCAGGCCCGCGGGGCCGCACCGCGCTCGTCGAGGCCTACCTGCTGCCGAGCCCCGCGGCGATCGGTGAGGAGATCGTCGAGTTCTGGCCCTCCATGCTGAGCGCGGGCGCTATCACGGGACTCAACGCGCTCGTCGGCCTCGTCGCCGGCTCGCTGCTCGGCATCGTCGCGGCACTCATCGCCTCGACCAGCCGACTGATCGACGGGATGCTCGCGCCGATCGTCGCCGCCCTCGCGGTCATCCCGATCGTGGCCCTCGCCCCGGTGCTCAACACGATGTTCGGCGCGGACTCGCAGACCGGGCGGCAGCTCATCGCGAGCCTCGCGGCCTTCGTGCCCGTCTTCATCACGACGGCGCGAGGCCTGCGGCAGACCCAGCCGGTGCACCGCGAGCTCATGACGAGTTTCGCGGCGACGCCGTGGCAGGTCATGCGCACCATCACCCTGCCGACGGCCGTGCCGTACACCTTCACGGGCATCCGGCTCGCCTCATCGCTCGCCGTCATCTCCGCGCTCGTCGCCGAGTACTTCGGCGGCCCGCGCGGCGGGCTGGGCGGGCTCATCTCGACCTCGGCGGCCTCGAGCGCGTATCCGCGCGCCTGGGCCTACGTCGTCGCCGCGATCGTGCTGGGGCTGGCGTTCTACCTCGTGACCCTCGCCCTCGAACGTTGGGCCTCACGTCGACGGTGACGTGACGCCCGGAGCGTCCCCGGCTCTCGCCGAGGCCGACCTGCACCACCCCCGCACCGTCGAGAACACCGAAAGGACACAGCACATGATGAACCGCACACGTCGCTTCGCGACGTTCAGCGCGATCGGTCTCACCGCCGCGCTCGCGCTCTCCGCCTGCTCCGCTCCCGCCGAGACCGAGGGTGAGGGCTCCGACGAGCTCACGCCCATCACGCTGCAGCTACAGTGGCTGCCGCAGGGCCAGTTCGCGGGCTACTTCGCCGCCGTCGACCAGGGCTACTTCGAAGAGGCCGGCCTCGAGGTCGAGATCATCCCGAGCGGCGGCGACATCGTGCCGCAGGATGCGCTCGCGAACGGCGATGTCGACTACGCGATCGCCTGGGTGCCGAAGGTGCTCGGCTCGATCGAGGCCGGTGCCAACGTCACCAACATCGCGCAGATCTTCCAGCGCTCGGGCACGCTGCAGGTGGCGTGGGCCGACAGCGGCATCGAGTCGGTCGCCGACTTCGAGGGCAAGAAGATCGGTTCGTGGGGCTTCGGCAACGAGTGGGAGATCTTCGCGGCCATGGCCGCCGAGGGCCTCGACTCGACGACCGTCGAGATCATCACGCAAGACTTCAACATGAACGCCTTCCTCGCGGGCGACATCGACGCGGCCCAGGCGATGACGTACAACGAGTACGCGCAGGTGCTCGAGTCGGTCAACCCCGACACGGGCGAGCTGTACACGCCGGAGGACCTCAACGTCATCAGCTACGAGGAGACGGTCGGCGCGATGCTGCAGGACGCGATCTGGGCCGACACCGAGCGCCTCGAGAGCGACACCGAGTACCAGGAGACGACCGTCGCGTTCCTCAAGGCCGTCATCAAGGGCTGGGTCTACGCGGCCGAGAACCCCGAAGAGGCCGCGCAGATCACGATCGACGCGGGCTCCGGCTGGGGCCCGAGCCACGAGCTGTGGATGGTCAACGAGACCAACAAGCTCATCTGGCCGGCTCCGAACGGCATCGGGTACATCGACCCCGATGACCGCTGAGGCGGCGGGATGCTCGCACCGGGCATCCCGCCGCCTCTCAGCGGCTCTGCCGCACGATGGGGCCATGACACCCGACGCCACACGCGACGCGGGGCTCGCCCGGCTCGCCGACTTCGTCCCTCGTGCCGGTCGTGCCTACGCCGCCGAGCGCAACACCGACCGCGGCCCCCAGGATCGCTCGAACGTGTCGACCCTCTCGCCCTGGGTGCGGCACCGCCTCGTCACCGAGCGCGAGGTCGTCGAGGCCGTGCTGCAACGGCACTCGCTCGATGCGGCGGGCAAGTTCGTGCAGGAGGTCTACTGGCGCACGTACTGGAAGGGCTGGCTCGAGCTGCGGCCGAGCGTGTGGGCGCGGTACGCGGCGAGCGTCGCTCCCACGTTCGACGCGCTGAGTGTCGCCGACCGCGCGACCTACAACGCGGCGATCACCGGCACGACGGGCATCGAGGGCTTCGACGACTGGGCGCGCGAGCTCGTCGAGCTCGGCTACCTGCACAACCATGCGCGCATGTGGTTCGCGAGCATCTGGATCTTCACGCTGCGCCTGCCCTGGCAGCTCGGCGCCGACTTCTTCCTGCGCCACCTGCTCGACGGCGATCCGGCCTCGAACACGCTGAGCTGGCGCTGGGTCGCGGGCTTGCAGACCGTCGGCAAGACCTACCTCGCCACCGCCGACAACATCGCCCGCTACACCGACGGACGCTTCCGGCCGCGGGGTCTCGCGACCGTGGCCCACGCCGTCGACGACGATGCTGCCGTGCCACCCGCCGGGCCGGCGCCCGTGCCCGAGCCGCTGCCGCGCGCGACGCGCGTGGCGCTGCTGCTGCACGAGGACGACCTGCACGCCGAGAGCCTTCCGACCCTGCCGCCGGAGGTGACCGTGGTCGGCGTCGCATTGATGAGAGCCATTTCTTGGGCGAGGTCGCCGTAGCAGAAGTCTTGGGCGACACCGCCGATAACGGGTACTTGCTCCCGAAGGTCGTCGGGGCAGACCCAATCGAACGTGAGATTCGTGAACGGCGTTTGGGTTCCCCAGCGGGAGGGCACATTCAGGTTGTAGACCAGTTCTTGAATGTGCTGCCGCACCTCAGCGTAGGTCAGTGAGTCGATCCTCACGAACGGTGACATGTAGGTGTCGAAGGAACTGAAGGCCTGCGCTCCCGCCCACTCGTTTTGCATGGTTCCGAGAAAGTTGACAATCTGACCCACGGCGGAAGAGAAGTGGCGAGGTGGGCGCGAATCGATCTTGCCGGAGACCCCGTTCAAGCCCTCTTCCAGCAGCACGCGGAGTGACCAGCCGGCACAGTACCCCGCGAGCATGTCGAGGTCGTGAACGTGGAGGTCACCCGCACGGTGCGCTTCGCCCACCTCCGGGGGATAGATCTCGGAGAGCCAGTAGTTGGCGATGACCTTGCCCGCCGTGTTGAGAATGAGCCCGCCCAGCGAATAGCCCTGGTTGGCGTTCGCATTGACGCGCCAGTCAGAGCGGTCAAGGTACTCGTCGATGGTGGTGACGACGTCGATGGCGGGCAGTGGGGGTGCCGTCGCATCTCGTGCGACGGTGGCGAGTGTGGACATGGGGATCCTCCTTCGAGCCTGATCGCGGAGGCAGGCTGTGACCAAAGGCTACGAGCGAATCTCTACATGTGGTATTTAAAACGGAATTCGACCACCATATGTATGGTTCAAGGTCTATTCAGGCAGAAGCGACGCGTCACGCAGGCCTCCAGCCGGGTGCACGTCCCGCTTGTCGACACCGCTCGGCATGATCGACACGATCCGCACTGCTGGTGAGTTCGAGGGTGCATTCTCTCGGGCCCGATCGTCGGTGTAGCGCACCCGCCTGGAGCGGGCTCGCTGCGTTCCGGAGCACGTGCTGGATGAGTGCCAGATGCACCTGGCACACCTGCGGGTTCGCGTCTGACAGACGGGCAAACGGGCAGTCGTACATCGTCATGCACTGCGCGGTCCGGTCGATCGTGGCATCGAACCCGGCGTGTGCCATGTGGTCGCTCAGGGCCGTGAGCTGATCTGGACGGCCTCGTGGTGCACGTTCCCGTCGGCTATCGGTGCCCACGTCGATGCGGTACCGCAACAACGGCCGCCCTCGGTTCCCGCTAAGGTCGGGGAGCGCGCTCACCAAGCCCGACGAGATGAGCGAAGAGAGGTGTTCGCGCGTGGTGTTGACATGGAGCCCAGTGGCCGCCGCGAGTTCTCCAATCGTCAGGGTTCCCTGACGCCGCAAGGCATCGAGAAGATTGATGCGGCTGACTGACGACAGTGCTTTGTAATACCGTCGTGGGCCGTTAGTCGACACGCGTTCGTTCACCACATCAGCCCCTCGTCTCACGTCGCAGGTCTGCGCCATGAGGATAGTCGGGTGACAATATCGGCAATCATCCCGATCGCGGTGAGGCTCCAGGCCAGAAGCGCGGCCCAGAACCAGACTTCGCCGACCGCCTCGACCACTGGGAGCCAATCGGCCCGACCGAGATAGATGCTCGCGGCGGCGTACATGCCCATGGGGAACACGAAGCTCCACAATGTCGGCTGGTACCTGATGGGCACGCGTTTCACCAGGTGCCGCCACACTCCTGCGGCCAGCAACGCCGGAATCAGCCACGTCGCGAATGCCCAAAAAATGACAGACAGCCCGGCGATCAGGGCCCGCGTGACATCAATCATGGGCGCATCGTCCATCTCGACGATGCGGGCCCCAGCCACAACGGTGATGGCCATCGCTCCCATCGAGATCCAATAGGGCGGATCCAGCTGCTGCGGCGAGAGGCGATACATGATCACGCGCAAGAGAAGCAGCAAACCACACACCGCATAGAGCATGACTCCCATCGACCATGTCGTCACGGCGATGATGGCGAGCCATTGGCGCGCCTCGGGGTACAGCGGTTCGATCCCGGCAGCGACGACCGCGATCGACTGGCTTGCGACCACCCAGATGAACCAGGTGCCGTTCGCTGCTTCGAGAATGGGTCGCCGGGGGTTGCTCAGCACGGCCAACCAGGGGATGGCGTAGCCCATGACGGCCCAGGCCGCGGTGGCCACGACGAGCAACACCGCGGCGGGATGCTCGAGACCGATTCCCACGAACATGGAAGCGACGACGTTGGTCGCCGCGATGAAGGTGAAGAATCCGAATGCGCGGGCCGGGTCGTGCAGGTCGGCAACCACCTGCTGCCGGTATAACACCACGCGCCAGATGGTCAGAGCGATGAGGATGGCGTAGAACGCGAGAGCCAGCCCAAACAAAATCGAGGCCAGAAGGGCGTATCCGGTCAGCTGAGCACCGATGGACACAATGCCCGTGCCCATGACGCCGGCAAAATAGCCCGGCGTCAGCTGGGCGGGTCCGCGCACCGGGGAAGCGACGCGCTCGGCATCCGCGGTGTTCACGGTCGCTACCGGTGAACGGAGGGTTCTGGTGCAGGCGACGGCTCCGGCACTGGTGCCGTCAGAGGGGTCGCGTTGGTGCCGCGGGGTCTGCCGCGGGCGTCGCGCAACATGCCGCCAACCACCAGGGCACCCGCCCCGACAAGCACGAGCAACCACAGCCCGAGCGCGTACGAATTGCTCTCTGCCTGGTACGTGGCGCCCATGACGAGCGGCGGAAAGTAGCCGCCGAGCCCGCCCGCAGCCGCGACCACGCCAGAAACCGCCCCGACCTTGTCGGGCGGGGTCAGGGGCCCGATCCAGGCAAAGACGGCACCCATGCCGAGACCCATCGCCGACGCCATGAGCAAGAAGGTGGCACCGGTGAGAACGCCCTCGGGCGGCTGCTGGCCCACGATGTAGGCCGTGCCCACGATTCCCGCAAGAGAAATGAGCGATATGACCTTCGGCCCGAAACGGTCGGCCAGCACGCCGCCAATCGGGCGGGCGATCACGGCCGCTACGACAAAGAGCGCAGTTCGGGTGCCCGCGCCGACGGGGTCGACATCATCACCATAGATGGTCGTGAGGTACTTGGGCAGGTAGGTCGCGAAGGCGACGAACCCCCCAAATGCGATCGCATAGAGAAACGACATTTGCCAGGTGATGGCAAGGCTCAACGCCCCCTTGACCTTGGGGAGCAGCGGCTGGGCGCTCGACTTCCACGCGGGGGAGTCACGCAAGAAAACCCACGCCGCGATGGCCACGACCACGAGAGTGCCCGCAATCACGAAGTGAGTGGGCAGGTAGCCAATTGCTTCAGCGAGCCGAGGCGTGGCGAACGCCGAGACGGCGGTTCCGATCATCCCCATACCGAAGATTCCGGTGGCGAACCCTCGCCGCGAGAGTTCGTACCAGGCACCCGAGAAGGGAATACCGACCGCAAAGATCGTGCCAGCGATGCCGAGCGCGAAGCCCGAGACGAGAAGCAACGGGTAGCTGTTGATCGTGCCCGCAAGAGCCACCAAGAGCACGGCAGGAACCGACGCCAGCAGCACGGCCGTGAACATGATGCGTCCGCCGAATCGATCAGTGAGTGCTCCCGTGACGATTCGACCGAGCGCGCCGACCAGGACTGGTGTCGCGAGCATGAGTGAGATCTGCCCCTGGTCGAGGCCCATCTGCGTGGCGTAGATGGCCTGCAGGGGGGCGATCGACATCCAAGCCCAGAAGCCCGCTGTCGATGCGATCGTCGCGAGGATTACTTGCCTCAGTCCGCCGCGGAGGTCCGTCGCCGCGGGCGGCGTCGTCATCGTGGTCACAGTTTCTCCCTCATCGCTCTGCGAGCTCGATCGGGCCCGAGGTGAGAAAAGGGTATCCAGCTACCCACGGTGGCGCGAGGCCGATTCACCGGGATAATTGCGGCATGCCAACTGAAGACTGGGACCCTCGAGACCCCCGAGTGCTCGCCGACCAAGTGCGCGCGTACGACCAACTGCGCGCTACCTGCCCCGTCGCGCACAGCGAGTACCTCGGGTGGTCAGTCTTCCGTCACTCCGACGTCGTGGCCATTCTCGACGACCACGAGACTTTTTCCAGTCAGGTGTCAGACGCTCACCCTGCAGTTCCCAATGGCTTCGACCCTCCCCGGCACACCTCCTATCGACGACTGATCGACGAGTTCTTCCGGTCCGACGAGATGGCCCGCTACGAACCAGAATTCCGAGAGATCGCCGATGCCTTGGTCGAGGGGCTCCCGCCAGAAGGTGAACACGAGTTCATCGACAACTTTGCGCTCAGCTATGCCCTAGAAACCCAGCAGGCCTGGTTGCGGTGGCCGACGGAAACCGTTCAGGCTCTTCGTCGCTGGATTGCAGTGAGCCAGAGTGCGACCCTTGCCGGGGAACCGGACGGGCTGAAGGCCGCCGCACAGGAGTTCGATTCCACGGTGCGTCGGGTCGTCGAGGCGCGGCGAGAAGTACCGGGAGGGTCGGATGATGTCACGACTCGACTGTTGCGATCGCGGGTCGACGACCGTCCGATCACGGACGACGAGGTTGTGTCGATTATGCGCAATTGGACGGCGGGAGAGCTCGGCACGATGGCGGCGAGCATCGGAATTATCGTTGATTTCGTCGCGCGCCACCCCGAGATTCAGAGCACCCTGCGCACGTCACCCGGCGATATTCCTGCTGCCATCGACGAAATTCTGCGCATCCACCCGCCTTTGATATCCAACCGACGAGTGACGACCCGCGCCACCAGTGCGGGCGATCACCACATGGGGCCGGGCGAGCGGGTCACGATCTTCTGGGCTAGCGCGAACCGCGACGCAACGGTCTTCGATGACCCCGATCATTTCGATCCGGTGCGAAACGCGCCAGACAATCTGCTGTACGGGCGCGGCATTCATGACTGCCCCGGTGCGCCCTTAGCCCGGCTCGAGCTTCGGGTAGCGTTGGAGGCACTTCTGGCTGGCACGGTGTCACTCACGCTCGACGAGACCGTACCTTCCGACTTCGCCGCGTATCCCGCCGGGGGCCTCCGTTCGTTGCACATTCACGTCGTGCGGTAAAGCAGTAGCCCTGCATGGATTTTCACGGCGCAGGCCGTGCCGGTGATGTTTCGCTAGAGACATACTGAGATCTATGCGTGATTCTGAAGCACATCGAATCGAGCCAACGTCTCCCACTCTGTATCGACCCGGGCGCGGCACCGCACTGCTGTGGATTGTCACGGGCGTCGTCGGATGGATCATCTCTTTTCTCTTGTACCTCGAGTACGTGGGTCAGTTGACCGGTAGCGATGCCATCATCAGTTGCAACATCAGTGTGCTCATCACGTGCGGACCCAATCTTCTTGCGCCGGGTGGCAACCTGCTCGGCTTCAGCAACTCGCTCATCGGCATCACCCTGTTCACTGGGCCGATCTACGCGGCGATCAGTTCCCGTGCGGCACCGGGAGGCCTGGCCGCAGCATTTTGGCGCGTATACGCGGTCGCCGTACTCGGCGCTTTCGTGTTTGTGCACGTGCTGGCCTACCGGAGCGTCTTCGAGTATGGCTCCTTGTGCCCCTGGTGTCTGGTGGTCTGGCTGGTCACGATTCCCTTGTTCTGGAGCGTTCTCGGCTGGACCTTCCGCGAAGGCGTGTGGGGGAATCCGATGCGGCGGGTGGGCGCCATCGTGTTGTGGTGGCTACCTGTTGTGGTGGTCGTTGACTACGCCGTCATCTTCGTCTCAGCCCAGCTTCACTTGGACGTTCTCGGCAGCCTATGACTGCCTCGGTGGACGGACCTCGAGCACGTCTGCTGCTGATCGCGCCCGCAGTAGTCGTGCTGATCCTCGGGATCACGGCAGGGTTGCTGCTCCTGGGGCTGCGGGTCCCCACGGTCACCGAACGGCTGCCCGACCTGCATGCACCTCTGATGGTGTTCGGATTCGTCGGAACGCTCATCAGCCTCGAGCGTGCCGTTGCCCTGCGAGCGGGATGGGCGTACGCCGCCCCACTACTGCTCGTGAGCGGCGCGGTTCTCACCGTGAGTCCGCTACCCCTCCTCGTCGGGCAGGTGCTGATTGTCGTCGGCAGCGGGGTGCATCTCTCGCAGTATCGGGCGATCTGGCGCCGACAGCCAGCCACTGCGACCGCGATTCAAGCACTGGGGGCAGCAACTGCCCTTGTAGCGTCGATCGTGTGGAGCGGAGGGGTGTCGGCCGCATTTCTCGTGCCTCTGCTGGCTGTCTTCCTGGTGCTCACAATCGCCGGGGAGCGTCTGGAGCTGGCTCGGGTTGCTGCACCGGGTGTCGTGGCAGAACGTGTGTTCTTCGGTGGCGCCCTCGCACTGGCTACCGCAGCGGTGCTCACTCTCACGGCCCCTGGCGTTGCCGTGCCAGCGGCGGGAGCGCTTCTCATCGGCGTGGCCGCCTGGTTGATCCGGTTCGACGTCGCGCGCGTGACCGTGCATCAGCGCGGATTGCCTCGCTACGTGGCCGTCAATCTGCTACTCGGCTACGGCTGGCTCATCGTCGCGGGCACGGGATGGCTGCTGGGTGGTGCCCGAACGGTGGGTCCGCTCTACGATGCGACCACCCATGCGATCTTTCTGGGATTCGTGATCACGCTGATCATGGCGCACGCGCCTCTCATCCTGCCGGCCGTTCTCAGGGTGCGGATTCCGTATCACCCCGCGCTCTACGTAGCCGTCGCCGTCTTGCATCTTTCCCTTCTCGTCCGGGTGGTCATCGGCGATGCCTGGGGCAATGTGCTCGCGGTGCAGCTGGGTGGTGTCGGCAGCGTCGTGGCGATCGTCATGTTCGGCGTCACCGTCGTCACTGTCTCGGTGATCGCGCGTCACCGTGAGAAGGAACGTACCTGATGTCACGACGCAACTGGTATCTCATCACCAACGCTTTCGTCGTGATGTGGCTGGTGCTCACCGTGGTCGCCGTCACGGTCCACCGCTTCGTCGACGAGCCACTGTGGCTCATGATTCACGTGCCCCTGCTCGGTGCGGCCACCGCGGCGATCCTGATCTGGTCGCAGCATTTCTCAGACACGCTTCTGCGTCGTGCTGCCCCTGGAGGTCGAGCGGGTCTCGCTGTCAGGCTGCTGCTTCACACGGTGGGCGTGGTCCTCATCGCAGTGGGAATCTTGGCATCCCTCACGCCGGTCGCTGTGCTCGGAGCGACGATTGTCGGCCTGGCGATCACCCTGCATGCGGTCCTCCTCACGCTGCAATACCGTGGCGCCCTTCCCGCTCGATTCCGACCACTCGTTCGCTATTACGTCGCTGCGTCGATTGTGTTTCTCGCAGGGATCGCCGTCGGCGCAACCATGGCCGCCACTGCCTCACCCGAGCTCGACGACCGGTTGGCGACAGCGCATGTGGTGCTCAACGCTTTCGGCTGGATCGGGCTCACTGCGCTCGGCACACTCGTCTTGCTGTGGCCGACGGTGCTGCACGCGCGCATAGCTTCCTCGGCTGATGCGGCAGCCCGCATCGCGCTTCCCCTCCTGCTGGCCGGTATTGCGCTCGCGGTTGCGGGCCCCCTGGTCGATGCGCCCGTCTTGGTCTCAGCGGGCATGCTCGTCTGGCTCGCCGCCGCGGGGCGCCTCGGGATGGAGGGCGTCCGGCAGGCACGTGCCATGCCGCCGGCTACCTTCTCTGCCTGGAGTCTGGCCAGCGCGTACGGCTGGCTCGTGGTGTCTGCGGGGGCCATCGCTGTGATCGCCGTGACTGCTCCGGACTGGGCGAGCGTGCGGTCGACCTATCTCATGGTTCTCGCTCCGCTCGTGGTCGGTTTCGGTGTGCAGATCGTGATGGGCGCCTTGAGTTTCCTGCTGCCAGTAGTCACTCTCGGCAGCCCCTCCGCGGCCAAGGTGGGAGCAGAGATTCTCAATGCTGGCGCTGCTTTTCGTGTCGTCGTCTTCAACGGAACTATCGTGCTGTACCTGCTTCCGATGCCTTCTGTGGCCCGAGTTCTCCTCTCTCTGGTCACCGCGGGCATGGTGGTCACCTTCGTCTTTCTCGTGTTGCGAGCGATCGTTATCGGTCGCCGGGTGCGGCGTGATGAGGGCTCAGAACCGGATCGTGGCAGTCGCGTGCTGCTCGGGGTTCCCAGCGCATCTGCGCCCGCCGCCCCGCCGCGAAGAGTGGGTGCGGTCACCGCGGCGTTCACGGTGCTCGCCCTGTGCGTGGCTGGTGGAGTCGCCGCTGATCCTGCGGCGACGGGAATCACTGTGGCAGCGGGGGTGGACGACGTCGTAGCGTCAGGCGAGACGACCGAGGTGACGGTGCGGGTGGAGGGCATGCGCTTCGTTCCCGACGAACTGCAGGTTCCCTACGGCGACGTGCTTGTCATCACCTTCGAGAACACGGGTGACGACGTTCATGATCTGACCTTCGCGAACGGCATGCGCACGCAACGACTCGCGCCGGGGTCGTCACAGACCCTCGACGTCGGCCTGGTGGGCGCCGACCTCGGTGGCTGGTGCTCGATTGCTGGCCATCGGCAGATGGGGATGGAGCTGTCGGTTGTCGTCACCGGGGCGCCTGACGTCGGTGAGCCCGACAATCCCGCTGAGCAGGGTCACGACCTCTCGCACGGCGATGGCGCCCCGTCCGCGAGTTCGGCCGCTGACGACATCGACCTTGCGAGGCAGCCGGGGCCGGGTTTCTCCTCGTGGCCAGCCGCCCTCGGGCCCGCTCCTGAGACCACCGTGCATCGCATCACGCTACGAGTAACTGAGCAAGAACAGGAGGTCGCACCCGGCGTGCGACAGGAGCGGTGGACCTTCGGCGGCTCTGCGCCCGGACCAGTTCTGCGTGGTTCGGTCGGCGATCGATTCGAGATCACCCTTGTCAACGATGGAACGATCGGGCACTCCATCGACTTTCACGCGGGTGCCTTGGCGCCGGACGAGCCGATGCGCACCATCCAGCCCGGTGAGACACTCACGTACTCCTTCACAGCGACGCGAGCGGGCATCTGGATGTATCACTGCTCGACGATGCCGATGTCGATGCATATTGCCAACGGAATGTACGGGGCGGTCATCATCGACCCGCCCGAACTTGGACCGATTGATCGCGAATATCTTCTTATTCAAGGCGAGCTGTACCTCGGCCCGCAGGGTGAAACGGCTAACGCCGAGGCGATCGCCACCCAGAATCCCGATCTCATCACGTTCAATGGGTACGCGAATCAGTATGTGGTCGCGCCGCTCTCGGCCACGGTCGGAGAGCGCGTCCGGGTGTGGGTGCTGGATGCTGGACCGAACAGGCCGACGTCATTCCACATCGTCGGCGCACAGTTCGACACGGTCTATCTCGAGGGTGCCTACACGCTTCGGCCTGGCAGCATGGGTGGAGCGCAGGCGCTCGCCCTGCAACCAGCGCAGGGCGGCTTCGTCGAGCTTGAGTTTCCCGAGGCGGGAACCTATCCGTTCGTCACCCACATCATGAGTGACGCCGAGAAGGGTGGCACCGGGCACTTCATCGTCGACTGACGAGGCTCGGGGATGGGCCGTTCACGGTCAGAGCTTGTGCAGTCGATCAGGGTCAGGTGTCTTGATCGCTTCCCACCCGCGCTGAGGCGCCTGAGCGCCACGCCCGTCATCGCGCGAGCGGTAAACAATGTAGGGCCGGAAAAGATACCCGACGGGTGCCGAAAAGACGTGCACGAGTCTGGTGAACGGCCACAGCGCGAACAACGCGAAGGCGGTAAGGACGTGCAACTGGAACAGCAGGGGCACATCGGCCATGAGCTCCGGTTGCGGCTGGAAACCCAGGATGCTGCGGATCCACGGTGAGATCGTCTCTCGATACTGAAAGCCCGACCCGAAGACCTGAAAAACAATCGTGGCGAGAGTGCCGAAGAGCATTGTCGCGCCGAGGAAGACGTACATGACCTTGTCCATCGTGGTGGTGGCGAGGAAGACCGGCCCCACGGTGCGGCGACGATAGATGAGGATGGCGAAGCCGGTCAACGTGAGGGCCGCCGCCAGGGTGCCCAGGGTGGTGGCACCGAAGTGGTATGTCTCTTCCGAGATGCCGATCGCATACAGCCACTCGCGCGGTATCAGCAGACCGACCACGTGCCCGGCGAGCACCATAAGGATTCCGAGGTGGAACATCGGTGAGCCCCAGCGCAGCAATCGATTTTCGTAGGTCTGACTTGACCTGGTTGTCCACCCGAACTTGTCGTAGCGGTAGCGCCACATGTGCCCGACGATGAAGACGGCGATCGACGCGTACGGAATCGCGACCCACAGAATGATCGGCAGTGTGTTCACAGAGACTCCTGAGTTGACGGGCTGAAGGGCGGTAGATGGCCGAGAAAGCTCAGGCCCACCGTTTCGGTCGGTGGGCCCTCGTTCACGAGATCGAGAAACCGCTCACGAGTGCGGTCATCGATCGGGGGGAGTGTCAGGGTGACGGTGCGCACGACCAATGCCCAGGGGCTGTCGAGGTCTTCTAGCGCGGCTCGCAGAACCTCGACACCCTCGCGGTGCGACGCGATGAGTGCGCCCGCAATCTCTGGATCACCCAGGGCTGAGAACTCTAGGACCGCGGGAAGGTAGTCGGGCAAGTCATCGCTGTCGAATTCCCAGCCAGCAGCTCGATAGGCCTCGAGAAAGGTCACCAGGGCGACACCGCGTCGACGGGTGTCGCCGGTGGCGTAGTAGCTCAGGTAGAGGCTGCACTTGCGCTTGAGATCGAATGTGGCCACATACCGGCGCTGCCACGTGATCTCTCCGGCTTCCCGTGCGAGTTCAACGAACTCTTCGAGCGCCGACCTCACATCGGTCGGCAGGTCGGCGAAGTAGCTGTGCAACTCGTCGAGTCGAGCGAACCAGTCGGCATCGGGATAGTCGAGCAACAGAGACGCGAGCATGTGCACCCTCGCCCGCTGCACCGCCGACAACCTGAGAGACGCGAGTTCAGGGGGAACGGGGCGCTTCGGCGTCACACGCGCCACGGGCGGGCTCACGAGGGGTCCTTGCGCTTTCCTGTCTTGCGCACGGGCCCAGCTGTCGGCGGGAACAGCCCGTCGGCCGACCCGTTGCCGTCCCAGTTCATGAGATTCACGCGACCCGGTGTCGAAGGTCGATCGGCAGTCTGCCGGTCGGCGAGAATATGGAAGTTCTCGACGGCCACGGGAACCGCCGGGCCGCTCGACGAGCCGAACGGTCCGGCACCGCCCATACCCGGTCCGCCGTCGAAGTCGAGCGAGCACGCCATCTCTTCCAACTCGTGGGCCTGCTCATTGTGGGCCGACGGAATCACGTAACGCTCTTCGTACTTCGCGATGGCGAGCAGTCGGTACATTTCCTCCATCTGCGTTCCGGTCATGCCGACGGCGTTCGGAATTCGTTCATCGCGCTCGTTGTCGATGCTGATTCCGCGCATGTACGAGCGCATGGCAGCGAGACGCCTCAGTGCCGCATCGACTGGTCCGATGTCGCCGGCCGTGAAGAGCTCGGCGAGGTACGCGATGGGGATGCGCAGCTTGTCGATAGCCGCGAACAGCGTGCGGGCATCCTCACCGTCGTTGCCCGAGCCCGTGACCACGTCGACGACGGGAGACAGCGGCGGGATGTACCAGACCATGGGCATCGTGCGGTACTCAGGGTGCAGCGGCAGAGCCACTTCGTACTGCATGAGTTTCCAGATGGGGCTCCGCTGCGCTCCCTCGATCCAGTCGTCGGGAATCCCCTCGCGCCGTGCGGCCTCGATGACCTCAGGGTCATGCGGGTCGAGGATGATGTCGCGCTGCGCCTGCAACAGGGCCTTGTCGTCTTCGACGGCGGCGGCTTCTGCAACGCGGTCGGCGTCGTAGAACACGAGGCCCAGGTAGCGCAGACGGCCTACACAGGTCTCGGAGCAGACGGTCGGAAGCCCGACCTCGATGCGCGGATAGCACATGGTGCACTTCTCGGCCTTGCCCGTGCGGTGGTTGAAGTAAACCTTCTTGTAGGGGCAGCCCGACACGCACATGCGCCACCCGCGGCACTGGTCTTGATCGACGAGCACGATGCCGTCTTCGGCGCGCTTGTACATCGCGCCCGAGGGGCACGATGCCACGCACGAGGGGTTGAGGCAGTGCTCGCAGATGCGCGGCAGGTAGAACATGAAGGCCTTTTCGAACTCGGCCTTCACCTCTTCGCTCATCTTCTTCAAGATCGGGTCGTCTTGCATGGTCTCGAGCGAGCCGCCGAGGTTGTCGTCCCAGTTTGCCGACCACGAGATCTTCATGTTCTTGCCGGTCAGCAGGCTCTTGGGTCGGGCGACGGGCACCTGCTGACCCTTTGGCGCATTGAGCAGCATGTCGTAGTCGTACGTCCAGGGCTCGTAGTAGTCCTGAATCTCGGGAAGCGTGGGGTTCGAAAAGATGCGCGCGAGCTTCGCCAGACGTCCGCCGCTGCGCAACTTCAGGCGGCCGCGCTTGGTGCGCACCCAACCCCCGCCCCACTTTTCTTGGTCTTCATACCCACGGGGGTACCCGACGCCTGGGCGAGTCTCCACATTGTTGAACCAGACGTACTCGACGCCGGTTCGGTTCGTCCAGGCCTGCTTGCACGTCACCGAGCAGGTGTGGCAACCGATGCACTTGTCGAGATTCATGATCATCGACATCTGCGCCATGACTTTCATCAGTACTCGACTTCCTGGTTGCGGCGACGTATCGAGGTGATCTCGTCACGTTGGTTCCCGGTCGGGCCGAGATAGTTGAATGCCCACGTCAGCTGGGCGTAGCCACCGATGATGTGGCTCGGCTTGAGCAGAATGCGGGTGAGCGAATTGTGAATACCGCCCCGCATGCCGCTCGTCTCTGCGATCGGCACATCGACCGTGCGGTCTTTCGCGTGGTACATGTAGACCGTTCCCTCGGGCATGCGGTGCGACACGATGGCTCGGGCGACGACCACTCCGTTGCGGTTGTACGACTCGATCCACTCGTTGTCGCGCACGCCGATCTTCTCGGCGTCTTGCGGGCTCATCCAGATGGTGGGCCCCCCTCGACTGAGCGAGAGCATGAACAGGTTGTCTTGATACTCCGAGTGGATCGACCACTTCGAGTGCGGTGTCAGGTACCGAACCGTCACCTCGGTCTGGCCGTTGGCGCCGGGGCCACTCGCCGTGCGAGTGCTGCCAACCAGGTCGTCTCCGTACAGCCGATGCATGTCGAGCGGTGGTCGGTAGACCGGTAGATTCTCGCCGAGCTCTTCCATCCAGTCGTGATCGAGGTAGAAGTGCTGGCGGCCCGTGAGCGTGTGCCAGGGCTTGAGGTGATCAACGTTGATCGCGAAGGCCGTGTAGCGACGGCCGCCGTGCTCTGACCCTGACCACTCCGGCGAGGTGATGACGCTGCGTGGCTGCACCTGCACGTCTTGGAACGTGATGTGAGAGCCTTCGTGGTCCTCCGCCAAGTGCGCGATGCGCTGACCGGTGCGCTCTTCGAGCTGCCGAAAGCCCTGCACCGCCAAGCGCCCGTTACTGGTGCCCGAGAACGAAAGTATCATTTCGCAGACGCGCTTGTCGGTGTCCAAACGTACCGAACCGGCATACGGCCCCGAGGTGACGGTGCCGTTCATATGCTTCAGGTACTCGATTTCTTGGTCGGGCGTGTAGGTGATGCCCTTGGTGGTCATTCCGAGCTTCGCCGTGAGCGGGCCGAGGGTCTTCCATCGCTGGTAGAGGTTCGGGTAGTCGCGTTCGATGACGATGAGCTTTGCCATGGTCTGGCCGGGCACGAGCGGCAACCCGTCGACCACGTGCCCGTGCGGGGTGGCCATCGCGTCAGCCGAGTCGTGCTGCAGCGGCGACGCGACGACGTCACGGCGGGTGCCGAGATGTGTGCGGGCGTACTCGCTGAAGCGTTCTGCGAGCGAGCCGAACAGGTCGTAGTCGGTTCGTGTCTGCCACGGCGGATTGATGGCCGGTGTGAAGGCGTGGATGAACGGGTGCATGTCGGTCGACGACAGGTCGTACTTCTCGTACCAGGTCGCGGCGGGAAAGACGAGATCGCTGAACAGCGTGGTCGAGGTCATGCGGAAGTCTGCCGTCATCAGCAGATCGACTTTTCCGACCGCTGCTTCGTCGCGCCACACGATGTCGCGAGGTCGCGCTCCTTCAGGGCTTTCCGAGGTGCGGATTGCCGAGTCGGCGCCGAGCAGGTGCTTCAAGAAGTACTCATTGCCCTTGCCTGACGAACCGAGAATGTTGGCCCGCCAAACCGAGATCACACGCGGGAAGTTCTCGGGGGCATCCGGGTCTTCGCACGCGTAGTGCAGCGAGCCGTCTTCCAGACTGTCGACGATGTGTTGCGCGGGTTCTTTGCCCGCTGCTTCGGCCTCGTCGCACAGGTCGAGAGGGTTGCGCGAGAAGGTCGGATAACTCGGCATCCAGCCGCGCTTGACCGACTCCACGAGACAGTCGGCCGTCGTGCGGTCGGTGAACAGACCGCGCGCGAGCGGCGACGCCAACTGGTCGGCCGGCAACCCGTCATAGCGCCACTGGCTCGTCGAGAGATACCAGAATGCCGTGCCGATCATCTGACGGGGAGGCCGGTTCCAGTCGCCGGCCGTCGCGTACTGCGCATAGCCCGTGATCGGTCGAACCTTTTCTTGCCCCACGTAGTGCGCCCATCCGCCGCCGTTGATGCCCTGGCACCCGGTCATGGTGGTCAGGGCAAGAAACGTGCGGTAGATCGTGTCGGAGTGGAACCAGTGGTTCGTGCCGGCCCCCATCAAGATCATCGAGCGCCCGCCCGACCGATCGGCGTTGTCGGCGAATTCGCGACCGATGCGAATCGCCTGCTCAGAAGGAACCGACGTGAGTTCTTCTTGCCATGCCGGGGTGCCTGGCGTCGAGGGGTCGTCGTAGCCGGTCGGCCATTCTCCTGGCAGTCCTTCGCGGGCAACGCCGTACTGGGCGAGCATCAGGTCGAACACTGTCGTGACGAGCTTGCCCGCCACGCGTCGAACCGGTACGCCGCGGTGCACGATGCCGATGCCTCCGACGTGCTCCGACGTCGCGTCGGGTGCTAGATCGAAACGGGGCAGCGCGATCTCGGCCGACTCTGTCGTGTCGGCCAGATCAGACAGCGAGAGGGGGGGCACGACGTCGCCCAGATCGAGGTTCCAGTTGCCCTCGTCTTCAGGGGTGAACCGGTGACCGAGCGACCCCCCGGGAACGACAGGCTTGCCCGCCTGGTCGAGTAGCACGGTCTTGAACTCGGCACGCGCTTCCTCTGCCGCGGTGCCACCCAGGTCACTGGCGGTCAGGAACTTACCCGGCACGAGGTCGTCGCCGTTGGTCTCGAGAGTGACGAGATAAGGCGCATCCGTGTAGCGGAGCATGTAATCCTGAAACCGCTCGGTGCGCTTCTGCACGAAGTGCTCGGTGAGAATGACGTGGCCCATCGACATGGCCAGCGCGGCATCGGTGCCGGGGTGCGGAGCGACCCACTCATCGGCGAATTTCGTGTTGTCGGTGTAGTCGGGTGAGACCGTGATCACCTTTTGCCCGCGGTAGCGCGCCTCGGTCATGAAGTGGGCATCGGGAGTGCGCGTCACCGGAACATTGGAGCCCCACATGATGAGGTACCCGGCGTTCCACCAGTCCGCCGACTCGGGCACGTCGGTCTGGTCGCCGAAGACCTGGGGGCTCGCGACCGGAAGATCGGCGTACCAGTCGTAGAAAGACAGCAGGGTGCCGCCCACGAGGTTCAAGAATCGGGCACCGGCACCGTGGCTGACCATTGACATGGCGGGGATGGGCGAGAAGCCCGCGATGCGATCGGGTCCGTAGGCCTTGATGGTGTGCACGTGGGCGGCGGCGGCGATCTCGAGCGCCTCGTCCCAGGTGGTGCGTACCATGCCGCCCTTGCCGCGCGCGCTCTTGTACTCGCGCGACTTCTCGGGGTCGCTGACGATCGAGGCCCAGGCGTCGACGGGGTCAGGATGCGCGGCTTTCGCCTCGCGATAGAGGGTCTGCAGCGTGTCGCGAATATAGGGGTAGCGCACGCGCGTCGGCGAGTAGGTGTACCAGCTGAACGCTGCGCCGCGGGGGCACCCGCGGGGCTCGTATTCGGGAGAATCCGGTCCTACCGACGGGTAGTCGGTCTGCTGCGTCTCCCACGTGATGATGCCGTCTTTGACGTACACCTTCCACGAGCACGATCCCGTGCAGTTGACACCGTGCGTGGAGCGAACGACCTTGTCGTGCGCCCAGCGGTCGCGGTAAAAGACGTCGCCCGCTCGCCCTCCTTCAAGAAACAGCGACCGAAGGTCTTCGCTCGTTTCTCCGCGGCGCAGAAAGCGCCCCATATTCAGGAGCGCATCCGCAAGAGGGCCGTCGGTGATCGGTCGTTGCGACTGGGTTTCGGGACTCATCATCGTCTCCTCGACATACGGCGTCGGCGCCGGGGCGCTCTGTGACCACAATGGCCCACCGTTGCTCAGGATGGAAGTGAATTCGCCGTGCTTATTCGTCGGATGCGAGACGGAGACGCAAGATACAGGCGTGGGGGGTGACGAAGGGCAAGAGTTGGTCAACCTCGACGGGGCCGCCGGCACGGAGCAGAACGTCGCGCACCAGCCCCTCGTGCACGTTGCAAATGGTCTCCGGATGCTCGGCGATCAGCTTGTGAAAGGGGCACGGCGTCATCTTCACGCTCAGGCCTGCTTCGTCGAGCTCAGGAGTGAGGCCGACCGCATCAAGGTGTTCGTACAAGGCATCGAGCTGGTGCAACGCATCGGCGTCGAGATCAACCGGTTCTGTGGGCATCACGCGCCGCAACAGGTCGCCACGGCGCTTTGCATCGTCGACACGGTCTTGCGCGATCTCGTTCTCGGTTGCCGCGTTCACGGTGAAGTAGACCAACCTCGGCCGCCCTCGGCCTGCGCGCCGTTCGGTCTCACTGCGCACCACTCCCTCGGCGCTCAGTACCTTGAGGTGATCGCGCAAGGTGTTGTCGTGCAACCCCGTGAGCTCACCGAGCTCGATGAGCCCCAGTCCCGGACGTCGCATCAAAATATCGGTGATCATCAACCTGCTTGCCTGCGCGAGGCCGCGATAGGCGCGAGTTGAACGGGGCACCTCTTGATTATCGTTCACACGAGGGCAACCGCACACCTCGGGTGATGGCGTTCTCGGCCGTAGGCTGAGAGCGTGCCACACGATGCCGCGGTGATCACCGTCTCTGATCGGTCAGCCGCTGGCGAACGCGCCGACGCCAGTGGTCCGATCGCCCGCGCCGCTCTCGAGGCGGCGGGCTTTGCCTGTCGACTGCTCGTCGTGCCCGACGGAGAGCAGTCAGTGGCGGTGGCTCTTCGCGCGGCGGTGGATGCTGGTGACCGGCTGATTATCACCAGCGGCGGAACCGGAGTGGGACCTCGCGATCTCACTCCCGAAGGCACTGCGCTGGTGCTCGATCGTCAGCTTCCGGGAATCGGAGAAGAATTGCGTCGACGCGGCTCTGCCGAGACTCCGGGTGCCCTCATTTCGCGCGGCATCAGTGGCATCGCTGGGAGGGCATTGATCGTCAATCTTCCCGGATCGCCGGCCGCGGTCGCGTCGGGGATGCCCGTCGTGCTCGCGGTAGCAGCGCACGTTCTCGACCAGCTCGACGGGGGAGACCACTGATGGACCAGGTGCGCCTCGCCCAGATCAGTGCCGAGCGGCTCGATGTCGCCCGTCACCTCGCGGTCGTTGATGACCCCACTGCCGGTGCGGTGGCATCGTTCATCGGTGTCGTGCGCGATCACGACCCCGACACGGATCAGTCGGTTGTGGGGCTGCAGTACTCGGCTCATCCCGATGCCGAGGCCACCCTGCTGGCAGTGATTCGCACGGCGATCGGCTCTGCCGACGCGCGGGTGGCGGTCAGCCATCGTGTCGGAGATCTTCTCGTCGGCGACGTGGCCGTCGTCATCGTGGTTGCGACCACGCATCGTGACGAAGCATTCACGATCTGCCGAGCGATCATCGAAGCGATCAAGCGCGAGCTACCGGTCTGGAAGCGTCAGCTGACGGCCGACGGTGCAGCGACCTGGAAGGGCATCGGCGGCTGACCAGGCCTCGGTGACTGACGAGATCATCCCCCGGCGAACGGCGGGAGAACGTCGACAAGGGTGTCGGTCGCCAATGGCGCCGCGTCAGTGCGGCGCACTCCATCGACGAGCATCGAGCACGCGGGCAAGATGCGGCCGAGGGGCGGGTACTCGGCAGTGAGGGCAGATCGAAGCGTGGCGAGATCGGATTCCGTGCGCTGTTCTTCTGCACGACCCGCGAACTCCTCGGCCGCGGCGAAGTAGCGGATGCGCACCATCAGCTCTCGACCTTCCAGGTTGCGGCGCGAGACACGACAGCAGACATGGCCGCCCGAATATCGTCTGGTGAGCCACCCGCCCGACCCGCGGCAAGGCCCGCCGCGAATGCGCTGACCGGGGCAGCTGGTCGGGCGACACCGGTGGCGACATCGCGGGCCAGGTCGAGGATGAGCGCGATGGGCAGATCGTCGTCGAGCTCGAGAATCTTGCGCAGCGTTGCGGACCACTCATCGAGAGCTTCGGGCGGGAGCGTGCGGTCGTTCATCATGGTTGCCTCTCATGCCGTCGGCGTGCTTGCGCCAGATCTTCCCACGTGTCGACATCGGCTGTCTCGTTGTCGGGTGCGCTGATGGCGGTGATCTCGAGGTCGGCAAGCAGCGCGCGCATTGACGAGTCGCGCCCGACCATCGCGATTCGCGCTCGCGCGCGCCGAAGCGCTGACGTGCGGTACACCCCGATCAGCCACTGGGGGTGGTTGCTGTGATCGGCGAGGCATAGCCCGTCGGTCGAGAGCGGAGCTATCGCACGATGATTCTCGAGCCGCCGAACGGCGTCGACAGCGTCGGGAAGGTCGCAGCTGAGCAGGTAGGTCCACCCGGGTTCGTCTCCGGGCTCATCGCGCCATGCGTCGAGCGCCCAGACAACGGCCGCAGCCGGACCGCCGAAGGGTGGGTCTTCGCGCATCCACAGCACCCCGGTGATGCCGTCGACCACGTCGCCGACGACGATTACGGGAGAGCATCCGTCAACTGCGCGCACCGCGCGTTCCAGCAGTGTCGACCCGTCGATGTCAAAGAGGGTCTTGGCGGCGCCACCGACACGGGACGCGCGCCCCCCCGCCAGCAGAATCGCCGCGGTCACCGCTGCCGAACCCAGTCGCCCGACTTGCCGCCGGTCTTCTTGGTCAGTCGAATGTTGTGGATCGATGTCGACTTGTCGAGACCTTTCACCATGTCGACGATGGCGAGCGCTGCAACGGCCACGGCGGTCAGGGCCTCCATCTCGACCCCGGTGCGGTCTGCCGTGCGCACGGTGGCAGAGACCTCGATGCCGTCGTCGACGATCTCGAGGTCGACACTCGCGCCGTGCAACCCGATGACGTGAGCGAGGGGAATCAGCTCGGGTGTGCGCTTGGCCGCTTGGATGCCAGCGAGTCGTGCCACCGCGAGCACGTCGCCCTTGGGGATGCCGCCGTCTCTGAGCGCGGCGATGACGGGCGGGGAGCACCGCACAAAGCCATCCGCGGTGGCAGAGCGCACCGTCGGTTGCTTGGCGGTCACATCGACCATTCGTGCGTGACCGGCGTCGTCGAGATGCGTGAAAGTCATGCGCCCCATCCTTCCAGCGGGATGACCTCGATCAGGTCGCCTGCCTCGATCCGATCGACGTCGTCGGGCACGACAGCGAGGGCGTGCGCGTGCCCGAGCCCGCCCGCCAGGTGAGACCCAGACCCGCCCGTAGTCGCCGGCCCCACGCGCCACTGACCGCCAGAATCTTGATGGAGAACCGCGGGCACGTATTGACGGCGTCCAGCCGGAGACCGCCAACTGGTCGCGGCTGGCACCCACAGGCGAGGGCGATCAAGCACGGCGCGTCCTTGAAGGGCCAGGAGCGCAGGACGGACAAAGACTTCGCACGACACGGCGGCGCTCACGGGGTTGCCCGGCAGACCGAACAGCAGAGTGCCACTCGGTAGTACGCCGAAACCTTGGGGCTTGCCGGGCTGCATGGCGACCGTGGTGAAGGCCATCGACCCGGCGAGCTCGTTCCGTACCACCTCGAATGCGCCCGCGCTGACACCTCCGGAGAAGATAATGACGTCCGCGGCATCAGCACGCTCGATGAACCGAGCAATGGTGTTCTGCAATGCGGGGCCCTCGTCGTCGACTGTCTCGAGACCGACAACTTCTGCCTCTGCGGCCCTCGCCATACCGGCCAGGAGGGTGCCGTTGGATTCGGGAATTTGCCCCCGTCTGAGCGGGGTGCCCGCCGCTATCAACTCACTGCCGGTCGCGATGACGGCGACGCGCGGACGGCGCGAGACCGTCACGCTGGCGACGCCGGCGGCCGCGATCGCCGCGAGTTGGAAGGGGCCGAGTCGCGCACCCGCTGACAAGAGACGATCACCGGCCCGCACATCCTCAGCAGCGCACCGCACATGCGCCCCGCGGTCGCGGGGCGCAACGACGATTGACGCGGTCGACAGCGAATCGGCAAGACCGCCTCGCGTGCTCTCGAACGGCACCACCGTGTCGGCATCCGTCGGAAGCGGAGCCCCGGTCATGATTCGTATGGCCTCACCCGGCCGAATCGGTGGGTCGTCAGCAGAGCCCGCCGGCAGATCGCCGATGACGCGCAGGTCGACTGGCTGGGTCGCCGTCGCCCGGCCTACATCGTCGAACCGCACGGCGAATCCGTCCATCGCCGAATTGTCGAAGGCGGGAATGTCGATGGCCGCGTGTACGTCGTCGTGCAGGGTCAATCCCGCGGCGTCGCTCGTGGCGCACGGGTGCGCCGGAAGGGTGCGCACGGTAGCCAGAATGCCGGCGAGATGCTCATCTACAGAGCGCATCGCGGTTACGCGCCGTCCCAGGCTGCGAGTCCCCCGGCAAGCACGAGGGCGTTGTGGCCGCGCGCGCGCAACACCTCGGCCGCGCGCCGAGCCCGCGTGCCATGAGCACACACGATGACGAACGGCCCGGCATCAGGAGGGTCGTATCCCGCGAGAACTTCAGCCAGGGGAATGGTGACGGCGCCGGCCAGGGTTCCTTCTCGAGTTTCGTCGGGTTCGCGAACGTCGAGCACAGTCGCACCGGCCGCCTGCGCGGCGCGAAGTTCATCGGCCGTCACCTCGGGCACGGCGACATGTGGGGGTGTCACAGAACGATCGCTCGACAGAGCGCCCTGATCATTCCGGGGCCGCAGTCGAACCTCGCGCTGGGTGCCGGTCAGGCTGTCGATGATGACGAGGCGGCCTAGGAGGGGCTCACCGATACCGACGATGAGCTTGATCGCCTCCGAGGCCATCACGCCGCCGACCTGCATGCAGAGCGCGCCCAGTACACCGACCGCAGCGCACGTTGGTGGTTCACCTACTGACTCGGGCGGGTAGAGGTCGCTGAGACGCAGAGCTGCCAGTCCGGGCGGCGGAGCCGACCAAAACACGGTGATCTGCGCCGCGAATTCTTGCACCACGCCCCACACGAGCGGAACCCCGAGAGAATCGCAGGCGTCTGCTACGACGGCACGCGTCGCGAAGTTGTCACAGCCGTCGATCACGAGATCTGCACTCTGCAGCAACCGAAGGGAGTTCTGCGCCGTGATCCGCTCGGCGGTGGCGGTGACGACGGTCTCGGGTGACAGGTCGGCCGCGATGCGCGCGACCGACCTCGTCTTCGGGGCGCCGACATCGCGAATTCGGTGGATCACTTGACGATGCAGGTTGCTGGCGTCGACCTCATCATCATCGATGACGGTCAGACGCCCGATGCCCGCCGCGACGAGAGCGAGAATCACGGGCGATCCGAGCCCTCCCGCACCGATGACGGCCACGTGGGCGCCCGCGAGGCGACGTTGCCCGAGTTCTCCGAACCCGGCAAGATTGGCGTGCCGAGCCGTTCGTGCCCGCTCGCCATCGCTCAAAGCGTCAACAGGCGCGACCAGCGGCAAAAAGGGCACGGTCGACAGGCTAGTCCGCCCCCCCTCAGCCCAGGCCTATCGACGGCAGTGAGAAATCTCTCCCGTGATCGTCGAGTCGCACAAGCGGCAGAAATACATGAATCACACCGCAAATACGGTGATATCGTCGCGCTATGAGCACGTTCAAGGTCTCTGAAGCCGCGCGATTGCTCGGGGTCAGCGACGACACGGTCAGGCGCTGGATCGATCAGGGGGTACTGCCGATCACCGACGCCTCGCCGCTGGAGATTCCCGGGGCCGCGCTGGCGCAGCACGCGCTGAAGATCGCGGCGGCGGCTCCCGACCCTTCCGACGTGCTCTCGAGCGCGCGCAACCGTTTCGTCGGTCTCGTCACGCGCGTGCAGCTCGACGGGGTCATGGCGCAAGTCGACATTCAGTCGGGGCCTCATCGGGTGGTCTCGTTGCTGTCGGCAGAGGCGGTGCGCGACCTCGACCTGCAGGTGGGATCTCTTGCCGTCGCTGTCGTGAAGGCGACAACGGTCATCATCGAAACTCCCCGATCTTGATCGTGCGTGCCTCAGTGAGCATCGTCGTCATGGCGGCGCTGGCGGCCACTTCCGGATGCGCACGCACCGTCCCGTCGGTGCCTCCGACTGCATCGGGGTCGACGGAGGAGCTGTCGGGAACCCTGACCATTTACGCGGCAGCATCGCTGGCAGCCGCGTTCGAAGTGATCGCAGAGGAGTTCGACGAGGTGCACGACCAGCTCGACGTACGACCACTCGTCGTGAGCGGGTCGACCACGCTGACCACGCAACTCGGTGAGGGAGCGCCTGCCGACGTGCTCGCTGTTGCCGACGAGAGCACGATGGCTGCCGCAGTGGCGGCAGGAACTGTCGATGACGATGCGGTCGTCTTCGCCACCAACACTCTCACCGTCATCGTGCCGCTCGACAACCCCGGTGGCATCATGGCGCTCGACGACCTCGCCGACGCTCACGTGCGGGTAGTGCTGTGCGCGGTCGAGCTTCCGTGCGGTACCTCGTCGCGGCGACTCCTGCAGGGCGCCGGAATCGAGGTGTCGCCCGCAAGCCTGGAGCAGAACGTCTCAGCGGTGCTGACCAAAGTTGCCACGGGCGAGGCGGATGCTGGGCTCGTGTATCGCACGGACGCCTCCGCATCAATCGCAGTGACAACGATCCCCACTGCCGGAGCGGAGAGGGTCGTGAACCGCTACCCGATCGCGACGGTGTCACATTCGTCGAATCCCGAGGCCGCGCGCGCGTTCATCGCG
>NCEJ01000252.1 GCA_002280615.1 Micrococcales bacterium 32-70-13 | reverse complement strand
TCGAGAACGCGTTGCAGTCCGCCGCGGTCGATAGCATCGACCGGTGACCGACACGACCCCGCCCGCCGTCGAGACGACCATCGCGGGGCTCCGATCCCGCCTCGACGCGGCGCGCGCCGCCGGATCGACGGTCGCCCTCGTGCCCACGATGGGCTCGCTGCACGACGGCCACCTCGCCCTCGTCGAGCACGCCCGCGAGGTCGCCGACGTCGTCATCGTCTCGATCTTCGTCAACCCCATGCAGTTCGGGCCGGCGGAGGACTTCGACCGCTACCCCCGCGACCTGACCGCCGATCGGGATGTCCTCGCCGGGCACGGCGTCACCGCCGTCTTCGCCCCCGCGGTCGACGAGATGTACCCCGCAGGCCCCGTGCAGGCGCGGGTCTCGGCGGGCGCGGTGGGCGCGCTCTACGAGGGGCGCTCGCGCGCCGGCCACTTCGACGGCGTGCTCACGATCGTGGCCAAGCTGCTCGGCATCGTGCAGCCGCACATCGCGGTCTTCGGCGAGAAAGACGCCCAGCAGGTCTTCCTCGTGCAGCGCATGGTGCGCGACCTCGACATCCGCACCCGCATCGAGGTCGTCGAGACCGTGCGCGCGGCCGATGGGCTCGCCCTCTCGAGCCGCAACGCCTACCTCGACGAGCGGCACCGCCGGGCCGCGCGCAGCATCCCCCAGGCGCTCGAGGCCGCCCAGTCGGCGGCCGACCGCGGCATCGACGCGATCGTGGCCGCGGCCCAGGGCGTGCTCATGGGGGCGACCGAGGTCGAGCTCGACTACTTCGCCGTCGTGCGCCCCGACACGTTCCAGCCGGTCGACGACGACCACCGCGGCCCCGCGCGGGCGCTCATCGCGGCGCGCGTCGGCACGACCCGGCTCATCGACACCGAGCTGCTGCACCTGGGCTAGGCCGGGCCGCGAGCGAGCATCCCGGCCCCCGATAGGCTGAAACGCTGAACCGAGGAGCCTGATGAGCGAGAACACCGCACCTGCCGAGCACACCGCCGAGCCGACGATCGAGGAGATCGCCGAGCAGAAGCAGGTGCGCCTCGACAAGCGGCAGC
>NCEJ01000005.1 GCA_002280615.1 Micrococcales bacterium 32-70-13 | reverse complement strand
GCGAGACGCCCTAGCCGGAGCCGCGACTCTGCCAGTCGCCCGGGGCGGCGTGCGAGGCGGTGCCGGTGGCGGCGCGCGGCGACCTTTGTGTTCCCGGCCCCTTCCATAACTTCGGAGTGGGGAATCGCGCTCCCACTCCGAAGTTGTGGAAGGCGCTCGCGGCGGGTCAGCGCTTCCAGTAGCCCTTCACGACGGCGCGCTCGACATCGATGCCCCACGCGGCGAGCGTCGCCCGCGCGGGGGCGACGAGCGACTGCTCGCCGCACGCGAAGACGAAGCGCTCGAGCGGGTCGGCGGGGGCGGGCAGCGCCGCGAGGGCCTCAGCGAGCGCCGCGCTCGGCCGCTGCGGGTCGGGGGTCAGGATGCTCACGCGCAGCCCCGCTGGCGGCTCGATGCCGAGCGCCGACACGTCGAACCCGGTCTCGAGCAGCAGGTGCCCGGTGACGCTGGGGCCGAGCATCCGCAGGTAGCGGCGCACCGCCGGCAGGGCGCTGTCGTCGCCCGCGAGCACGACCTCGCCGGGTGCGCCGGACATCACGACCGAGCCCTTGGGGCCCATCACGACGGCGGGCGACCCGAGCGGCGCCTGCGCCGTCCACGCGCCGATCACGCCGAGCTCGGCGCCCGGCGCGCCATGCACGAGCACGTCGAGGTCGATCCACCCCTCGTCGACCGAGTGATCGACGACGGTCGCCGCTCCGCGGGCGGGAAGGGGTGGCGGGCGAGCGAGTAGGGCACGGCGTCTCGATTCACGCGGCGGGCATGACCGGCACGGCGCCGGTCGCGGGCGGCGGGGCATCCCCGTTGTCGATGTCCTCCGGGTTGGGCAGCGTCATGAGGAAGCGGTAGAAGACGAGCCCGAGCACGGTGATGCCGGCGCCGCCGATGATCCAGGGCACGGTGAGGTCGATGAGCGCGAGGGCTCCGCCGATGAGCGAGCCGATCGGCATCGTGCCCCACAGCAGCGTGCGCCACGTACCGTGCACACGACCGAGCAGCCGGCCCGGGATGATCGCCTGGCGGAACGACATCATCAGCACGTTCCAGATGGTCGTCGTCGCGGCGCCCAGCGAGAAGAAGATGATCGCCGCGACCGGCACGGGGAACAGCCCCGTCAGCAGCACCAGGATGCCCGCGAGCAGGTTCATCGCCGCCATCACGGGCCCGAGGCCGAAGCGGCGGGCCAGGCGCGAGGCGACGACCGAGCCGAGCAGCCCACCGAGGGCACCGGAGAGCAGGAAGAGCCCGAACGCCGCCTCCGGGATCGCGAGGGTATCGAGCACGAAGAGCACGAGGGTCGCGCCCGAGGCCGAGAACAGGATCGCGACGGGGATGCTCACGAACCACAGCGTGCGCAGCATGGGGTTGCCCATGATGAAGTGCCAGCCGTCGGCGAGCTGGCGGCGGAACGGCACGACGGGCTCGGTCGCGGCCGCGTGGAACTGCCGCCCCGACGCCACGGCCGGCAGCAGCGCGGCGAGCAGGGCCGCGAGCCCGAAGGCCGCGACGAGCCCGCCGATGGGGATGAGCACGGCGACGGCGAAGAGCGCCGAGGTGAGCGGGGCGGCGGCGAAATTCTGCACGACGAGCTCGGCACCCTCGATGCGCGCGTTCGCGCGCGGCAGGTTCTTCTTCGGCACGACGCTCGGCACGACCGCGCGGATGGCCCCGTCGTAGAGCGTCTCGCACACGCCGTAGACGAAGATCACGAGGTAGAGCCACCAGATCGTGAGCGCGTTCATCGCGACGAGAACGACGAGGGCGACGGCGAGCACCGTGCGCACCCCGGCAGCGAGCGCGAGGGCCCGGCGACGGTCCATGCGGTCGACGAGGATTCCGGCGGGCAGGGCGAAGAACAGCCACGGCAGCATCGCGACCGCGCCGATGCCGGCGATGAGCACGGGGTCGTCGGTGAGCCGCGCGGCGAGCAGCGGCGAGGCCGTGCGCGCGATGCCGTCGCCGAGGCTCGAGGCGAGGTTCGCCGTGAAGACGTTCGCGAAGGTGCGGCCGAGCCCCGGGCGGGGGGCCGGGCCGGGGGATGCTGCGCCCGGGGTGGAGCCGCCGGTCACGCCGCGCTCGCTACCAGCGCTCGTGCACGGCCGCGCGGAACCGGCGGTCGTACAGCTCGACCACGCGCGCGTGGAACTCGGCGCCGAGCTCGGCGACCTCGCCCGCGGCCGCGTTGGCGCGCGCCTGCTCGGGCGAGCGGGCGCCGGGGATCACGGTGCTCACGCCCGGCAGCTGCGCGAGCCAGGCGAGCGCGGCGGTCGCGGGCTGCAGGCCGTGCTCGGCGGCGAGCGCCGAGAACTCCTGCGCGGCCTCGACGCCCGTGGCGAAGTCGACGCCCGCGAAGGTCTCGCCCTGATCGAAGTGCGAGCCGTCGCGGTTGTAGGTGCGGTGGTCGTTCTCGGCGAAGACGGTGTCGGCGGTGTAGCGGCCGCTCAGCAGACCGGAGGCGAGCGGAACGCGCGCGATGATGCCGACGCCCGCGGCGATCGCGGCGGGCAGCACCTCATCGAGCGGCTTGAGGCGGAAGGCGTTGAGCACGATCTGCACGCTCGCGACGTTCGGGCGGGCGATCGCGGTGAGCGCCTCGGCCGAGGTCTCGACGCTCACGCCGTAGTGCCGGATCTTCCCCTCGGCGACGAGATGGTCGAGGTCGTCGTAGACGCGGTCGATCGAGTACACGGGCGTCGGCGGGCAGTGCAGCTGCACGAGGTCGAGCGTCTCGACGCCGAGGTTCTTCCGGCTGCGCTCGTTCCAGGCCCGGAAGTTCTCGGTCGAATAGTTCTCGGGCACCTGCGGCAGGCGGCGACCCATCTTGGTGGCGACGTAGACGCCGGCATCGGGGTGGTTGCGGAGGTACTCGCCGATGATCTGCTCGCTGCGGCCATCACCGTAGACGTCGGCGGTGTCGAACACCGTGACGCCCGACTCGACGGCGGCGTCGAGCACCGCGTGGGCATCCTTCTCGCTCACATCGCCCCAGTCGGCGCCGAGCTGCCAGGTTCCGAGGCCGATGGAGGAGACGGTCGCACCGGTGCGACCGAGGATCGAGGTCTTCATGCCTCCACCTTAAGGCCGTCGCCGTTCGGCTCCGAACGACGACGGGGGCCGGCTGCCGCCGACCCCCGACCGTCACGACCGCGCGATCAGTCGCGCAGGTCGTCCTTGTAGTCGTTCTTGGCCTCGACGGCCTCGCGGTCGGCCCGCGCCTTCTTCAGCTCGGCCTCCTTGCGGGCGACCTCGCCGTCGGCGCGGATCTCGTCGGCCTTGTCGTCGAGGCGGTCCTTCTGCTCCTCGACCCAGTCGCCGACTTTCTCGCCAGTGGCCTTCGCGGCGTCCTTCGCGGATTCGAACATGCTCATGCTCGATCCCCCTCTCCCCTGCTCGCTGCACGCGACGCTCTGCCGGTGCGCCGCCCCGCGGGGTGCGGGCGGCCCGGCCACGGTACCGAGCGTCGTCGAGGGATGCGCGGGGTTGACAGCGACCGCTGGGGGTGCGTTGCGGGCGCGGTCAGCGGAGTCTTCCGCGATTGCCAGGCCCGCGCGGCGCGCTCACTCGACCCAGGCGGCGGGCGGCGCTGCGATGACACGCGCGACGGCCTGCGCGAGCTTCGGCCGGATGATGTGCGCCACGCCCGAGACGCGGTGGGCGCGCACGTGCCGCAGCTGCTGCACGATCGCGAGGCCGCCAGGAGCGAGGAAGGGGTCGAGCGCGCCGTAGACGAGATCGATCGGCACACGCACGCGCGCGAGGTCGGCGAGCGTTGTCTGCGATTCGATGGCGTTCTGCAGCGAGAGCATGAAGGGCTGCCAGTTCTTCTCGGTGAGCTCGAGCACGTTCTTGATGGGCGCGATCGCCGCGAGCGCGGCGGCCGTGCGCTGCGTGAAGCTCGGGTTCATTCGCAGAAACTCGTAGACGGTGAAGTACGCGCCCATGCTCGCGCGGTCGACCCGGTCGCCGAGCACCGCAGGGGGCAGGTAGATGGGCGAACTCACGAGCACGAGCCGCTCGAGCTCGCGCCGGTGGGTCGAGGCGTAGCGCGCGGCGATGAGGCTGCCGAGCGAGTGGCCGACGAGCGTGAAGGGCTCGCGCAGCCCGAGCGAGCGGATGGTGCGGGCGAGCGCCGCCGCGTGCTCATCGAGCGTGTAGGTCGCCCCCTCGGGGCTCGGCGAGGCGCCGAAGCCGAGGATGTCGATCGTGATGCAGCGGTGCGCCGGCTCGAGCAGGGGCACGAGGTGGTGGAACGTGACCGATGAGGAGGCGATGCCGTGGATCATGACGACGACCGGCCCGCTGCCCGTGTCTGCCGTGACGGTCAGGAGCGGAGCATCCCGCCGGAACAACGACCATGGCGCCATGCCTGTGATTATGGCGGATGCCCACCAGCCCGCGCCGAGGCTGGGGACGAGAGAAGGGGGCCGGCTGAGCCGACCCCCTTGACCTTCGCGTCCACCCCTAGTCGCGGAGGAATACTGAGAATGTATGCGGGCGGCGGCCCGCGAGACGGCCTTCTCGCCCTTCCCTCTGGGTTCTCTCGGCACAGGCACAGGCTCGCGGCCCCCGGCGCGCCCGGTAACGATCGGGTTCCACTCGAAAACGTTGGGTGGTGACGCGCCGAGGGGCGGGTCTAGCGTGACCGGCATGCGCACCCCACGACTGCTCGTCACCCTTCCCGCCCTCGCCCTCAGCGCCCTGCTGCTCGGCGGCTGCGCGGCCGCGGCCACCAACGAGTCGGCGAGCGACTCGGGCGGCATGCCGGGGTTCGAGGAGGGGGTCGGGGCGCCGATCGTCGACGAGTCGACGGGCGATCTCGACAGCCAGCCCGACGGCGGCGACCGTGCTGTCATCACGACCGGCTACCTCTACGTCACGGTCGAGGCGCCGCTCGAGGCCGCTGCCGAGGCCGTCGAGATCGTCGAGGCGGCCGGAGGCCGCGTCGACGGGCGGCAGGAGTTCGCGCCGCGCGAATCGAGCGTGCTGAGCGACGCGGGCGGGGCCGAGCTCGTGCTGCGCATCCCGGCCGAACGGCTGACGGCCACGCTCGAGAAGCTCAAGGAGCTCGGCGAGGTGGAAGAGCTGCAACTGAGCTCGAGCGACGTCACGCGCGAGGTGCAAGACATCGACGCCCGGGTGACCGCGCTGCGCTCGTCGATCACGCGCCTGCTCGCGCTGCAGGATGCCGCAGCGACGGTCGAGGATCTCATCGCCCTCGAGACGGCCATCAGCGACCGCCAGGCGCAGCTCGAGAGCTACGAAGCGCAGCAGCGGTACTACGCCGAACAGGTCGGCCTCTCGACCGTGACGCTCGTGCTCGGTTCGACCGAGGTCGCTCCCGTCGACGAGCCCGACACGTTCCTCAGCGGACTCGTGACGGGGTGGGAGGCGCTCGTCGGCTTCGGCTCGGGCCTGCTCGTCGTCGTCGGCGTGCTGCTGCCGTGGGTGCTCGTGCTCGGGCTCCTCGGCCTCGCGGTGCTGCTGATCGTGCGCGCCGCGGTGCGACGGCGGGCGACCCCGGCGGTCTCAGCCCCGAGCGGCGTCGACGACGCCGACTAGCGCGGCGAAGAGGGGGTGACCGGCCTCGATACCCATGACCGAGGCCACCACCTGCGGCGCCGACTCGGCGGCGAGGCGCTCGGCGAGCGCGAGGCTCTCAGGGTCGTCGTCGGCGCGGAACCGCAGGGCTGCCCCGATCGCGGCGAGCAGCCCCACGGGCTCGATGCCGGCCTCGGCGAGCGCGGCCGCCGGTTCGATGAAGCGTTCGTGACGGCTGAGCTTGCGCAGCGGCTGCCGGCCGACGCGCGTGACCGGGTCGGCGAGGGCCGCGTTGGCGAAGCGCTCGAGAGCCGTCGCGCGGTAGGCGTCTTGAACCTCGGGTGCGAAGCCGTGCCGCAGCACGAGCAGGCGCGAGGTCTCCTCGAGCGCCGCGACGACGCCCGCGCGCACGGCGGGGTCGGCGATCGCCTCGTGCACGAACTCATGGCCCGCGGCGCGCCCGAGGTAGGCGCACGTCGCATGGCCCGTGTTGACGGTGAAGAGCTTGCGCTCGATGTAGGGGGCCAGGTCGTCGACGAAGTGGGCTCCGGGGATGCTCGGCAGAGCATCCGCGAACGGCCCGCTCTCGATCGCCCACTCGCAGAAGGGCTCGACGCGCACGTCGAGGCCGTCGGCCGGGTCGGCGGTCGGCACGATGCGGTCGACGGCGGTGTTGGCGAACACGGCGCGCTCGAGCACCTCGGGGGCGTCGGCGAGCAGCGTCGCGATCTCGGCGCGCAGCAGGTCGGTCGCCTGCAGCGCGTTCTCGCAGGCCATGACGATGAGCGGGGCGGCCTCGAGGGCACGAGCGCGCAGGGCGTCAGCAATCACGGGGGCGATGAAGCGCAGCACCGTCGGGCCGACCGCGGTCGTCGCGATGTCGGCCGAGGCCACGGCGGCGACCGCGGCATCGCGATCGGCGGCGCTGTCGATCGCCGTGAAGCCCGTCACGACGTGCTGGCGGCCGCCCGGCCCGATCTCGATGACGCGGTACTCGTCGGCATCCTGGATCGCGGCGATGAGCGGGGCGTTCACATCGACGAAGACCAGGTCGTGACCGGCCTCGTGCAGCAGCAGCCCGATAAACCCGCGGCCGATGTTGCCGGCGCCGAAGTGGACGGCGGTCATGCCGCGTCGTTGACGTCGCCCAGGAGGTCGAGCACCTCCTGCGGCGACTCGGCCGCGAGCAGCTGCTCGACGGCCGAGTCGTCGCTGAAGACCAGCGCGAGCGAGGAGAGCACGGCCATGTGGCCGCCGTCTTTACCCGCGATGGCGGCCACGACGCGGACGGGGTTGCCGTCCCAGTCGATGGGCTCGTCGTACCGCACGACCGTCATGGCCGAGGCGAGGATCGCCTCTTTCGCCTCGTTGGTGCCGTGCGGGATGGCGAGGCCGTTGCCCATGAAGGTCGAGACCAGGGATTCGCGCTCCCGCATCGCCGCCTCGTAGTCGGGCGTCACGGCACCGGCGGCCACGAGCAGGCGAGCGGATTCGGCGATCGCCTCCTCACGGGTGCGCGCGGTGCCGTTCAGCACGATGCGATCGGTGGTCAATACGGTGGTGGTCACGCGAATCCCTGGCCTTTCCCTGGTCTGCCCTCGGCTCAGCTCTGCTGGGCCTTGATGTGCTGCACGACCAAGTCGTACTGCGGGCTGTTCATGAAGTTCTCGACCGACACGTGCTCGGCGTTCGGCGCCTGGCTCTGCGCCCGAGCAGTGAGGTCTTGGTGCGTGATGACCAGGTCTGCCGTCTCGTCGAGGTTCGCGATGGCCGTGTTGGTGACGGTAACACCGTCGACGCCGGCGTCCTTCAGCTTCTTGCGCAGCACGGTGGCTCCCATGGCGCTCGAGCCCATTCCGGCGTCGCACGCGAAGACCACGGTCGAGATCTTCGTGGCCGTCGCCGTCGTGCCGAGCAGGTCGCCCACGCGGCTCTCGCCGCCCTTGAGGTCGGCGTTCTTCGAGACCGCCGAGCTGAACCCGTCGGCACCCGACTCGAGGGCCTCGAGGTCGCGCTTGCGGCCGGCCCGCAGGATGAGCGCGGCGACGAGGAACGTGACGCCCGCCGAGAGGATGACCGAGAGGATCACGCCGAGGTAGCTGTCGCTCGCCGTCTGCAGCAGGATCGCGAAGATCGAGCCGGGCGAGGCCGGAGCGCGCAGTCCCGAGTCGAAGATCAGGTTCGTCGTGATGCCCGTCATGCCGCCGGCGATCATGGCGACGATGAGCAGCGGCTTCATCAGCACGTACGGGAAGTAGATCTCGTGGATGCCGCCGAGGAACTGGATGATGATGGCGCCCGGGGCGGTCGCGCGCGCGATGCCGACCCCGAAGAAGGCGAAGGCGGCGAGCAGGCCGAGACCGGGGCCGGGGTTGGCCTCGAGCAGGAAGAGGATCGACTTGCCCTGCTCCGCGGCCTCCTGGATGCCCAGCGGGGTCAGCACGCCCTGGTTGATGGCGTTGTTGAGGAAGAGCACCTTGCCAGGCTCGATCACGAGGCTCGCGAGGGGCAGCAGGCCGGTCTCGGTGAGGAACTTCGCGCCCGCGCCGAGTGCATCGCTGACGACCGTGAACACCGGCGAGAGGCCGAAGAACGCGGCGATCGCGAGACCGAAGCCGAGGATGCCGGCCGAGAAGTTGTCGACGAGCATCTCGAAACCGGCGCGGATCTTGCCGGCCCAGAGGGCGTCGACCTTCTTCATGAGCCAGGCCGCGAGCGGGCCGACGACCATGGCGCCGAGGAACATCGGCACGGTCGTGCCGACGATGACGCCCATCGTCGCGATCGACGCCACCACGCCACCGCGGGTGCCGTAGACCATGCGGCCGCCGGTGTTGGCGATGAGGAGCGGCAGCAAGTACACGATCATCGGGCCGACGAGCGTCTCGAGCGTCGCGTTTGGGGTCCAGCCGGTGGGAATGAAGAAGGCGGTGATGAAGCCCCACGCGATGAAGGCCGCGATGTTGGGCATGATCATCCCGCTGAGGAAGGTTCCGAATCGTTGGACCCGGACCCTCGCGCTCGTGCGAGGTGCTGACGTCGTCGTCATGGGTGTCGCTCCTTGTTTTTGAGGGGTGCTGCTGTGGTTAGGGACGGGTGGTGGGTGCGTCGAGCACCGCCCGGCGGGCGGCCTCAGCGCTCTCGGCCGACACGGCGAGTGCGGCGAGTCTGCGGGCGTCGTCGAGAGTGTGCAGGGCCAATTCGGCCCGCACGTCGGCGATCGCGGAGGAGGACATCGAGAGGCTCGTGGCGCCGAGGCCGACAAGCACCACGGCGAGCAGCGGGTCGGCAGCGGCTTCGCCGCAGATGCCTACGGGCGCGTCGTGCTTGGCACCCGCGGTTCCCACGATCTCGATCAGGCGCAGCACGGCGGGGTGCCACGGGTTTTGGAAGGCCGCAACCGTGCCGAGCAGCCGGTCGGCGGCGAACACGTATTGCGTCAGGTCATTCGTGCCGATGCTCATGAAGTCGGCATTGCGCGCCACGTGGTCGGCCATGATCGCGCACGAGGGGACCTCGACCATGACGCCCGCGACGGCAATGCCGAGCTCGTGGGCGAGGTCGCGGAAGTACTGTGCCTCGGCGGCGGTCGACACCATCGGGGCCATCACCTGCACGAGAGCATCCGAGTCGTTGGCCGCCTGCGCGAGCGCCGTCAGCTGATCGCGGAGCACGTTCTCGTGCGCGGCGAGCGCGCGCAGGCCGCGTCGGCCGAGCGCCGGGTTCTCCTCGCCGGAGTCGGTGAGGAAGGCGAGCGGCTTGTCGGCGCCCGCGTCGAGCACGCGCACGACGACCTTCTGGCCGGGAAACTGCGCGAAGACCTCGCGGTAGGTGGCTGCCTGGTCGGCCACGCTCGGCGCGGTTTCGGCGCCGAGGAAGAGCACCTCGGTACGGAACAGCCCGACACCCTCCGCACCGCGCGCCGCGGCCTCGCGAGCCGAGTCGACCGAACCGATGTTGGCCAGCAACGGCACCGCGCGGCCGTCGGCGAGGCGCCCGGGGCCCGAGCTCTGGGCGCGGATCGCCTCGAGGGTCGCGGTGCGCTGCAGCGCCAGGTCGATGCGCTCCTGCGGCGGATCGAGCTCGACCGTACCGTTTTCGGCGTCGACGAGCACGAGATCGCCGTCGCGCAGGCCCTCGGCTTCAGCCGCCCCGACGACCGCCGTGATGCCCTTTTCGCGCGCAAGAATCGCGGTGTGCGAGGTCGGTCCGCCGTCGGTTGTCACGAGGGCGAGCACGAGGTCGAGATCGAGCGTCGCGGTGTCAGCCGGCGCGAGGTCACGCGCGACGAGCACGAACGGCGTGGCCGATTGCGGGATACCGGGGGCAGGGCGGCCCTGCAAGTGGGCGATCGCGCGGCGCGCGACGTCGTCAAGGTCACCGGCGCGCTCGCCGAGATACCCGCCCATCCCGACGAGCATGTCGCGGAAGGTGGCCATGGCGGCGTGGATGGCGAACTCGGCGGTCGCGCCGTCTTGGGTGCGGTGCTGCACGTCGGCGGCGAGGGCGGGGTCTTCCGCCATCATCGCGAGAGCATCCAGCACCTCGGCCGCGGTGCCGCCCGCCTTCTCGCCGCGCTCGCGCAGTTGCGCGGCTGTGGCTGTCAGCGACGCGGTGGCGCGAGCGAACTCCTCAGCGGCCTCGCGCTCGCTCGGCACGTCGACCGGGTCGGCGACGGGCTCGGGCATGCGCAGCACGGGCCCGACCGTCGTCGCGCGGCCGATGCCGACTCCGCGAATGACGGAGCCCCGCGTCTCCAGGCCGCTATTCATGCGTCGTGGTCCTTTTCGAGGAACCCGGCAAGCGACTCGAGCACGGCGTCGGCCCCCTCGCCCTCAACCCGTAAGGTCACGTCGTCGCCGTGCTCGATGCCTAGAGAGACCACGCCGAGAATGCTCGCGGCGTTGATCTTGCGCTCGCCCTTCTGCAGCTCAACGACGAGGCCCGAGTCGGTGACCGCCTTCACGAAGAGAGCGGCGGGGCGGGCGTGCAGGCCATGCGCCGAGGCGACGGCGAGAGTGCGTTCAGCCATGAGAGTGTCCTTCCGAGACAGTGCGGGCGGGGTCGAGCGAGAGCAGCAGAGCGACGCCCTGCTCGGCGGCCGTGACGGGGTCACCGGCGGGGAGCAGCGCGGCCGGAATACCGCTCACGGCGAGGGCGGCCTGCAATGCGTCGAAGCGGTCGGCGAGGTGGTGGCCGACGAGCACGACGGCGAGTTCGTCGATGCGGTGCGGCAACTGGTCTTCCGCAAGAGGCTCGACGTGCCAGTCGAGGCCACGCTCGGTGGCGAGGGTGCGCACAGCGCGCGCGAGGAAGGTGCTCGAGACGCCGGCCCCACAGACGATCGCGGCAGTGCGCATCGAGATCGCCTCCTTGCGGTCATGGGGTCGAGCGGTTGTACTCCCCTCACTCTCGGCGAGTGAGGGCGAGGTCTCCACCAGACTTCTTTCCCCGGGTGCGGAAGTCCGGTCGCGCATCCCCTCGTCTACAGTGACTCTCGACATGGCCGACAAATACGAGCGGATGCTGGAACTGCTGTTCCAGGCGGACGACTGGGTCACCGCGACCGAGCTAGCCGAGCACCTGGGCGTGACGACACGCTCGGTGCGCAGCTACGTCGCGGCCGCGAAGTCGGCCGCGCATCCCCGGGCCATCGTCACCGCGTCGACGGCGGGCTACCGGTTGAACCGCGAACAGTACGCCGAATTTCTCGCGGACAGCCGCGAGCGGGGTTCAGCGGCCGAGACACCGCAAGACCGCGTGCACCACCTGATTCGCCGCCTCACCGAGTCGGAGCTCGGCATCGACGTGCACGGCCTCGCCGACAGCCTCTACGTGAGCGAGTCGACGATCGAAGCCGATCTGCGCAAAGCGAAAGCGCTCATCGACGAGGCCGGCGCCACGCTCGAGCGGCGCGGCAGCACCGTGCGACTGACCGGCAGCGAGGGCGCGCGGCGCCGCCTGCTGAGCGCGCTCGTGCAGAGCGAGAGCACGCAGGGGATGCTCGATCTCGAGCAGATCGAGTCCGAGTTCGCCCTCGCCGGGCTCGGAGCCTTCAAGACCGAGCTGATCCAGGCCCTCGACGCGGCCGGGTTCTTCATCAACGAGTACGGCATCGATGCCGTGATTCTGCACGTCGCGATCGCCGTCGATCGCGCGCGCCGCGATCAGCACCTGCCTGACGACGGCACCACGACCGTGCCCGAGCGGCACGCGCCGATCGTCGAGATTCTCGACCGGCTGACGCACGATCAGTTCGCGGTCGAGCTCACCGTCGCCGACACCGATTACCTCGCTCGACTTCTCATCACGCGTGTGATCGCCCCCGGCAACGGTCCCGCGGGCGAGACCGTGGTCGACACTGACGACGTCGCCACCGTGCGCCGCATCGTCGAGCTCGTGCTTCAGGAGTACGTCGTCGACTTTCGCGACGAGGCCTTCATCACGCGACTCGCGATCCACCTCGGCAATCTTGTCGCCCGTGCGCGCGAGAACGCGCACACCCGCAACCCGCTCACGCGCTCGATCAAGAGTTCGTATCCGCTCATCTTTGACATCGCGGTGTACATCGCGTCGATTGTTCAGAAAGAGCGCGGCATCACCGTCGACGACGATGAGATCTCGTACATCGCCCTGCATCTCGGCTCGCACCTCGAGCGCGTCTCGCGGCGCGAAGAACGGGTCTCGTGCACGATCGTGTGCCCGAGCTACTACGACCTGCACGCCATACTTCGCACGCGCGTCGAGCGCGAGCTCGGCGGCGAGGTGAGCGTTGAGTTCGTCGTGACCCGCACCGATGTCGACCCACGCGAGCTCACGAGCGATCTCGTCATCTCGACGATTCCGACCGTGGCGCTGCGCGATGGCGTCGTCGTCGTGCAGCCGTTCCTCACCGACGACGACATCGACGCGATTCGCACCGCGGTCTCGCGCGTGCGTCGTCAGCGCCGTCGAGCCCGCATCACCGACGAGCTGCTCGAGTACTTTGACCCCGCACTGTTCTTCACCCCGCCGCCGGGTGACAACCCCGAGTCGATCATCCGCGGGCTCGGTGCCGCACTCGTCGATGCGGGCATCGTCGATGAGGCTTATGTCGCTGCGGCCCTCGAGCGCGAGCGCATGTCGTCGACCGCCTTCACCGAGACGCTCGCGGTGCCGCACGCCATGGGCCTCACGGCCGAGCGCACCGCGATCGCCCTCGCCCTCTCGCCCACCCCGATCGCCTGGGGGGATGCCCGCGTCTCGGTTATCGCCTTCATCGCGTTCAGCGCCGAGGGTCGAGCACGGTTTCAGCCGCTGTTCGACCAGTTTGTCGACGTCTTCGCGGCCCGCCGCGACGTTGCCGAGCTCGTGCGCGACTCCCCCGACTTCGACGCCTTCATCGGGCAGCTCGCGCAGTTGCTCGAGCGCGGCTGACTCTCGCGGCGCCGCGCGCCTACTCGTAGACCTTCACGACGAACCAGCGGGCTGGGTCGCCCTCGTCGCGCACATCGAGCACGCAACTGCGCCCGTCGTCGGCCGTGGCCTGGAAGCGCCAGCCTGTGCACGCGCGGGGTGCGAGATCGAGCGCCCGGGCATCCACATCGAGGCGACGCCACCACGACACCGGCTCGGTGATGACGGTCGGTCGATCGGTGACGCGCCAGCGCGTACCCGCCCAGACGAGCCGAATGGGGCGGCCATCAGGGTCGGCCCACACGATGGCGACGGGGTCGGCATCGCGGGCGTCGGCGTTCGCGCCGCGCGGGACAGCAGGGTCGGGGGTCGGAAACGCGGGAGCAGGGGCCGGCACGGCAGTCTCGCCTTCACAGGTCGCGCGCGCTCCGGCCCGGCGCTGGTCTGAGGGGAATCACTAGAACATACGTTCGAGTGCCGACACTACGACGTCGTCGCGCGACACGCCAAGAGCGGCCCGAATCGGGCTAGCCTCGAGCCATGCCGCTGACCGGAGAGTACGCACCGAGCACGTCTGAGTGGGCCCGCGAGCAGGCCGAGCTCTACGAGCGCACGAACGGTGTCGAGGGCAACGACCTGCGCGGGCGGAAGATTATCGTCCTGACCACTCTGGGCGCGAAGACGGGGATGCTCCGCAAGACGGCCCTCATGCGCGTCGAGCATGACGGCGACTACGTGGTGGTCGCCTCGAAGGGCGGCGCCCCCGAGAACCCCGTGTGGCACTACAACCTCTCGGCGCACCCGCTGTGCGAGCTGCAGGACATGGCCGAGAAGCACGACTACCGCGCGCGAGTGCTCGAGGGCGAAGAACGCGACATCTGGTGGGCTCGGGCGTGCGAGAGCTGGCCCGACTACGCGAACTACCAGCTCAAGACCGAGCGGCAGATTCCGCTGTGGGTGCTCGAGCGGGCGTAGCGCTCGAGCGGGCGTCGTACTTGAGCGGGTTGAGCCAGCCCGGCTAGACCGCGCGGCGCTGCAGCAGGTCTTCGGCCGCGACCCAGGCGAGCATTGCGCACTTGACGCGCGCGACGTACTTCGAGACGCCGCTGAGGGCAGCGGCATCGCTGAAGCGCTCCTCGTCGAGCGGAATCGTGCCGCGCGAGCGCAGCGCCTCGCGAAACTCGTCGATGAGGGCGGTCAGCTCATCGGTCGTCCACGGATCGCCCTCGCCGGTCGACTCTTCGGCGAGCGCGGCGAGCAGGGACGCGCTCGCCTGTGAGATCGAGCATCCGGCACCCTCCCAGGCCACCGCCTCGACGCGTTGGCCCGCGGAATCCCAGCGCAGAGCCAGCGTGATCTCGTCGCCGCACACGGGGTTGAGCTGGTGGCTCGTCTCCTCTCCCGCCTCGAGGCCGCGGCCGTGCGGGTGCTTGTAGTGGTCGACGATGATCTGCTGATACAACTGCTCGAGCCCGCTCATGCGGTTCCCCTCTCGTCGAACCCAAAGAACGGGCGGATGCTCGCCACGGCCTCGAGCGCCCGATCGACCTCATCGGCGCTCGAGTGCACCGCGAGGCTGAGCCGCAGGCTCGCGGTGACGCCGAAGCGCCGGTGCAGCGGCTGCGCGCAGTGATGGCCGACCCGCGCGGCGATGCCCGCCTCGTCGAGCACCTGACCGGCGTCGTGCGCGTGCACGTCGTCGACGACGATGCTCGCGAGCCCCACGTGCGGCCCCGGCGCATCGACGCCCAGCACGCGAATGCCGGGGATGCGCGCGAGCCCGTCGAGCATCCGCTGGGTCAGGGCGTGCTCGGTCGCCGCGATGCGGTCGAGGCCGATCTCGGTGACGAACCGCACGGCCTCGGCGAGCCCGATGGCCTGGGCGATGCGCGGCGTGCCCGGCTCGAAGCGCTGCGGCGACGGCAGGTACTCGGCGCGCTCCATCGTGACGGTCGTGATCATCGAACCGCCGTAGAGGAACGGTGGCAAAGAGTTGAGCAGCGCGGCGCGGCCATAGAGCACCCCGATGCCGGTGGGGCCGTAGAGCTTATGGCCGCTAAACACGGCAATGTCGACATCGAGCTCGCGCGGGTGCAGTGCCAGGTGCGGCGCGGCCTGGCAGGCGTCAAGCACGATCAGCGCGCCAGCCGCGCGGGCGAGCGGCACCAGCACCTCGAGCGGGGTGACTGCCCCGGTCACGTTCGAGACGTGCGAGATCGCGAGCACCCGCGTGCGCTCGCCGATGATGGTTGCCGCGGCCTCGAGGTCAAGCCCGCCGTGGTCGAGCACGGGAATGAAGCGCAGCGTCGCACCGGTGCGCGCCGCAAGCTCTTGCCACGGGATGAGGTTGGCGTGGTGTTCGAGCTCGGTCACGACGATCTCGTCGCCGGGTCCGATCGCGTACGGCGCCGCGGCGGCGTTCGCTCCGGCACCGAAACCGATGCTGGCCGTGCCGAGCGCATAGGCGACGAGGTTGATGGCCTCGGTGGCGTGGCTCGTGAAGACGACCTCGTTCGGGTCGACGGCGAGAAAGGAGGCGACCGTGGCGCGGGCATCCTCATAGAGCTCAGTCGCCTCGCCGGCGAGCGTGTGGGCACCGCGATTGACCGCCGCGTTTGACTGCCGGTAGAACGCCGCCTCGGCCTCGATGACGCGCGTCGGCTTCTGCGCCGTCGCCGCCGAGTCGAGGTAGACGAGGGGATGCCCGTTGATCTCACGAGTCAGGATGGGGAACTGCGCGCGGATCGCCGCGATCTCGTCGGGGGTCAACAGCGCAGCAGTCACCCCTCCAGGGTATTCCGTGCGCGTGACGGCGCGCTGTGCGCGCGGCAGTGTTCGCTGCGGGCGGCGCGCACTCCGCCCTGCCGCCCTAGAGTGAAGCCATGATCCGTCACATCGTGCTGTTCCGACTCGCCGCCGACGACGACGCCCAGCGGCGCGATGACGCCCAGGGCATGGCCGAACGGCTCGAGGCGCTGCAGATGCAGATCCCGGGCATCCAGAGCATTCGCGTCGACCGTGATCTCGGACTCATCGACGGACACTGGGATGTCGCGCTCGTCTCAGAGCACGACGACAACGCGGCCCTCGAGGCCTACCAGGTGCACCCCGCGCACAAGGAGGCAGGCGAGTTCGTCACCTCGGTCATCAGCGACCGCGCGGTCGTGGACTACTCCCTGTAGCGAGCGCGCCCTGTCGCTCGAGCGGACTCACGCTGCCTCGACCCGCGCCGTGTTGCCCTGAGCCTCAGTGCAGATCGTGCCGCGCCGCGGCCGAGGCTGGCTCGAGCTGGAAAGTCGAGTGGTCGATCGCCACGGTGAAGTGCTCGGCGACGCAGGTCTGCAACTGATCGGTGATCTCGGATGCGTGGCCGTCGTGGAAGCACGCGTCGTCGACGACGACGTGCGCGGTGAGCACGGGCAGGCCCGTCGCGATCTGCGAGATGTGCAGGTCGTGCACGTCGACGACATGCGGCATCTCGGCAATGTGCCGGCGCACGTCGTCGAGGTCGATGCCGCGCGGCACCGACTCGAGTAGTACGTCGAGGGCATCGCGCAGCAGCCGCAGGGAACGGGGAACGATGAGGGCGCCGATCACGATCGCCGCGACCGCGTCGGCCTGCAGCCAGCCGGTGAGGGCGATGACCACGGCGGCCGCGATGACGGCGACCGAGCCGAGCGCATCGGCCATGACCTCGAGAAAGGCGGCTCGCATGTTGAGGTTGCGCGTGCGCCCGCCCGCGAGCACGGCGATCGCAACGAGATTCGCGGCCAAGCCAATCGCGCCGAACACGACGAGCTCGAGCGGCGCGATCGCCGGCGGGTCAGCGAGGCGCTGCACGCCCTCGATGAGCACGTAGAGCCCGACGCCGAGCAACACCGCGGCCTGCAGGCTGGCTCCCAGCACTTCGGCGCGCGCCAGACCCCAGGTGCGCGTGCTCGACGCGGGGCGCTGCATGAGCCGGGCGGCGAGCAGCGCGATGAGCAGCCCGCCCGCGTCGGTGAGCATGTGCGCAGCATCCACCAGCAGGGCGAGGCTGCCCGTGACGACCGCACCAATGATCTGAACGAGTACGACCGCGACGGTGATGCTGAACGCGATCGCGAGCCGTCGCCGGTCGACAGCGGCGTGGGTGTGCTGGTGGTCGGTCATGGATGCCCCTCAGCAGCAGTCGTCGGGCGTCGCGTCGCCCGGCTCGTCGCGCGACTCCATGAGCTCGCCGATGGGGGTGGCGCAGGTGTCGCCGTTCCACGCTTCGATGCCCTCGCGCACTGCGAAGGCGCCGATGACGAGCGCCGCGACCGCGTCGGCCCAGCCCCACCCAAACAGAGCGTTGGCGACGAGACCGAGCAGTACCGCCCCCGAGAGCAGCGAGCAGATCAGGGTCTGCTTCGAGTCGGCCACGACCGTGGCTGAGCCGAGGGCGAGCCCGGTGCGGCGCTGGATGATCGACACCACGGGCATGATGACGATGCTGATGCTCGCGAGCACGATGCCGACCGCGCTCGGCTGCGGCTCGGCGGATCCGATGAGCGAGAGGGTCGCACTGACGATCGTGTAGGCGGCGAGCGCGAAGAAGGCGAACGCGATGACGCGCAACGTCGGCTTCTCGTATCGCTCGGGGTCGCTGCGCGAGAATTGCCAGGCGACGGCCGCGGCCGAGAGCACCTCGACGCCCGAGTCGAGTCCGAACGCGATGAGCGCGGCCGAATCAGCCGCTGCGCCCGCGACGAGAGCGATGATGCCCTCGACGACGTTGTAGCCGATCGTGAAGGCGACGAGCCAGCGCACGCGGCGACGCAGCAGGGCAGTGCGCTCGGGGTTGGCTGCCGCCGATCCTCCGCGGGTTCCGAGGGCGGTCATGCTGGCTCGCAGCAGTCGTCGACCGCGGTCGGCATGCACTCGGCGGTGTCATCGACGGCGAGTACGACACCGAGCAAGTCGCGCAGGGCGTGCGCGAGCCGCGGGTCGGCGATCTCGTAGCGCATGCGGCGGCCCTCGGGCTCGGCGACGACGATGCCGCAGTCGCGCAGGCAGGCCAAGTGATTTGAGGCGCTCTGCTTGCTGATACCGAGGTGGTCGACGAGATCGGCGGGGTAGGCGCTGCCGTCAAGGAGGCGCAACAGCATGCGCGAGCGGGTCGGGTCGGCGAGCGCGCGCCCGATGCGCAAGATCGCGTCGAGTTGCAGAGTGTCGGTCATACGTCAGATAGTACACGCAAAAGTGTACCTACCTGTCCAGGAGGGGCGTGCGGCCCGCTCTCCGGCGCCTCCCGCGCGACGTAGACTCAAGGTTTGCGCACGAGTAGACAAGGGTGGGGAGGGCGTGATGAGCGAGGGTCTCGACGTGTCGTCTGAAGCCGCCCGCCGGCGCACGATCGCCGTCATCTCGCACCCCGACGCGGGCAAGTCGACGCTCACCGAGGCCTTATTGCTACACGCCCAGGCGATCACCTCGGCCGGCGCCGTACACGGCAAGCGCGGCCGCGCGACCACGGTGTCTGACTTCATGCAGATCGAGCAAGAGCGCGGCATCTCGATCAGCAGCGCGGCGATTCAGTTTGCCTACCGCGACACGATCATCAATCTCGTCGACACCCCCGGCCACTCTGACTTCTCGGAAGACACCTACCGCGTGCTCTCGGCCGTCGACGCCGCCATCATGCTCGTCGACGCCGCCAAGGGCCTCGAGGCGCAGACGATGAAGCTGTTCGAGGTGTGCAGCCGCTGGAACGTGCCGATCATCACCATGATCAACAAGTGGGATCGCCCCGGGCGCACCGCGTTGGAGCTTGTCGACGAGATTCGCGAGCGCACCGGACTCATTCCCGCGCCGATCACCTGGCCGGTCGGCGAGGCAGGACACCTCACCGGGCTGCTCGATGTCGAACGCGGCACGATGCAGCGGTTCGAACGGGCGAGCGGCGGCGCCACGATTTCGCAGTGGGACGAGTTGTCGCCCCAGCAGGCTGCGGCCGAGCACGCTGAACCCTGGGCGGTCGCCCGAGAAGAAGCCGAGTTGCTCGCCCTCGACGGCCACGTGCACGATCGCGAACGGTTCCGCGCGCGCGAGACGACGCCGCTCGTGTTCGGCGCCGCCGTGCACAACATCGGCATCCACACCCTGCTCGATCTCATCGCCGGCGAGGCACCGGGCGCGGTCGAGCGACGATCGGTGACGGATGCCACGCGCACGATCGACGACGACTTCTCGGGCTACGTGTTCAAGGTGCAGGCCGGTCTCGACTCGGCGCACCGCGACCGCATCGCGTTCATCCGCGTATGCTCGGGTCGCTTCGAGCGCGGCATGACCGTGACGAACGCGCGCACGGGTCGCACGACCGCCACGAAGTACGCCCACCAGCTCTTCGGCGATGAGCGCTCGACCGTGGACGAAGCGTGGCCCGGGGACGTCGTCGGGCTCGTGAACGCCTCGATGGTGCGGCCGGGTGACACGCTCTACGCGGGCCGGGCCGTCGAGTTTCCGGCGCTGCCACGCTTCGTGCCCGAGCACTTCAGCGTTGCGCGGGTCGCCGACCTCTCGAAGTACAAGCAGTTTCGCAAGGGCGTGGAGTCGCTCGAGCAAGAGGGCGTGCTGCAGGTGCTGCGCTCCGAGCGCCGCGGCGAGCAGCACCCCGTGCTCGGCGCGGTGGGGCCGCTGCAGTTCGAAGTCTTCGCTCAACGCATGGAGCTCGAATACTCGTGCGCCGTGAAGCTCGAACCCATGAACTTCGACACGGTGTGCGTGACCGACGAACCGTCGGCGATCATCTTCAACCGCCAGCACGACTGCGAGATCGTGCGGCGCTCAGACGGCGAGGTGCTCGCGCTGTTCTCGAACCAGTGGCGCGCGCGCGTCGTAGCGAACAACTTTCCCGAACTCACGCTGCTCACCCCGGCGGGCGACCGCGTCGGCACCGCGCCGCAAGTCGCCTCGGCCTCGCTGAACGGCTAGACGCCGAGGGCCGTGAGCCCGCCGAACACCGCGTAGGCGGGCCACACGATCGCCTGGAGCAGGCCAATGATGACGCCGCCGAAGCTACCGTCGCTCTGCCCGATGAAGTACACGGCCGCGCCGATGTAGGCGAGCAGGCCAAAGAAACCCCACGTCGCGCCCTGCTGCATTCCCCTGCCACCAGCCATGAAAGCCTCCTCGGTCGTCGACCCCAGGCTAGGGGGTTCACGGCGATTGCGTCGATGGGGTGGCAACAGCGAGAGGGGCGCGGTGACCACCGTCACCACGCCCCGCCCGGTCTGTAAACCCTCGTCCCGCTATGCGCGGGGCGCCGCCTCTTGCAGAGCCGCGGCCACCGCGGCGGGCTGCGTGAAGAGGCTCTCGTGACTACCGATCGTCGTGACCATGAGTGGGTCCTTGAGTCGAGCAGGGAACCGCGGAGTCCAGGCGAACTCGCCGGGCGGCAGCGCGACGTCGTCGGGCGAGATCACGTAACTCGAGGGCACCCCCATGTCCTCCAGGCCGTCGAGGTCGAGGCTGTCGGTGAAGTAGTTGTAGGGCTGCGGCACCAGGGCGGCGTGCACGATGGCCTGAGTCTCTTCCGAGGCATCCTGAATGAAGGCGCCCTGGAACACCGGGAGGGGCATCGCCACTGAGTTGTTTCCCGACATCTCGGCAAGTTGGCCGAAGAGACCGGTGTAGTCCGGCGGCACGATGTCGACCAGAGCCTCTCCGCTGAGCGGAACGAACGCGCTGTAGTACACCCGACGGGCGATCACGGCAGGGCCAAGAATCTTGGTCACGCCCGAGACGACAAAACCGCCCCAGCTGTGGCCGACCAGCACGATGTCCGTGAGCGAGTGATCGCGTATGTAATCGACCACGAATCCTATGCAGTCATCGAGCGTCAGAGTGCGGGGATCATCGTGCTCGCCCAACCCGGGCAAGGTCGGGGCGTGCACCTCATGACCCTGTGCGCGCAACTCGGTGGCAACAGCGTGCCACGCCCAGCCGCCGTGCCAGGCGCCGACGATGAGGACGAAAGTCTGAGACATCCTTCTCCATTCCGACCACTCCATCGTGGCCTTCAGTGCGACTATATGTTACAGATTTCCGACGGTCAACAGTAATATGACTCAAATCATGCGGAGGGCGCCGACGGTGCGATCTGCTCTCGGAGCGCGCGCTTGTCGATCTTTCCGATCTTGGTCATCGGCATCTCATCGATGACCTCCAACCGCTCGGGCAGCTTGTACGCGGCAACCCCGGAAACGCTCATCTCGGCGCGGATCTGGTCGAGCTCCAGCCGCCCGCCCGGCTTCAGCACAACGCACACGCACACGCGCTCACCCAGAAGCGGGTCAGGCACGGCAATAGCGGCCGCGAGAGCAACCTCGGGGAATCGATAGACGAAGTTCTCGACCTCCTCCCCCGACACTTTCTCGCCGCCGCGGTTGATCATGTCTTTGTCGCGCCCCCGCACGACGAGATTGCCATCGAGACGCAGCTCGACGATGTCGCCGCTGATGTACCAGCCATCTGCCGTGAACGAACGCGCATTGTGCTCGTCGGCGCGATAGTAGCCGCGCGGCGTATACGGGCCGCGTGTCAGCAGAACGCCCACAGAACCCGGCGGCAGAGCGGTGCCGCTCTCGTCGACGACCGTCACCTCATCGGCCTCAGAGACCGGTCGACCCTGAGTGCTCTCGATGATTTCGTCATCATCGTCGAGACGCGTCATGTTGATCAGCCCCTCGGCCATGCCGAAGACCTGTTGCAGCGTGGCTCCCAAAATAGGGCGAACCTTTCGAGCGAGCTCATCAACGAGTCGAGAGCCCCCGACTTGCAGAACGCGCAGACTGCGCAGTGAGTCACCCCCCACCGCCTCCTGGTGCTCAATCCAGCGCTGGGCAACAGCCGGCACGACGGCCGTCATGGTGACCTTCTCGCGTTCGATGATCTCGAAGCAACGGATCGGCTCGGGAGACGGCGTGATGACGACTCGGCCACCAGCGGCCAGTGCGCCGAGGAATCCGGGGCACGCGAGTGGAAAATTGTGCCCAGCAGGGAGCGCGACGAGGTAAACGACCGAGTCGTCGACCTTCGTCGCCGCAGACGTCACCCGAATGTTGTAGGCGTAATCGTTATGCGTTCGCGTGATGAGCTTGGGCAAGCCCGTTGTGCCGCCCGAGAGGAGAAAGACCACGGGGTCATCGCCGAGCGGAGTTTGCTCATCGAGTGCGCGCCGGGTCGCGGCGCGGTCGTCGCAGGGTTTCAGCACGTCGACAAGGCTCACGTTGCCAGCTCGAACGTTGTCACCCAGCACGATGACGTGTCGCATCGACCCGACGGACGCCGCGAGCTGCTCGCCGAGGGCCTGGTGATCGAAGTCACGATGCGCGTCGGGCACGAAGACGGCGACGCTCTCTGACAGCTCGGCGAGATAGCTCAATTCGTGCGAGCGATGGGCGGGCAGCGCCATGACCGGAATCACGCCGATCCGCATGCAGGCGAGCGTGACGGCGACGAACTCCCACGTATTCGGCAATTGCACGAGAACGCGATCGTCGCGACTGAGCCCGAGCTCGAGCAGTCTCGTCGCTGCGCCATCGGCACGGTCGAGCAGCTCATCGTAGCTGACGCGTACGTCGCTATCGACGACCGCAATGGCCTCTGGGCGCCGTGCCGCCGCCTCCGCGATCAGGGCGTAGAGCGGCTCGTCCGTCCAGTACCCTGCTTCCCGGTACCGGGCAGCATCACCCTTCGGCCAGGCAACGACGCCCTCACGCGTGGGTCTGATCATCTCCGTCCTCCTTGACAGTGATTACGACAGCATCCAATGCCACGAGACCGTGGCGGGTCAGCCTCAAGGGGTTGATCTCGATCTCGTCGAGCATTGGAGTGCCGATGAGCGCGGCGCCGAGAGCCTCGACGACTCGTGCGAACTCCACTCTGTTGAGAGTCGCCCCTCCCCGCCATCCGAGCAGAAGGTCGCGGGCGCGCATGCCATCGACGAGGGCCTCGGCGGCCGCCCTGCTCAGCGGCACAGAGCCGATGACGACGTCGGGGTCAGCCTCAGCCCTCGTACCGCCCACACCGACGAGCACGACGGGGCCGAAAACGGGATCCCGCCGAGCCGAGACGATCAGGTCGACGCCCGGCTCGACCATCTTCTCGATGAGGAACTCGGACGCGCCCACATCAATGAGGGCGTCGAGGGCTCCATCCAAAGCCTCCGCCGAGGCAACCCCGAGGTGCACGCCACCCATCTCCGTTTTGTGAAGTACGGCGGTATCGACGAGCTTGACGGCAACCGGTCCACCGAGCTCGGTCAGCGCAGCGCGCGCCACCGTTCGATCAGACACGCGACGACGCGGTGGGGTCGCGAGGCCCAGCGAGTCGAGCAGGTCTTTACCGCGCACTTCGTCCCATGCTCCGCGGTGATCGACGAGCATCGGCGTGACCGATTCGGTGCCCGCCACGAGAAACTGCTGGTGTGCATCGCGAACGACCGCGCTCACGGCAAAGCCCAGTGCCGACGGGCCGGTGAGGAGCGCTAGCCCGCGGGCATCGGCACCCTGTCGGACGAGGTCGATGTCAGATGCTGGGCCATCGACGGCCATGAGCACCGGCACCGAGCATCCCGCCTCATCGACGGCCCTCGGTAGATCGACGACCGGTTCGATAAGGGCGTAAACCGCAATCAGGTCGATCGCCGGATCATCCGACACCGCTCGCAACACGGGCGGGAAGGAATCCCCCGGCCTGCCTGTATCGACCGGGTTCGATTGAAAGGTCAGAGGAGGAAGGTGGCGGGCGATCGTCGTTTGCGTCGCGGCAGCCAGGGTCGGCATCACCCACCCCGCGTCATGCGCATGATCGTCGAGGATCAAGCCAGGACCAGCCTGTGCCGTCACGAGGCCGACCCCCGCTCGAGGGTTTGGGGCAAGGCGCACGCGCGAGAGAGCCGTCACGGCAGCGACGAGCTGGTCTTCGTCATCAACGACGACGGCTCCCGCCTGAGCGAGCACGGCGCGCGTCGTGCGCCACGAGGTCGCCAGCGACCCGGTGTGCGACTGCGCGAAGGCTGACTCGGTTCGACGGCCGACAACGAGCGCGACAACGGGCTTCACCGCTGAAACGCGCCGCACGGCAGACAGCAGCGCCGGGCCATCGGCGACGGTCTCGAGGTGCAGCGCGATCGCCGTCGTCGCCGCGTCGGTGGCGAGGTAGTCGAGCACATCAGCGTGCGAGACACCCAGCCCCACGCCGATGCCGACGCCCAGGCTCACGCCGACGCCCGCGCTCGCGAGGCGAAACGCGAGCATGTGATTGACCCCACCACTCGACGCGACCACCGCAACCCTGCCTGCACGCAGGTGCGCGACACCAGGCACGAAACTCGCACGCAAGCCGAGGGGCGGAACGAAAAACCCCGAGGTATTCGGCCCGAGAACTCGAACGCTGTGAGTCTGCGTGGCGTCGATCAAATCGGCCTGAGATGCCGCCCCCTCGATGCCGATCTCTCCGAACCCGCCGGCACACACGAGCGCCGCCCAGATGCTGGCCTCACCAGCCTCGCGAATCACCGACGCGGTCGCTGGGGCGGGCACGCACGAGATCACCAGGTCGGCGACGGCGCCGATCGCGGCCAGCTGCTCGGCAGCGGCGCCCACAGACGACGCCATGCCGTCGGCGCCCGAGCGATTGACGAGCGCAACCGGTGTCGAGCCCTCGGCGAGAGCGTCGGCCATGGCCGTGCCGAGCTTGCCGGGGCTCCGAGAGGCCCCCACGACGATCACGCCACGCGGCGCGAAGAACGCGCTGAGCGGGCTGGTCACGGCTGGCTCACGATCACGGCATCGGCGCGGCCCGACAGCACAAGGGTCTCGGCGAGCGCCGCATCGCCCGCCGGATCTTCCACGATGCTGATCATTCCGTGGTCGAGGCGCACCCGCTCAGCCGCATCCGCGCGTGCGACCGCATCTGCCCCGTGAATGATCGCGAATCGCGCGCTCGGATCGACCGTGAATGGCGCGGCGGCATCAATGAGCTGACCGACGCTGCGCAACACGACGGTGCCGTCGCCATCAATGATTCGCTCTCCATCGGTCGACAAGGCCCGCCCCGCCAGAGAAATACCGGCGAGATCGAGTGGGGTCTGCAATACGGGCGTTCCGTGCTCGCGCGCCCATGCCGCCTGAACGCGGTCGACGAAGTGCGGGTCGCGCTGTCGAATCTTGTCGACGGGGATGCTGCGCGAAAAGAAGTGGAAGGCAAACTGCCACGGGGCGAAGGCGCGATAGTACTCGCCGAACCTCTCCTGTCACACGACGGGCGAGCACGATGGCGTCCTCCATCGCCATCTTGGTTCCCGAGCCGACGCTGAAATGCGCGGTGTGCACAGCGTCGCCGAGAAACACGACTCGGCCGTCGTGCCAGCGGGGGGTGCGGCGAGTGGTGAAGTTTGCCCAGCGCGAGTTGTTGACGAGCAGCTCGCCGCCCTCGAGATACGGCGCGAAGAGGTTGGCAATGTAGGCGCGCGACTTCTCGTCAGAGACCCCCGGAGGCGCAGCCGTGTCGAACTCGTCGAGGCCCGCCCGTCTCCACGTGGCGTCGTCGGTCTCGACGATGAATGTGCTGGTGTCGTCGCTGATGGGGTAGGCGTGCACCGCGAAATTGCCGTGCTCGCTCTCGGTGTGAACGAACGTGAGCCCGTCGAACAGGTGGGTCGTGCCGAACCAAATGAACTTCGCCGCCGCCGTCTCAACCTGCTGGCCCAGCGGAGCACCCACTTGCTCGCGCAGTGCGGAATTCGCGCCGTCTGCCGCGACGATCAGATCAAACTCCGCCAGGTCGTCAAGGGCGGGTGCGACCTGCTCGAACAGGATCTCGACGCCCGCGCCGATCGCCGCTGCCTGCATGATTCCGAGCAGCGTGCTGCGGCGAATCGCCGCCATTCCGTTGCCGTCGAAGCGCTCTCGCTCGCCCTTGGCCCAGACTTCAATCGCTGTCCAGTGCACTCCATGGTCGGCGAGAGCATCGCGAAGAACGGGGTCGGCCTCATCGATGGCGCGCAGAGTCGCGTCAGAGAAGACGACCCCGAAGCCGAAGGCGTCGGTCGCCCGATTTCGCTCAAAGAGCACGACCTCCCAATCGGGCCGAGCACGCTTGACGAGCAGACTAAAGAAGAGCCCCCCCGGGCCTCCTCCGACGCAGGCGATCCTCATCGATGTCCTCCTCCACTCGCTGAGCGCCGCCAGCGGTCGAGATCGTCGACTACCGCTGAGCGGGGCCCTCTGATTGTGTAACGAAAGTACGTCGATCGTCAAGTAACTGTTGCATATAAGCATCGTGTTCGAGCGGAACGCCCACAATCCGCTCAATCTCACGCTCTGCCTCTTCGGCGTAAAGACTGTGTAGCTCTTCGAAGACACGGTGCGCTCGACCCCCGTGCCAGCCCTTCGGCGCCAGCTCTGCAGGAAGGTCGGGGTCGCGGAAGGGGAACTGCCGGTAATCGGTCGTGAGGTGCACGCGCCGAATCAGAGCATCCATGCCGCCCACACGGGCCGAGCCCTCGAACCTTTCGATGAACGCGCGGTAGTCGTCGTCGAGCGCATCGAGATCCCAGCACCGACGCGCGATGGTCTGATCGTGATGCAACCCCCGACTTTCGCACGTGAGCAGATCAATGCTGACGGCCGGGCTTCCGGCCAAGGCCTTCTCGGCGGCTTCCAATCGATCGTGCGGAGACATCCAGGTTGACGCCGTCAACTGCCCGTATCCGAGCCAGGCCAGCGCCTTGCGGGATTCATCTCGGGCTGCCCGGTGGGACTCAGGGAAGCGGAGAAGCACCATTGACCACTTGCCCGACCACGCGCCCTGGCGATGGCGGAAAATGCGATCGCGCCCCTCATCGAGAAGCCGCCACCCGGCAGCACTCAATTGATATCGCGTTTCGCGGCCCTCTTTGACGGTCTCGAACCAGCCATCGTTCCGCAACCGGGTCATCACGACGCGGGTCGTCCCCGGGTCAACCCCGAACAGTGCGAGCAGTTCAGAGACCGCGCCGAGCCGGGCGCTGCCGCCGCAGTAGCGCAGGTAGTCACCGAAGAGTGTGAACACGATCGCGCGGGGTTTCATGATGCCATTCTCCCTGACGCCTCACCCTCCCGGCAGAGGAACCAGCTCGGTGATCGTGCCGAGTGTTGAGTACCTCGGCCCCGCCAGCCGAGCGATCGGCCGCAGCAACTCGGTGTCGATGCGCCCCTCTGTGACCACGTCGTCATGAACGTGCCAGGCGACGACGCGACCGACGACAAACTCGCCACCCGTCGGGCTGAAGGCGATGGTGCGGTCGTACACGCATTCCATGCTGACGGGGGCGTCAGTCAATCGAGGCACAGCGATGAACGTGCAATCTGACGTGGCGAGCTCGAGCTTCGACACCTCGCTCTCGTCGGGGCCCAACCATTCCGAACTCGCATGAAGCGATTCGAGCATCCCCTCGTGGGCGATATTGACGACGAAAGCGCCATCCTCCTCGATATTGCGAATCGTGTCTTTGCGCCCGCCCGAGCGTCTGTTGATGGTGAAGCCGAGCATGGCGGGATGCTGGCTCACCCACGTGAACGAGCTAAAGGGGGCGAGATTGAGCGGCTTGGGTGCGGCGCCCGAGGTCACCCAGGCAATGGGGCGTGGCACTACCGAGCCGACGAGCATGCGGTACGTAGCGGCGGGATCAAGCGTGGACGCATCAACGAACATGGCGATTCCTATTCAGGGTTGGCGGCTGAGGGCACGGGCACCCGGCCAGGGGTCACAACACGGTCAAGTAAGCGCCGGAGTTCTGCGCGCTCATCGGCGGTCAGGCCGCCTGTCAGCACCGTTTCGACGTCGTCTACGTGCGGCCGAAGATGCTCGAGCTCGACGGTTCCCGCTGGGGTGATCTGCAGAACATTGCGGCGCTTATCGTCACCGTCGCGCTCGCGGCTCAACAGCCCGCGGCGCTGCAACCGCACGACGAGGTCGGCGATCGTCGAGCGGTCGAGATCGAGCGCGTCACACAACTCGCGCTGACTGACCCCTGGTCTCTGCGCGAGAACGCTCAGGAGGCCGAACTGAACGCTCGAAATCTCAGTCGAGACTTCGCGTTGCCATGCCGCCACGTGCGCCTGCTGCGCCCGACGAATCATGAACCCGGTGTACGTGGGCAGGTCGGTCATCGCGATCACAGCCATTCCGGCGCCCGCGGAGCAGGCGATCCATCAGCGCGCACAACGCCGCGCATGCTCCGTCCGATTCCCCACCCGACGAGGTCGACGGCGGTTCCGCGCACGACCAGTCCCTCATCGTCGTCACGAATGCTGACGGCGCGTGCCCGATCGGTCGCCTGCAGCGTGATGTTTTCCTCGAGCGGCGACCGCTTTCGCCGCCACACCCGCACGATGTCGTCGAGCAAGGCATCAATGAGCTCAGGAGGAAAGTCGGCGACCCGCGCGCCATTATTGAGGTCGACGGCGTGGATCCAGACCTCCCGCGTGCGAATCCACACCGTCTCTGAGGCGGGCACGATGCGCCCTTGCGCTGTTCGCACCTCGTGGGTCCAGGCCTCCTCCGGGAGGTCGCGCCAACTCACATTGAGGTGAATCGCGGCATGGGCGCACAAGTTGCGCAGCGCCTCCGTCGGCAGGGTGGCCCCAAACTCAATCTCTTCCGAACGCTGCTCGGGTGAGGAGTACATCGGGGTTTCGACCCCCGTGCTCGCCCACTCGACGAGCCGTGCCACTGCCCGCGCGTTGAAGCCGACGTGCGCGATGAGGTGGCGTCGCGACCAGCCCGGCAAGCGTGATGGCGCATCGAAGTCAGCGTCTCGAACCTCGTTGAGTTTGCGCGCCCAAAACGCTTGCCCGCGACGCATGAGCGACAACGCCGCCGCCAGCTGCGGGTCGCTGACATTGTCAGTGCGGGCGACCATCTCAGGCCTCAGCCAGAATCGAGTTGCGCAGGGTGCCGATACCGCTCACCTCGGTCTCGAGCGTCTGCCCGGGCCGCAGGTATCGAGGCGGCTTCCGGGCATGGCCGACACCGCCCGGGGTTCCCGTGGCGATCACGTCTCCCGGCATGAGCGTGACGATCTGCGAGATGTAGGCAACGAGCGTGGCCGCACTGAAGACGAGGTCATCAGTGCGAGCACTTTGCACCGTCTCGCCATCGAGTCGGCACGAGACGACCGCGGGCCACGGGAACTCGTCGGCGGTGACCATGACGGGCCCGAAAGGTGCTGTTGCCTCAAACGTCTTGCCCTGGAACCACTCGGGTGTTCGGTACTGGAAGTCGCGCATGGTCACGTCGTTGATGACCGAGTACCCGGCAATGGCCGCGCGAGCAGCGGGCTCGTCAAGACGGCGAGCGGGCATCCCGATAATGACGGCCAGCTCTGCCTCCCAGTCGACGCAGTCGTCAGCGTCGGTCGGCAGAACAATCGAGTCGTAGGCGCCGATGAGTGCCTCGGGGTACTTCGCGAACAGGGTGGGGTGCTCAGGAAGCTCGCGCCCCATCTCGAGAATGTGGGTGCGGTAGTTGAGACCGACGCAGACGATCTTGCCCGGGTGCGGCACGACCGGCGCCCATGCCGTGTCGGGGATGCTTGCCAGGCTGCGGGTTGGCCCGTCAGCCCGAGCGGCGCGCGCCCGCCAGTCGGGGTCGGCGAGCAGCGCACCGAGATCACGGGCGCCGGGAATGGTCGTGACGGCGTCACCGTCAACGCGCACGGTCTCGGTGCCGTGCGGCTCGGTGCCGTGCGGCTCGGTGCTGCCGATCGTGCGCACCGTGGCGAGACGCATTAGTCAGTCTCCGCGCTGGGCACGAATGTGCGCGTGAAGCCCAAGCGGTCGATGATCGGTCCGTCGTTGAAGCGGAAGAGGTCGAACTCGGTGTCGGCGTGCAATGACCACGGCACCCAGCTCGGCACCACGAAGAGATCGCCGCGACCGAGCCGGTGCTCGGTGTCGCCGAGAACAACCGAGCCCTCGCCCTCGAAAACCTGCCAGACCGACGAGCCGACCTCGTGGCGCGCGGGCGTAGAAACTCCCGCGCGAACGCGGTGGAACTCGCACCGGATGGTGGGCATCACGTCTCCGCCCGTCGTGGGGTTCACGAAGCGAATCGCGGCGTGACCCTGCTCGACCGTGGCCGGGTAGCCCTCGTCTTCGAGCGCGAGTTGCTCACGCAGGGCGGCATCCGTGTGCTCCCACCGATACGCCGACAGCGGGGAGCTGACCTTGTCATCGAGGCCCGAAAGCGGTCGCAACCCAGGATGCGCCCACAGGCGTTCGGCGCGTGACACGTCGGGCGAGGCCTCATCTGTGACACGCTCTGACCCGAACTCGAAGAACCCGACGTCGCTGTAACTGGCGAAGGGAATGTCGAGGCCGTCGATCCAGGCCATCGGGTTCGCGGTGTCGTTGTGGTGGCCGTGGAAGTTCCACCCGGGCGTGAGGAGCAAGTCGCCGCGGCGCATCGCGACGGGGTCGCCGTTGACGACTGTCCAGACACCCTCGCCCTCGACAACGAAGCGGAAGGCGTTCTGACTGTGCCGGTGCTCCGGCGCCGTCTCGAATCCGCCCAGGTACTGAATGGCGCACCACAGTGTCGGGGTCGCGTACGCGGTGCCGGGCAGCCCCGGGTTCACCAGGCCGATCGCTCGGCGCTCCCCTCCCCGCCCGACGGGCACGAGCTGGCCCGATCGCTCGGCGATATCGAACAGGGTCGACCAGCGCCACACGTGCGGCACAGCCACTGGGCTCGGGGTCATGGGCATGAGGTCGTCGCGCTGCGTCCACAGCGGAGCCATGCTGTTGGCATCGAAGTCGCGATAGAGCTGCTGAAGCTCAGGGGTGTCGGCGGTTCCGTCCATGTGCTGCACTGCACACTCCCTTCGGAGAGGTTAATCCGTACCCCAACGATAAACTCTGTGCCCCAACGATGCAATGGTGTTCTCGCGTCGCAGCGCCCCACGAGCTCGCCCAGGGGTATGGGGCACAATCAAGCCCGTGACCCCCTCCCCCGACGTCGACGCGGTCGTCGTTGGCGCGGGACCGAACGGACTCGTCGCGGCCGTTCGGCTCGCCGAGGCGGGACTGCGGGTGCTCGTGCTCGAGGCGGCCGACCACCCCGGCGGCGGCCTGCGGAGCGCCGAGGTGACCCTGCCGGGATTCGTGCACGACCTCGGCGCGACGGTGCACGCGCTCGGGCTCGCCTCGCCGGCGATGCGGGCGCTCGACCTGCAGGCCGCCGGTCTCGAGCTCGTGCATCCGCCCACCCCGCTCGGCCACGCGATCGACGCGGGCCGCTCGGCGCTGCTGCACCGCTCGATCGACGCGACGGCCGCCGGTCTCGGTCGCGACGGGCGGGCCTGGCGCGGGATGCTCGCGCGCCTCTCGGCGAACTGGCCAGACCTCGCGGCCTCGGTGCTCGACCCAACGCACCTGCCGCCGCACGCTCCGGGCGCGCTGCTCGGCTTCGGGGCGCGGGGGCTGTGGCCGGCGTCGCTCGTCTCCCGCACCGTCTTTCGCGACGAGACGGCGCGAGCGCTCTTCGCTGGGCTCGCGGCGCACGCGGCTGTTCCGCTCGGGCAGTCGCTCACGACGGGCATCGGCCTCATGCTCGGCGGCCTCGCGCACGGGGTTGGCTGGCCCGTCGCCCGTGGCGGTTCGCAGTCGGTCGCCGACACGCTCGTCGCGCGCCTACTCGCGCTCGGCGGCGAACTGCGCACGGGCCACCGCGTGACCTCTCTCGCCGAGCTACCGTCGGCCCGCATCGTCGTACTCGACCTCACGCCGCGGCAGGTGCTCGCGATCGCCGGCGAAGCGCTGCCCGCGCGCTACGCCCGCCGCCTCGAGCGCTGGCGCTACGGCGCCGGAGTCTTCGCGGCGCACTGGGCGGTCGACGGCCCCGTGCCGTGGGCCGACCCCGCGCTCGCCCGACCCCACGCGCGCCCCCGCGGGCAAGCACACCCTGTGGGCCTACTGCCGCGTACCCAACGGATCGACGGTGGATGCGCTGCCCGCCCTCGAGGCGCAACTCGAGCACGTCGCACCGGGGTTCCGCGAGCGCGTGCTCGGCCGGCACGTGATGGGCCCGGCCGCCCTCGAGGCGTGGAACGCCAACCTGGTCGGCGGCGACATCGGCGGCGGGGCCACCGACTGGCGGCAGCTCGCCGCCCGGCCCTCGCTCTCGCTTACGCCCTGGGCCACGCCCCTGCCGGGGCTGTACCTGTGCTCGTCGTCGACGCTGCCCGGCGGCGGCGTGCACGGCATGGGCGGCTGGAACGCCGCGGGCGCGGCGCTCGCCCGGCTCGGCTAGGCACTCGGCGCGGGCGCACCGGCAGGGATGTGGGCGAGCCCGAGGGTCGGGTGCCCGTACACCGCCCGCACCTCGGCGATGACGACCCGGTACTCGGCGATCCACGTGTCGGAGAGCCCCTTCGCGATGCCGTGGGTGTCCATTCCGACGAGCTCGCGCAGGGCATCCTCGCTCGCCCAGTAGTAGACCTCGGAGTGCAGGCCCGACTGGTCGTCGTGCCACGACTCCTCGCCGAGGAACCCGGGGATCGCGCGGGCGCGCTCGGCGATCTCGGTGTTGAGCGCGTGGAACCGCTCATCGAGCTCGCGGAGCGCGAAGATGAAGGTCGACGTGTAGGTCATGAGCACCATGATGCACCAGAAGTGCATTATTATGCACTCATGGAGATCGATACCGACGCCCTCGCTCGCGTCATCGGCGCGCGCGTACGGCACGAGCGCAGTGCGCGCGGCTGGACGCTCGATCAGCTCGCCGCCGCCGCGGGGGTGAGCCGGCGCATGGTCGTGAGCGTCGAGCAGGGGGCCGTCAACCCGAGCATCGGCACGCTGCTGCGCCTGAGCGACGCGCTCGGGGTCGGGCTGCCAGCGCTCGTCGAACCTCCCGCCCTGCCCGACGAGCGCGTCACGCGCGCGGGCACCGCCGCGGTGCTGTGGCGCGGCGAGCACGGCGGCACGGGTGCACTCGTCGCCGGTACCGAGTCGCCCGACGTCGTCGAGCTGTGGCACTGGACCATGCACCCCGGCGAGCGCCACTCGAGCGAGCCGCACCTCCCCGGCACACGCGAACTGCTGCACGTGCTCGAGGGCAGCGTCCGCGTCGAGATCGACGATCGCGTGCACGAGCTCAGCGCCGACGATGCGCTGACCTTCCGCGGCGACGCGCCGCACGGCTACTCCTGTGCGGGCGACACGGTGGCGCGCTTCTCGCTCACCGTCTTCGAGCCCGGTGTCGGGACGACGAGCGCGAGCGGAGCATCCCGTGACTGACACCGCAACCACCCGCGCGGCACCGCCCGCGTGGTCGATGGCGGTCGCCGCCATGCTGCTCATCCAGGTGTCGAATGCGCTCTCGGTCACCGTGATCGACGCGGTCGGCGCGGCCGGAACCTCGTGGTTGCGCATGTGCTTCGGCGCGGTC
>NCEJ01000091.1 GCA_002280615.1 Micrococcales bacterium 32-70-13 | reverse complement strand
CGCCATCGAGGGCTCCGACCGTGCGAGCGACCTGCACATGAAACTCGAATACCTCCGCTCGGCCGGACGTGAACGGGTCGTGACCGCGGCGACCGCGACACCCATCTCGAACTCGATCACCGAGACCTACGTCATGCAGCGATACCTGCGGCCCGACATCCTGGAGGCCGCGGGCGTCGGCGCGTTCGATGCGTGGGCGGCGACGTTCGGCGAGCTGGTCACGCAGATGGAGATCTCGCCGACGGGCAGCACGTTCCGCATGAAGACCCGCTTCGCCCGGTTCCAGAACGGGCAGGAGCTGCTGCGGATGTGGTCGGTGTTCGCGGACGTGAAGACCGCCGACGACCTCGACCTGCCCGTACCCGCGCTCGTGCAGCGCGACGACGGCAGCCGCGCGCCCTCCACCGTGCCGGTGCAGCCGACCGTCGAGCTGGAGCAGTACGTCGCTTCCCTCGCCGAGCGCGCCGAGAAGGTCGCCACCCGCCAGGTGCGGCCCGACGAGGACAACATGCTCCTGATCGCCACCGACGGACGCAAGGCCGCGCTCGACATCCGCATGGTCATCCCCCGCGACCCATCCGGGCCGAGCAAGGTCGACGTCGCCGCCGACGCGATCCACCGCATCTGGGAGCGCACCCGCGACGACGAGTACCTCGACACGGTGACCGGGCAGCCCTCGGCTGTGCGCGGGTCGCTTCAGCTCGTATTCAGTGACATCGGCACCCCGAACCAGGACAGGTGGAACGCCTACGACGAGCTGCGGCAGCAGCTCGTGCGGCGCGGCATCCCCGTCGAGCAAGTCAGGTACATGCACGAGGCGAAGACCGACGTGGAGAAGGCCAGGCTGTTCGCCGCAGCCCGCGCCGGCCACGTCGCCGTGCTCATCGGGTCGACCGAGAAGATGGGCGTCGGCACGAACGTCCAGGCCCGCGCCATCGCGCTGCACCATCTGGACTGCCCGTGGCGGCCCTCCGACATCGCCCAGCGCGACGGGCGCATCGTGCGGCAGGGCAATCAGAATGAGGAAGTGGCGATCGTCCGCTACGTCACCGAGCGTTCCTTCGACTCCTACATGTGGCAGACCGTCGAGCGGAAGGCCGCATCGTTCGCGCAGCTCCTGCGTGGAAAGATCAACGCCCGCGAGATCGAGGAAATCGACACCTCCGCACTGTCCGCGGCCGAGGCCAAGGCCATCGCCTCCGGCAACCCGCTGCTGCTGGAGCACTCGGTCATCCTCAACGAAGTCAACCGGCTGCGTCGCCTTCAGCGCGCGCACGAGCGCAACGAGGACATGCTCGTCCACACCGGCAACCGCGCCCGGTCTGCGGCCGAGCGCGCGGCCGCGGACATCCGCGGGCTGGAAGCCGCCGCACCGCGGATGACCGACACGAGCGGCGACAGGTTCCGCATCACGCTCGGCACGCGCGACTACGACTCCCGCTCCGAATCTGCCCACGCCCTCGCCGCGTGGATGGGCGACTCCGGGCTGAAGTGGCTGCCGCGGTACGGGCACAAGGACTTCGGGATCATCGGCCGCATCTCCGGCTTCGACATCCACGTCGAGGCCCGCTCCGCGCTCGCCGCGCTCGATGTGACCGTCTCTCTGCCCGAGGTGCCCCGCTCCGGGTTCACGATGCCGAAGGAGTCGTTCCTGGAGGCCGGGCTCGGGCTCGTGCAGCGCATCGAGAACCGCGTCAGCGGCATCCCCACACTCCTCGCTCAGGCCCGCGAAGACCTGGAGGAAGCCGAGCAGACCGTCGCCGACACCAAGCAGCGCCTCGGCCAGCCGTTCCGCCACGCGCAGGCACTCGCCGATGCCGAAGAAGACCTCGCTCGCGTCGAGTCCCAGCTCGCCGCGATGCAGGACGAACCTGGCCCTGAGCCTGCCGCGCCGGAGTCGGAGTGGGTCGAGCTGACCATCGAAGCCGTTCGCTCCTACGAGCCCCACCTGGGATCGCGGGAGGGCGCGACCCGAGAGCCTGCGGCCCCGTTCGTCTCCGCGGCACCCCCTGCCGCGCCGCCGAGCAACGTGCCGAGGCTGTAGCTCAGCGGCACTCCGGGCCGAGCCCGTCGATGATCGCGGCGGGGTCGCCGACGATCCGCTCGCAGCGAAGGCACCGCGTGCCGCGGAAGATCACCGCGGGCTCGGGATGCACGCTTAGTTCGGGCGCGATGTCGTAGAGGTCGGCGTGCGCGGCGAACAGGCGTGGGTGGTTCTTGGCGATGGCGGCGTGGAACTGCTCGGGCGTCGTCGGCGGGTTCACCTGGAGTTCCACGAACCGCTGAATGACCACGCTGTACGCCTCGCGGGTCAGCCGCTCGGCGAGGAACAGGTCGGGGTTCACCGCCGAGATGCCTACGCTGGCGAGGTCTGCCAACCCGTAGTCGTCCACGTCCTCGGTGATGAGAAACCGCGCACCAGCGGCTTCGGCGTCGGCGAGGATCTGACGGTCCTCGGACTCGGTGGCCTCGAATCGTCCGGCAATGTCGCCGGTCGGGGTGGGCTCGCCGCCGTAGCGCCGCCGAACGTCAGCAGGCGTGGTCGCCCGCGGACGCATGTGACGTGCTGCTTCCGCCTCTGCCGTCGCGCTCCATCCGACGGAGAGCCCGCTGCGGGTCGCGCCGACCATCAGGATTGTGCGGGTAACGGGCTTGGCGACAACGTTGGCGTCGAGGAAGACGATGGTCACGTCATCGAGTGCCGAAGAGGTCTTCCCGGAGGTCATCGCGCACCAGCTCGATCACGTCGTCCATGGACTGATCCCACCACCGCAGGTACTCGTCGAACGGGATGCGGTTGCGGTTGCCGACCTTGACGGCGTGGATCTCGCCCGCCTTGATCTTGCGGGAGATGGTCGAGCGTGACACCCCGGTGAGCGCGGCGACCTGCTCGGGCGTGAGCATCCGCTGCTTCGCGGTCAGCGTGACCGTCTCGCCCTCGGATGCGGCGTGCTGGACGTACTCCGCGACCTTCTCCAGCCAGGCTGGGCGCGCCGAGGCGTCGCGCGCGCTGGAGCGCACGTCCTCGGGATCGATGGTTAGAGTCGCCGGAGCCATGCCCACATCCTACCTCAATCTGCACAGTAAGCCACCTATATCTGTGCATCGCAGCATCTCTCTCAGCGACTAAACGCTGTGCCTCGGTCACTGATCATCCGTCGTGCGCGGCGCGAGCGCTTCGAGGATGTCGGCAGTAACAGGGTTCACGAGCTCGTCGGGTTCGATGTAGTGCTGGATGGTGATCCTCGGCGAGGTGTGTCCGAGCATCTCCGCCGCGAGATCCGGGCCACTCGCGCGATCGAGCGTCGTCGCGACCGTTCTCCGGAAGGCGTGCGGCGTCACTCCAGTCATCCCGACCGCTTCAAGGATCGCCCGCAGACGACGGCGCACATTGTTCGTCGTGAGCGGTGTGTGGTTGCGGCTGAAGAAGATCAGATGCTCACGGTCCTCCCGCGCAATCGTTGCGAGCCGGGCGCGCAGTGCCTCCGCCGTGAAGCTCGGAACCGACACCACCCTGGTCGAGTTCGCGGTCTTCGGGTGGTCCTGCCGGGCGGTCGGCTTGCCGCTCGGGGAGACGATCGTTCCACAAATGCGCACCGTCGCCGGCACAACCGTCACGTCGACGTCACACTTACGGATCGCCAGCACCTCACCTATGCGCGCCGACGTGCCAAGCATGACCTCGATGATCTGTTCCAGCTGGCCATCCGGAGGTGGGCCGGGGTTCCCTGGATCCCGCCTCCACTTCCGCACTGCCTCACGAATCGCCTCGACTTGTTCCAAGGTGAGGGCCATCGCGTGAGACTGCGGCTTGCGCAGCGGAGCGATGTCACGCACCGGATTCGCCCGCATCGCGTCGTACCTCACGGCGAGACCGAATGCGAGGCTCAGGACCGTCCGCGCCTGCTTGGCGGTGCTGTAGCTCTTGGTCGACTTGAGGGTCTTGATGAACTGGTCGACCTTGCGCACCGTAATCTCCCGCAAGGCATAGTGCTCGAACGCGGGCATCACTAGGGCACGCATGTTTCGCTCGTACAGCTCCCGCGTACGCGGCCCCACCGAACCCTCTAAGTCGAGGTCGGCGAGCCACATCGTGACGAGCTCCCCGAAGGAGCTGTCCGCAGTCAGCTCCTCCTGTCCGACGCTCGCAGTCGCCCGGACGGTGATCAACTCCTTGAGCTTGCGCTCCGCGGCCTTCTGAGTGTCAGCGGTCGCTTGCACCCGACGAGTCCTGCCGTCGTGATCCCGAAACCGCGTGATCGCGCTAACGCGACCACCCGCGGCGACCTGGAACCGGATTCCCCCGAATGTGCCGATCGGAGTCCGCGGCCTAGACATCCCGCCTCACCACCCTGATGCGGTCTGCCCTGGCGAAGTCTCTCGCTGCTCGCCAAGCCAAGCCTGCACGTCGCTGACCGCGAACCGGAGACGGCCACCGAGCCGGATCGCACGCGGTCCCTTGCCGTCGGTGCGCCAATCGCGGATCGTCGACACCGGGATGTTGAGGTAGTCGGCCAGCTCTTCGATCGAGAGCAACGGTTCCAGGTCGCTCAGAGTGGGGACGCCGATCTTCATACCCAGAAGGTGCGCCCGCGGCCCCACCACGCTCCGCAGGGTTCCGTGACCGTCCACGACGATGACGAAGAAGCGTGCTGATGCGCGCGTCGAGAAGGGGTTTTTGGCAGGTAAGTGGCGGGAGGATCAAATCCCTCAACCTTTCAGGCCCGGAGATCTGCGATCTCCGGGCCTGATTTCGTTGCGGGGACAGTGTCTAGTTTCAGGACATAGGAAACCCCTGTCTCACGACATAGGAAACTTCCCGGCACGCTCAGACAGGTGTCCAAAGCGCGCTTGATCATCACCGCTATCACCATCCAGGGCCTCTCTCAAGCAGAGGCCGCCCGCACCTACGGCGTCTCCAAGGGATGGGTCTCGAAACTCATGACGCGGTGGCGCCGAGAAGGC
>NCEJ01000090.1 GCA_002280615.1 Micrococcales bacterium 32-70-13 | reverse complement strand
CCGAACCGCATCGGCCAGGGCATCGAGTTCGACTACTCGTGCGTGCACGCGAGCTTCGCGCTGCGCGACGCGGGCTTCGAGACGATCATGATCAACTGCAACCCCGAGACGGTCTCGACCGACTACGACACGAGCGACCGGCTGTACTTCGAGCCGCTCACGCTCGAAGACGTTCTCGAGGTCATCCACGCCGAATCGGCGACGGGCGAGCTCGTGGGCGTCGTCGTGCAGCTCGGTGGCCAGACCGCGCTCGGCCTCGCGCACGGGCTCGAGCGGGCGGGCATCCCGATCCTCGGCACGAGCCCCGCCGCGATCGACCTCGCGGAGGAGCGCGGGGCGTTCTCCCGCATCCTCGACGCGGCCGGCCTCACCGCGCCGCGCAACGGCACGGCGACCGACGTCGGCAGCGCCGTCGCGATCGCGGAGGAGATCGGGTACCCCGTGCTCGTGCGCCCGAGCTTCGTGCTCGGTGGTCGCGGCATGGAGATCGTCTACGACAGCGCGAGCCTCGTCGACTACTTCGACCGCGTGAAGGATCAGGCGATCATCGGCCCCGAGCTGCCGCTGCTCGTCGACCGCTTCCTCGACGACGCCGTCGAGATCGACGTCGACGCGCTCTACGACGGCGATGAGCTCTACATCGGCGGCATCATGGAGCACATCGAGGAGGCCGGCGTGCACTCGGGCGACTCGGCCTGCACGCTCCCGCCCGTCACGCTCGGCGCCTCGGTCATCGAGCGCGTGCGCGAGGCGACGCGCGGCATCGCGGCCGGCATCGGCGTGCGCGGCCTGCTCAACGTGCAGTTCGCGATCGGCGCGGGCGTGCTCTACGTGCTCGAGGCCAACCCGCGCGCCTCGCGCACCGTGCCCTTCGTCTCGAAGGCCCTCGGCATCCCGCTCGCCAAGGCGGCCTCGCTCGTCATGACCGGGCGCAGCATCCGCTCGCTCGTCGCCGACGGGCTGCTGGCCGCGGGCGACGGCTCGAGCGTGCCGCTCGACGCCCCCGTCGCGGTGAAGGAGGCCGTGCTGCCCTTCAAGCGCTTCCGCACGCGCGAGGGCGTCATCGTCGATTCGGTGCTGGGCCCCGAGATGCGCTCGACGGGCGAGGTCATGGGAATCGACCGCGACTTCCCGCGCGCCTTCGCCAAGAGCCAGGACGCCGCGTACGGCGGGCTGCCGAAGCAGGGGGTGGTCTTCGTGTCCGTCGCCGACCGCGACAAGCGCGCGGTCGTGCTCCCGGCGCTGCGCCTGCACCAGCTCGGCTTCGAGCTCTGGGCCACCGAGGGCACCAACGAGGTGCTCGCGCGCTACGGCATCACGGCGCGCGTCGTGCGCAAGCACAGCGGGGCCGACGACGGCGAGCCCTCGATCGTCGACCTCATCAACGCGGGCGAGGTCGACATCGTCATCAACACGCCCTCGGGCCGCTCGGCGCGCGCCGACGGCATCGAGATCCGCACCGCGACCGTCGCGGCCGACAAGCCCCTGTTCACGACGATCGCCACCGTCGGTGCCGCGGTCGCCTCGCTCGAGACAGCGACCGAGCCCGTGACGGTGACGAGCCTGCAGGACTACGCTCTCGCTCGGGCGGCGCGCGCATGATGGGCTTCGGCGAGCGCTTGCGGGCGGTGGTGGATGCTCACGGGCGGTTGTGCTTGGGGCTAGACCCGCACGCCTCGTTGCTCGAGCAGTGGGGCCTCGCGGACGACGCGCAGGGGGCGCGCTCGCTCGCGATGACCGCGATCGAGGCCGCCCACGGCCGGGTCGGCATCGTCAAGCCGCAGGCGGCGTTCTTCGAGCGCTTCGGGTCGGCGGGCTACGCGGTGCTCGAGGAGGTCATCCGCACGGCGCGCGAGGCCGGGTTCCTCGTGATCGCCGATGTGAAGCGCGGCGACATCGGATCGACCGCCGCGGCGTACGGCGAGGCCTGGCTCGCGCCGGGCTCACCGCTCGAGGCCGACGCCATGACCGCGGTCGCCTACCAGGGCCTCGGCTCGCTCGACCCCGTCATCGAGCTCGCGCAGCAGCACGGCAAGGGCGTCTTCGTGCTGACGGCGACCTCCAACCCGGAGGGACGGGGCCTGCAGCAGTCGGTGAGCGGCAGCGGCCGCTCGGTCGCCGGTCAGCTCGCGCGCGATGTCGCGGTGCGCAACGCGGGTGCGCGCGGATGGGGCTCGATCGGCGTCGTGATCGGCGCGACCGAGCCGATCGCCGCGAGCGGCATCGACCCCGTGCTGCTGCAGCACACGCCCGTGCTGGGCCCGGGGTTCGGCTACCAGGGCTCGCGGCTCGGCGACCTCGCGAGCGTGTACGGCGTCGCAGCGGGCTCGGTCATCCCGACCGTCACGCGCAGCGTGCTCTCCGCCGGCCCGGCGGGCCTCGCCGCCGCTCTCGACGCCCACCGGGCGGAGCTCGCGGCGTGACGGCGCCCATGCCCTCGGTGGATCGCGCCGCAGCCTCGCGTGCGGCGGTCGCGGCGCGCCGCGCCCGCGCCGCGGTGAAGGAGTCCGTGCGGGTGGGGGAGCGCACGGCACTCGAGGTCGCCGAGGCCGCGGGCCGTGACGCCGACCTGCCCGAGGCGGGGATGCGCGTCGCCGAGCTGCTCGGAACCCTCCGCGGGCTCGGCCCCACGCGCGTGGCCGACACGCTCGAGACGCTCGGCATCTCGCCCGTCAAGAAGCTCGGGGGTCTCGGGCACCGGCAGCGTGCGCGCCTGCTCGACTGGCTACGGGCGCGCGAAGGGGGCAGCGGTCGCGGGCGACTCGTCGTGCTCGCCGGCCCGACGGCCGTCGGCAAGGGCACGGTCTCGACGTTCATCCGCGAGCACCACCCCGACGTGCTCCTCAGCATCTCGGCCACGACGCGTGCTCCGCGGCCGGGGGAGCAGGACGGCGTGCACTACTACTTCGTCGACGATGCGGGCTTCGACGGCCTCATCGAGCGCGGCGAGCTGCTCGAGTGGGCCGTCGTACACAACGCCTCACGGTACGGTACGCCGCGCCCGCCTGTCGAGGCCGCCCTGGCCGCCGGCCGCAGCGTGCTGCTCGAGATCGACCTCGCGGGCGCCCGGCAGGTGCGGGCAGCGATGCCTGACGCCGTGCTCGTGTTCCTCCTGCCCCCGAGCTGGGAGGAGCTCGTGCGCCGGCTCGTCGGCCGCGGCACGGAGTCGCCCGAGGAGCAGGCCCGGCGGCTCGAGACGGCGCGTGTCGAGCTCGCGGCGCAAGACGAGTTCGACGAGCTCGTCGTCAACGACGATGTGCGCCGTGCGGCCCAGGAGGTCGTAGACTTGCTCGCAGTGCCCAGCGGCGGAGCGCGGCCGGCCGGCCGCGCCGGCTCGGCGCGATAGCGGCACCGGGAGCCTCCGCGCCCCGGGCGGAACGAGAGCGAGACACTCATGGCTGACAAGAACTCGGGCATCATCGAGCCCCCCATCGACGAGCTGTTGTCGAAGGTCGACTCGAAGTACCAGCTCGTCATCTTCGCCTCGAAGCGCGCGCGCCAGATCAACGACTACTACGCCGACCTCCACGAGGGAAGCCTCTTCGACAACGTCGGCCCGCTCGTCGACTCGACCGTCGACGACAAGCCGCTCTCGGTCGCGCTCCACGAGATCAACGAGGACAAGCTCGTCCTCACGCGCCTCACGGACTAGGCGCGGTTCGCATGGCCGCCACGGCGACGGATGCCCCGCGTCGTCTCACGGTCGTGCTCGGCATCACGGGCGGCATCGCGGCGTACAAGGCCGTCGGCGTCGCCCGCGCCTTCGTCGTCGCCGGTCACGACGTGCACATCGTCGCGACCGAGGGGGCGCTGCGCTTCGTCGGCCGCCCGACCCTCGAGGCGATCAGCCGCAACCCCGTGCACACCGACCTGTACGAGGGCGTCGCCGAGGTGCGCCACGTGGCGCTCGGCCAGCGCGCCGACCTCATCGTCATCGCGCCGGCGACCGCGCACACGATCGCCTCACTCGCCGCGGGGCTCGCGGGCGACCTCCTCGGCACGACCGTGCTCGCGAGCACGGCGCCCCTCGTCATCGCCCCGGCCATGCACACCGAGATGTGGGAGCACCCCGCCACGGTCGCCAACATCGCCACGCTGCGCTCGCGCGGTGTCACGATCGTCGGCCCCGACTCCGGTCGGCTCACGGGCACCGATGTCGGCCCGGGCCGTATGTCGGAGCCCGAGGCGATCGCGGCGGCCGCGCTCGCGGTCGTCGGCCCGCGCGACCTCGTCGGGCGGCGCATCCTCATCTCGGCGGGCGGCACGCGCGAGCCCCTCGATCCCGTGCGGTACCTCGGCAACCGCTCGAGCGGGCGCCAGGGCGTCGCACTGGCCGAGGCCGCCCTCGCGCGCGGTGCGGCCGTGACCCTCGTCGCCGCCCATCTCGAGGTGCCGGCTCCCGCGGGCGCCGAGGTCGTCGAGGTGGGCACCGCCGCGGAGCTCGACGCCGCCATGCGCGCGGCATCGGTCGAGGCCGACACGATCATCATGGCCGCCGCGGTCGCCGACTTCCGCCCCGTCGTGATCGCCGAGGGCAAGATCAAGAAGGACGCCGTGGGCGAGTCGCTCGAGCTGCGCCTCGAGCGAACGCCCGACGTGCTCGCCGGTCTGGCCGCAGCGCGGCGCCCGGGTCAGCGCATCGTCGGCTTCGCGGCCGAGACCGAGGCCGACGACGAGCGTCGCCGGCAGCTCGGGGCCGAGAAGGCCCGGCGCAAGGGCGTCGACCTGCTCGTGGTCAACCCGGTCGGCTGGAGCGAGGGCTTCGGCGCGGCGACCAATTCCGTCATGATCCTCGACGGCGCCGGTAGCGTGGTGGCTCGGGCCGAGGGCGGTAAAGCGTCGGTGGCGCACCGTATCCTCGACCTGCTCGTGTAGCCGCGCATCCCGCCGCTCCCCGCTCCCTCCCGTCCGACGACACCAGGAAGATCCTCATGACCGCGCTGCGACTGTTCACCTCCGAGTCGGTCACCGAGGGGCACCCCGACAAGATCTGCGACCAGATCTCCGACAGCATCCTCGACGCCCTGCTC
>NCEJ01000089.1:3462-14149 GCA_002280615.1 Micrococcales bacterium 32-70-13 | reverse complement strand
CCGCGGGGCTTGCGGCCGCTCACTCGGACTCCTCGCGGTCGGAGCGGTCGCGGTCTCCGGCGAACGCGATGCGAGCATCCAGCAGCGCCTGATCGGCCTCGACGAGCACCGTGACGACGCGCTTGCGGCGGCCCTCGGTGCGCTCGGCGGTGAGGTGCAGGCCGTCGATCGTGACGGTCGAGCCCCGCACGGGCAGGCGCCCGAGGTGCTTCGCGAGCAGGCCGCCGACCGAGTCGACGTCGTCGTCGTCGAGCTCGATGCCGAAGAGGTCGCCGAGCTCGTCGACGGGCATGCGAGCGCTCACGCGGAAGCTGTTCTCACCGAGCCGCTCGCTGTCGGCCGACTCGCGGTCGTACTCGTCGACGATCTCGCCGACGAGCTCCTCGATGAGGGTCAGGCGCGAGGCGTCGCGCAGGTAGACGACGCCGAGCACCTCGTCGGTGCTCTCGCCGACGACGGGCACGCGCGAGACACCGCGGCTGAGGAAGAGGCTCATCGCCTCGGCGACGGTCGCACCCTGCTCGAGCACGATCATGTCGGTGCGCGGCACCATGACCTCGCGCACGATCGTGTCGTTGAACTCGAAGATCGAGTGGATGAGTTCGCGATCCTCCTCTTCGAGCACGTCGAGCTCGGTGGCCTCGTCGACCATGTTGAGCAGCTGCTCCTCGCTCGAGAAGCTCGCGCTGGAGGGGCGCCCGGGCGTGACGCGGTTGCCGAGCACGACGAGCGCATCGGCGAGCGGGCCCGTGAGCAGGCGCACGCCGCGGATGAGCCAGTCGAAGGTGCCGAGCATCGCGCGCGGGTGCGCGCGGCCGACCGAGCGCGGGCTCGACCCGACGAGGATGAACGAGACGCCGATCATGATGCCCGCGCTGATGAGCAGCACCCACCACCACTCGTCGATGAGCGTGGCGAAGCCGATCGTGACGAGCACGGCCGCGATCGTCTCGGCGACGATGCGGAGGAAGTTGAGGGCATTGACGTGCGCGCCGACGTCGGCGGCGACGGCGTGCAGCCGCGCGGGGCGCTTGCGGCTGGCGGCGATGTCGACGAGCTCGATGCGGCTCACGACCCCGAGCGCGGCGTCGATCGAGGCGAGCAGGCCGCCGATCGCGACGAGCAGGCCGGCCGCGAGGAAGAAGAGCAGCGTCGCGGTCATCGGCGACGACCCCGCTCGGCCAGGGTGAAGCTCACGAGGATGTCGCGCTGGATGCCGAACATCTCCTTCTCCTCCTCCGGCTCGGCGTGGTCGAAGCCCAGCAGGTGCAGGATTCCGTGGGTCGTCAGCAGCAGCAGCTCGTCCTGGGTCGAATGCCCGGCGGCCTCGGCCTGCTGGATGGCGACCTGCGGGCACAGCACGATGTCGCCGAGCAGCCCGGGCGGCGTCGGCTCGTCGTCGCTGCCGGGGCGCAGCTCGTCCATCGGGAAGCTCAGCACGTCGGTGGGGCCGGGCTCGTCCATCCACTGCACGTGCAGCTGCTCGATCGCGGCCTCGTCGACGAGCACGATCGCGAGCTCGGCGTCGCGGTGCACGTTGAGGAACTCGAAGGCGTGCAGGGCGAGGCGCTGCAGCGAGTCCTCCTCGACGGGGATGCCCGACTCGTTGTTGATCTCGACGGCCATGCTCAGCGGCCTCCGGCTCCGGGTCGGGGGCGACGGATCGCGCGGTCGCGCGGCAGCCCGCGGCGGCGCTCCTCGCGGTTGGCGCCCTCGACGGGGTCGGGCAGGCCGTTCTCGCGCGCGTACTGCCGCGCCTGCTTCTCGGCGTCGTACTTCGTGTACGCATCCACGATGCGGCCGACGAGCGAGTGGCGCACGACGTCCTCCGAGGTCAGCCGCGCGAAGTGGATGTCGTCGATGTCGTCGAGCACGCGCGTGACGAGCTGCAGCCCGCTCGCGCCCGTCGGCAGGTCGATCTGCGTGATGTCGCCCGTGACGACGATCTTCGAGCCGAAGCCGAGGCGTGTGAGGAACATCTTCATCTGCTCAGGGGACGTGTTCTGGGCCTCGTCGAGCACGATGAACGCGTTGTTGAGCGTGCGCCCGCGCATGTAGGCGAGCGGGGCCACCTCGACGACGCCGCTCGCGAGCAGCTTGGGCACGAGCTCCGGGTCCATCATCTCGTTGAGCGCGTCGTAGAGCGGCCGCAGGTAGGGGTCGATCTTGTCGGTGAGCGTGCCGGGCAGGAAGCCCAGGCGCTCCCCCGCCTCGACGGCGGGCCGCGTCAGGATGATGCGGTCGACCTCCTTGCGCGTGAGCGCCTGCACGGCCTTCGCCATGGCGAGGTAGGTCTTGCCGGTGCCGGCAGGGCCGATGCCGAAGACGATCGTGTGCACGTCGATCGCGTCGACGTAGGCCTTTTGGCCGAGCGTCTTGGGGCGGATGCTCTTGCCGCGGCTCGTGAGGATGGCCTGGCTCAGCACCTCCGCGGGGCTGCCGGCTCCCTGCTCGAGGATGCGGGCCGAACTCGTCACCTCGACCTCGCCGAGGTCGTGGCCGCCGCGCACCATGACGAGCAGCTCGTCGACGAGGCGACGGGCCGCGGCCACCTGGGCGGGGTCGCCTTCGAGCGTGATCTGGTTGCCGCGCACGTGCACGTCGACGAGCGGGTACTGCTTCTCGACCGTCGACAGCAGGCGGTCGTGCGGGCCGAGCAGCCGCACCATGGCGACGCCGTCGACATCGAGCTGCTCGCGGGCGCGCTCCTCGCGCGCCGAATCGTCAGTGGGCAAGAGACCCTTCCGTCAGGCCCCCCGCGAGCACATGGGCGTGCACGTGGAAGACGGTCTGCCCGGCGTTCGCGCCGGTGTTGAAGACGAGCCGGAAGTTCCCGTCGGCGTGCTCGTTCGCAAGCAGGTGGGCCGTCGCGACCACGTCGGCGAGTAGCCCGGGGTCGCCCGCGGCGAGCTCGGCGACGTCGCGATAGCGCGTGGTCTTCGGCACGACGAGCAGGTGCACGGGCGCCTTCGGCGCGATATCGCGGAACGCGATGACCGTGTCGGTCTCGTGCACGATGTCGGCGGGGATCTCGCGCGCGATGATGCGCGTGAAGATCGACGGCTCGGCGATCGACGGATCGGTGCTGCTCATGCGCCCAGTCTAGAGCGCGGCCCTGAGGCGGCGCCGGGGGTTGCGCGGCGGGGCCGTGCGGTGCCGCTCACCACCGGCCGAGGGTCGCCGAGAGCACGGCGATCGCGGCGGGGCCCGCGGTCGAGGTGCGCAGCACGCTCGCGCCGAGGCGCACGCTGCGGGCGCCCGCGGCGAGCAGGGCATCCCGCTCCTCCGGGGCGATGCCGCCCTCGGGGCCGACGACGATGAGCACGTCGCGCTGGCCGAGCTCGGCCGGGGTCAGCGCGGTGAGCGCGTGCTCGCCGGTGGGGTCGAGCACGAGCACGGTCGACTGCGGGGCGCGGGCGGCGAGCTGCGCGGTCGTCGCGAGGGGCTCGACCACGGGCATCCACGGCCGCACCGACTGCTTCGTGGCCTCACGCGCGATCGTCTGCCAGCGCTCGCGGTTCTTGAGGGCCTTCGCGGAGTCCCACCGTGAGACGCTGCGGGCCGACGCCCACGGGATGACGCCGTCGACGCCGAGCTCGGTCGCGGCCTGCACGGCGAGCTCGTCGCGGTCTCCCTTCGCGAGCGCCTGCACGAGGTGGATGCCCGGCACGGCCCGCTCGTAGCGCTCGACCCGGTCGATCGCGAGTGCGACGTCGCCCGGCTCGACGGCCGTCACGACCCCGTGCACGACAGCGACCCCTAGAGGTTGAGGAAGCGGTCGCGCAGCTTGGCGAAGATGCCCTGCTGGAAGGTCGCGAACTGCGGCGGCACGGGCCGGCGGCTCGAGGCGAACTGCCGGATGAGCTCGGTCTCTTTGCTGTTGAGCCGCACGGGGGTCACGACCTGCACGCCGATCTTGAGGTCGCCGCGGCCCGAACCGCGGAGGCGCGTGATGCCGCGCTCTTTCACGGTGATGATCTCGGCGCTCTGCGTGCCGGGCTTGATCTCGACAGCGACGTCGCCGTCGAGGCCGGGCAGGGTCACGGTCGTGCCGAGAATGGCGTCGGTCATCTGCACCTCGACCGTGGCGAGCAGGTCGTCGCCGTTGCGGCTGAAGGTCTCGTGGGTCGCGACCTTGATCTCGAGGAAGAGGTCGCCGTTGGGCCCGCCCGCGGGGCCGACCTCGCCCTGGCCGGGGAGCTGGATGCGCACGCCGGTGTCGACGCCGGCGGGGATGTCGACGGGGATCGCGCGGCGCGCCCGCACGCGCCCCTGGCCGGCGCACGTCGGGCACGGGCTCGGGATGACGGTGCCGTAGCCGCGGCACGTGCCGCACGGGCTCGAGGTGAGCACGTTGCCGAGCAGGCTGCGCACGGTGCGCTGGATCTGGCCCGAGCCGCGGCAGATGTCGCACGTCTGCGGGCTCGTGCCGGGCGAGCAGCAGCTGCCCTCGCACGTCGCGCAGAGGATGGCGGTGTCGACCTCGAGCTGCCGCGTGGTGCCGAAGACGATCTCGTCGAGCTCGACCTCGACCCGTAGCAGGGCATCCTGCCCCCGCTCGCGCCGGCTGCGCGGCCCGCGCTGCTGCTGGCCGCCGCCGAAGAAGGTGTCGAAGATGTCGCCGAAGCCGCCGAATCCGGATGCTCCGCCGAAGCCTCCCGACCCGCCGAGGTCGTACTGCTGACGCTGCTGCGGGTCGCTCAGCACGTCGTAGGCGTGCGTGACCTGCTTGAACCGCTCGGCCGCGTCGGCGCTCGGGTTCACGTCGGGGTGCAGCTCGCGCGCCAGTCGGCGGTAGGCCTTCTTGATGTCGTCGGCGCTCGCCTGCCGGTCGATGCCAAGCACCTCGTAGTGGTCTGCCACTTATTCCTCACCGAGCAGGCGCGAGACGTAGCGGGCTACGGCGCGCACTGCTGCCATGTTGTTCGAGTAGTCCATGCGGGTGGGGCCGAGCACCCCGAGCTTGGCCGTGCTGTCGGTGCCGACGCGGTAGGCGCTCGTCACGACCGCGGTCTCCTTGAGCGCCTCCGCGTTCTCGCGGGAGCACGGGGTAGACGCTGCCCGCGAAGTCGCCCTCGGTGCGCACGAGGTTGGCCGCCCCCGCCATGACGAGGCGATCGGTGCGATGCGCATCCACGTGGCCCAGGAGGGCCTCGGAGACGACGCCGACGGCCTCGCGGCGGTCGGGCGCGAAGCGCTCGGCGAGCGAGGCGGCCACCTGGGGCACCTCGCTCAGCACCTGGCCGGCGAGCGCTGCGTTGAGCTTGGCGCGCAGCTCGCCGACGAAAGCCTCATCGGCCTCGAGGGGCAGCTCGATGATGCGCTGGTCGACGCGGCCGCCGTCGGTGATGAACACGGTCATGAGGCGCGTCGCGCTCATCGGCACGAGCTCGATGTGGCGCACGCGCGCGTTGCCGAGGGCGGGGTACTGCACGAGCGCGACCTGGTTCGTGAGGTGCGAGAGCAGCCGCACGGTGCGCGCGAAGACGTCGTCGAGGTCGACCGACTGGTCGAGGAAGGCCGCGATCGCCTGGCGCTGCGCGGCGCTGAGGGGCCGCAGGTCGGCGAACTGGTCGACGAAGACGCGGTAGCCCTTGTCGGTCGGCACGCGCCCCGACGAGGTGTGCGGCGCCGTGATGAGCTCTTCCTCTTCGAGCAGCGCCATGTCGTTGCGAATGGTCGCGGCTGACACACCGAACTGGTGGCGGTCGACGATCGCCTTCGAGCCGACGGGCTCGCGCGAGGCGACGTAGTCGTGCACGATCGCGCGCAGCACGTGCAGGGCGCGTTCCGAGACCATGGCGCTCCTCCCCCCGTCTGTCATCGTCAGTGGGCGACACACTCTGGCACTCGCTCCCACGGACTGCCAATTCTACCCCGCGTTGCGCATCGCTACTCATTGCCTGCGGGATGCTCGGGCGCTAGGTTTGCCTCGTGCTCCACCCCGGGACCAATGTTCGCCGCAGGATCATCGAAAGGCAGTACCCATGACCGACCAGACCCCTCCCCCCGCCGCTCCCCAGCCGGCCGCCCCGCTCACCGAGGCGGAGGACCGCCAGTGGGCGTCGTTCGCGCACCTCGGCGGTGTTCTCGGCTTCCTGCCCGCGCTGATCATCTGGCTGGTGTTCAAGGACCGCGGCTCGTTCACGAACGCTGAGGCGAAAGAGGCGCTGAACTTCCAGATCACCGTCACGATCGCCTACGTGGCGCTGAACCTCCTCGGTGTCATCCTCGGCGCCGTCACGTTCGGCCTCGGTGGGCTCATCACCTTCCTCGTGCCGCTGGTCTGGATCGCCGCGGTGATCTTCTCGATCCTCGGCTTCGTCAAGGCGAAGGACGGCATCAACTACCGCTACCCCGTCTCGATCCGCCTCATCAAGTAGGCGCTGCTCGACCCCATCCCGAGGGGCCCGGCCGATGCGGTCGGGCCCCTCGGGTGTTTAATGAGCGCATGTCTGATCAGCCTCCCGTGAACCCGTACGCCACCACCCCCCAGCCCATGAGCCCCGCCGACGAGAAGCTGTGGGCGACCCTCGTGCACGTCGGCGGCATCTTCTTCGGCTTCGTGCCGGCCCTCATCGGGTTCCTCGTGCTCGGCAACCGCGGGCCCTTCGTGCGCGGTCACACCGCCACGGCCCTCAACTTCCAGCTGACGATGATCATCGCGGCGGCGATCGGCGGCATCACGGTGTTCGTCCTCATCGGCTTCTTCATCATCATCGCCGTGAGCGTGCTCATCGTCGTGTTCTCCATCATCGCCGCACTCGCGGCCAACCGGGGCGAGGCGTACACCTACCCGCTCACGATCCCGTTCATCAAGTAGCCCGCCTCAGTCGGGCAGCAGGCGGCGCACGACGCCGTCGGCGAGCAGGCGCCCACGCAGCGTGAGCACGATCGTGCCGCGCAGCGCGGGCCCCGGCTCGACGAGCTCGTCGGCGATGAGCCCGGCGACCGCGCGACGCCCGAGCGGGGTGAGAGCATCCACCAGCAGCCCCTCGCGCAAGCGCACCTCGAGCAGCACGCGCTCGACGCGGCGGGTCTCGTCGTCGAGGGTCTCGCGGCCGGCGGCTGGACTGAGCCCGTGCGCGAGCCGGTCGGCGTAGGCGGCGGGGTGCTTGACGTTCCACCAGCGCAGGCCGCCGACGTGGCTGTGCGCACCGGGGCCGACGCCCCACCAGTCCTGCCCGGTCCAGTAGGCGCGGTTGTGGCGCGAGCGCTGGTCGGGGGTGCGTGCCCAGTTGCTGACCTCGTACCAGTCGTAGCCGGCGGCGGCGAGCCGGGCATCCAACGCCTCGTAGAGCACGGCGTGCAGGTCGTCGTCGACGGGCGGCACCTGCCCGTGCAGCACCTGGCGGGCGAGCTTCGTGCCGGGCTCGACGATGAGCGCGTAGGCGCTCAGGTGGTCGGGCTCGGCCGCGAGCGCGGCGTCGAGGCTGCGGTGCCAGTCGGCCTCGGTCTCGCCTGGCGTGCCGTAGATGAGGTCGAGGCTCACGGCGAGGCCCGCTGCCTTCGCGGCCGCGACGACGCGCGGCACGTTCTCGGGATCGTGCGTGCGCTCGAGCACGGCGAGCACGTGCGGCACGGCCGATTGCATGCCGACGCTCACGCGCGTGAAACCGGCCGCAGCGAGCCGCTCGAGACCCGCGGCGTCGATCGAGTCGGGGTTCGCCTCGGTCGTGATCTCGGCATCGTCGGCAAGCCCGAGGGCTTCGCGCACGGCGTCGAGCATGCGCGTGAGATCGTCGGCCGGCAGCAGGGTCGGCGTGCCGCCGCCGAAGAACACCGTGCGGGCGCGGCGCGGCGGCAGGCCTGCGTCTCGCATGACCCGGGCCGCGAGGCGCACCTCGGCGATCGCCTGGTCGGCGAAGTCGCTCTGCTTGACGCCGCGCACCTCGTCGGCCGTGTACGTGTTGAAGTCGCAATAGCCGCAGCGCACGCGGCAGAACGGAACGTGCAGGTACACACCGAGGTCGCGCTGCTCGGCGCCCGCGAGCACGCTCGGCGGCAGCATCCCGTCGTCGGGGGCCGGGTCGGCGAGGGGCAGGGCGCTGGGCACGCCCCCATCCTCCCAGGCGCGGCCTCCACAATTCAGGAGTCGGGCCCGCCGACGAGGGCTCGGGATGCCCTGCCGGGCGTGTCGCGAGGGCTCAGCATCCCGAACTCCTGAATTGTGGAGATGCGGGCGCACGGTGACGGGCTCGGCACCGAAGACTCTGAGTGGAGACCATGGATCAGCAGGCGCAGCTGCCCGACCGTGTCGATGTGCTCGTCGTGGGCGGGGGGCAAGCGGGCCTCGGCACGGGATACCGGTTGCGCGAGGCCGGCATCGGGTTCGTGATCGTCGACGACCGCGCGCGCACGGGTGATGTGTGGCGGACCCGCTGGCGCAGCCTCGTGCTGTTCACGCCGCGCCGGTTCGCGGCGCTGCCCGGGCTGCCACTGCCGCGGTCGACGGGCTACTACCCGACGCGCGAGCAGCTCGCCGACTACCTCGAGCGCTACGCCGCCGCGCACGCGCTCCCCGTCGTGCACGCAACGCGCGTCACGGCGATCACGCGGGACGGCGATGAGTTCGTCGCCGAGACGAGCCGCGGCCCCGTGCGGGCGCGCGCGGTCGTCATCGCGACAGGGCCGTTCCAGTACCCGCGCATCCCCCGCGTCGGCGCCGGGCTCGACACGAGCGTCGCGCAGCTGCACTCGAGCGCCTACGACTGCCCCGACGACCTGCCGCACGGCCGCATCGCCGTCGTCGGGGGCGGCAACTCGGCGGCGCAGCTCGCGGTCGAGCTCGCCGACTCCGACCCCGCCCGCCGCGTGACGATGGTCGCGCCGCAGAAGCCGTGGTTCATCCCCGAGCGCATCCTCGGCCTCACCGTCTACTGGCCGCTGAAACTGCTCGGCATCCTCAGCTCGCCGGCCGAGAGCCGCATCAGTCGGTACATCCACTCGCGCGGCGACGGCATCCTGGGCACCGAGGCGAAACGCGCCGTGCGCACGGGCCGCCTCGCCCTGCGAACCAGCCGCGTCATGGATGCTCGCGCGCGGTCGCTCGTGCTCGCCGACGGGTCGACGCTCGAGGTCGACGCGGTGCTCTGGGCGACGGGGTTCCGCACGCACTACCCCTTCGTGCAGGTCGAGGGCGCGCTCACCGACTACGGCGCCCCGCTGCACGAGGGTGGCGTCTCGCCGGTCGCGGGCCTGTACTGGATCGGCCTGCCCTGGCAGAGCCGGCTCGACTCGTCGATCCTCCACGGCATCGCCGCCGACTCGGCCGACCTGATCCCGGTGCTCACTCGACACGTCGGTCGGGTGCCCAGCCCTGCCTCTGACAGCATGGAGCCGTGACCACCACCATCCTCTGGGACGTCGACGGGACCCTCCTGCTCAACGCGTACTCGGGCGGCGGCGAGCTGTACCACACGGCCGTCGAGCGCACCGTGGGCCGAGAGCTGCACCCGCCGATGCCGCGCACGCACGGCAAGCCCGACGGGCTCATCCTCAGCGAGATCCTCGCCCACTTCGGCTACGACGACAGCTGGCACGAGCGCGCCCGCGAGACGCTCGACGAGCTCTCGATCGAGCGCGCGCAGGCGGGCGATCGGCGCGAGCCCGCTCCGGGCGTCGTGGATGCTCTCACCGCGGTCGCCGCCCGCGGCTGGCACAACGCGCTGCTGACGGGCAACTCGCTCGTGCGTGCTCGCGTCAAGCTCGAGGGCGCCGGGCTCGGGCCGGAGTGGTTCGACTGGGACCGCTCGTTCTTCGGCGCGACGGCGCGCGAGCGCAGCGAGATCACCCGCGCGGCGCGTGAGGCGCTGCCCGGCGAGACCCTCGTGATCATCGGCGACACCCCGCGCGACGACGAGGCCGCGGCCGCCGCGGGCGATCGACGCGCTCTAGCTGACGAGCGCGACCCCCTGCACGAACCAGATCTGGTTCATGCGGAACACCATGACCGCGACGGCAAGGCTCGCGACGCCCATGACGACGGTCGCCCAGCGCGTGCGGTCGACGAGCGCCCACACGATCGCCGCGACGGGCAGCACGAGGGCGACGACGAGGTAAATCCACCACTCGACGATGTCGCCGGTCGGCTCGTTGCCCACGAACGGCGCCACGATGCCGATCACGATCTGCACGAGCAGCACGAGCGCCACGGCCGCCGTGGGCAGCACGCTGAAGTCGTCGGGCTTCCGGCCGATGCCGCCGAGCACGAGGGCGGCCAGCCCCGCGACGACGGACACGATGATGGCGATCGTGGTGAACCACTCGATCACTCTGCTGCCTCCTGCTGCTCGATCGGGAACCCGACCAGCGTACGGCCGCGCCCCTGACGCACGCTGATGAGGGCGACGAGGCGGTCGGGATGCTCGTCACCTGTTCCCCGCTCGATCGCGGCGACCGGCTCGGCGTCGGGGTGCTGCGGCAGGGCGAGCAGCTTGCCGTGCCCGAGGTCGCGGGCCTGCGCGGCGTCGACCTCGAGCACCGGAAACAGCCGTTCGGCGACCGCGGCGGGGCTGGCGAGCAGGCTCGCGCCCTGCTCGGCCAGGGCCTCGAGGCTCACGGCGTCGGCGACCTCGAATGGCCCCACGCGCGTGCGCCGCAGCGCCGTGAGGTGCCCGCCGATGCCGAGGGCCGCGCCGAGGTCGCGCGCGAGGGCGCGGATGTAGGTGCCCGAGCTGCAGTCGAT
>NCEJ01000089.1:0-3450 GCA_002280615.1 Micrococcales bacterium 32-70-13 | reverse complement strand
GCCGCGATCGCCGCGGGCTCGGCCGTGCTGACAACCTCGCCCTCGGCGTCGTCGGTCGTCGTCGCTAACCCAAGCCGCATGGTCGTCTCGTAGGTCTTGTCGAGGCCGACCAGGTAGGTGAGCAGGCGCGTGGCGGCGTCGGCTCCGAGCGTGAGCAGGCCCGTCGCCATCGGGTCGAGCGTGCCGGCGTGGCCGACCTTGCGGGTGCCGAGGGCGCGGCGCGCACGCGCGACGACGTCGTGGCTCGTGAGACCCTGCGGCTTGTCGACGAGCAGCAGTCCGGTGGGCACGACTCCACGGTAGCGGGCGCGGGGCCCGGCGCGGGCGCGAGGCGCTCGGCCGCCGCGGCCCGCGCGCTTAGGCTGGCGGGCATGCGCATCGCGGTCATCGGAGCGGGCGCGGTCGGCGGCCTCCTGGCCGCACTGGCCGCGCGCGCGGGGCACGAGGTGCTCGTGACCGCGCGCGGCGAGCACGCGGAGGCTATCGCCCGCGCCGGGGTTCAGGTTGACGGCGGCTGGGGCGAGTGGGTCGCGGCGGTCGAGCTCGTGGAGAGCATCCCGAGCCAGCCCCTCGATCTGCTCGTGCTCGCGACGAAGGCGCACGACTCGGCCGCGGCCCTCACCCCCTGGGCGGAGCACGACGGCACCGCAGTGCTCGTGCTGCAGAACGGCCTCGGCGGCGAGCAGGCGGTGCGGGATGCCCTGCCGCACTCCCCCGTCGCCATCGGCCTGGCGCTCTTCGCCGTGAGCCTCACGGGCCCCGGCCGCATCACCGTGACCGGCCCGAACGGCCTCACGCTCGGCGGCGACCCGGCCGCGGTCGCGGTCGCCGAGCCGCTGCTGCGCGCCACGCTGCCCGCCGAGCTCGTCATCGCCGACGACATCCACGGCGCCCAGTTCACGAAGCTGCTCGTCAACCAGGTCAACGCCCTGCCCGCGATCACGGGCCTCAGCGTGCAGCAGACGGTCGCCGACCCCGCGCTGCGGGCCGTCCTCGCGCGCGGCTTGGTCGAGACCGTCGCGGTCGGCGACGCGGCCCAGGTCGCCTGGGGCCGCATCGGGGCGGTGGATGCCGGGGCCGTCGCCCGCGTGCGCGCGGGTGGCACGGCGGCGGCCGCCGAGCTCGCCGAACTACTCGCCGCCGGAATGGGCGACGTGCCCAACCCCGCGTCGATGCTGCAGAGCATCCGCCGCGGCCGCACGACCGAGATCGACGCGATCAACGGGGCGGTGGTAGCCCTCGGCGCGCAGCACGGCGCCCCCACCCCGGTGAACGCCGCCCTCGTCGCCCTCGTGCACGAGGTTCTCCACAATTCAGGAGTCGCGAAGACTCAGGTTCTCCGACACGCCGTGGGAGCGCTCCACGACCGCGCCCCGCGTCGCGATCTCCTGAATTGTGGAGATCGGCGGCGCGGGGCGGCAATACGGCAGCGGGTCGTGCGGCTAGAGCATCGACTTGGTGTGCCAGACGGTCTTCGTCTCGACGAAAGCCGTGATGCGCTCGAGCGCCGGGCGCGGGATGCCCGCCACGGGTGCCAAGACGCGCTTGAGCGTCTCGGCCGCCGCGAGTTGCAGGTCGACCCACGTCTCGCCCTTCGCACCGTCGATCGAGCCGGCCCCGGTGAGGTCGAGCGCGTTGACGTCGGCGTGCGCGGCGAGCCACGGCATGATCTCGGCGGGCGAGCCCGTGAGCAGGTTGATGACGCCCCCGGGAACATCCGAGGTCGCGAGCACCTCGCTGAGCGAGATCGCCGACAGCGGCGCGCGCTCATCGGCCACGACGACGACGGTGTTGCCGCTCACGACGATCGGCGCGATCACCGACACCAGGCCGAGCAGCGAGCCGCCCGCGACCCCCTGCGGCGCGACCGAGGCCACGACGCCCGTCGGCTCGGGCACCGAGAGGTTGAAGTACGGGCCCGACACGGGGTTCGCGTTGCCCGCGACCTGCGCGTACTTATCGGCCCAGCCGGCGTACCAGACCCACACGTCGATCGCGAGGTCGACCTGCGCACCCGCCTCGGCGGCGCTGACGCCCTCCGACGACGCGATCTCGTCGACGAACTGCGCGCGACGCCCCTCGAGCAGCTCGGCGATGCGGTAGATCACCTGGCCGCGGTTGTAGGCCGTCGCGCCCGCCCAGCCGCCGACCGCCGCGCGCGCGGCGACCACGGCGTCGCGGGCGTCCTTGCGCGAGGCCTTCGCGGCGTTGGCGAGGAACGCCCCGTCAGCGGCGACGACCTCGTAGGTGCGGCCGCTCTCGCTGCGCGGGAACTTTCCGCCGATGTAGAGCTTGTAGGTCTTGGGAACGGTGAGCCGGCTCACTTCGCGACCGCCTTCCGGGTCTTGCGGGCAGGTTTCGCGGCAGACGCAGAGGCAGGGGCGCTGGATGCCGCGCTCAACGCGGCAGGAGCATCCCACCCGCTCGCCTCCAGGTAGGCGGCGAGCCCGTGACGGCCGCCCTCGCGGCCGTAGCCCGACTCCTTGTAGCCGCCGAACGGCGACGCGGGGTCGAAGCGGTTGAACGTGTTCGCCCACACCACTCCGGCGCGAAGCTGGTCGACAAGCGCGAGCATGCGGCTGCCCTTCTCCGTCCAGATGCCGGCCGAGAGTCCGTAGGGCGTGTTGTTCGCCTTCGTGATCGCCTCGGCGGGCGTGCGGAAGGTCAGCACCGAGAGCACGGGTCCGAAGATCTCTTCCCGCGCGATCGCGTGTGCCGCGCTCACCTTGGTGAAGATCGTCGGGGCGAACCAGAAGCCCTTGTCGGGGATGCGGCAGTCGGCCGTCCAGCGCTCGGCGCCCTCGCTCTCGCCCGTTCTTGTCGAGCGGGTCGCCCATGCGCAGCGTCGAGAGCCGCTGCTTGAGGCGGTCGATGACCTCGTCGTGCACGTTCTCCTGCACGAGCAGGCGCGAGCCCGCGCAGCAGACGTGGCCCTGGTTGAAGAAGATGCCGTTGACGATGCCCTCGATCGCCTGATCCATGGGCGCGTCGTCGAACACGATGTTGGCGGCCTTGCCGCCGAGCTCGAGCGTGAGGCGCTTCTGCGTACCGGCGACCTGGCGCGCGATCATCCGGCCGACGTTCGTCGAGCCCGTGAAGGCGACCTTGTTGACGTCGTCGTGCGTCACGAGCGCCTGGCCCGTCGAGCCGGGGCCGGTGACGATGTTGACGACACCCTTCGGGAGGTCGGCCTGCTGCAGGATCTCGGCGAACAGCATGGCCGTGAGCGAGGTCGTCTCGGCGGGCTTGATCACCACGGTGTTGCCAGCGGCGAGAGCCGGGGCGATCTTCCACGCGAGCATGAGCAGCGGGAAGTTCCACGGGATCACCTGCGCGGCCACGCCGAGCGCGCGCGGGCTCGGCCCGAGGCCGGCGTGCTCGAGCTTGTCGGCCCAGCCGGCGTAGTAGAAGAACCACGCGGCGACGAGCGGCACGTCGACGTCGCGCGTC
>NCEJ01000088.1 GCA_002280615.1 Micrococcales bacterium 32-70-13 | reverse complement strand
CGACCACGGCAAGACCACCCTCGTCGACGCCATGCTGCGTCAGACCGACTCGTTCGCCGCCCACGCCCACCTCGAAGACCGGGCGATGGACTCGAACGATCTCGAGCGCGAGAAGGGCATCACCATCCTCGCCAAGAACACGGCGGTGACGTACAAGGGCACGCACGCCCAGGGCGCCGAGATCACGATCAACGTGATCGACACCCCCGGTCACGCCGACTTCGGCGGCGAGGTCGAGCGCGGCCTGAGCATGGTCGACGGCGTCGTGCTGCTCGTCGACGCGAGCGAGGGCCCGCTGCCCCAGACCCGCTTCGTGCTGCGCAAGGCGCTCGCGGCGAAGCTCCCGGTCATCCTGCTCGTCAACAAGACCGACCGGCCGGATGCCCGCATCGAGGCCGTCGAGGAGGAGACCCACGACCTATTGCTGGGGTTGGCGAGCGATCTGCAAGACGAGGTGCCCGACCTCGATGTCGACGCGATCCTCGACCTCCCGGTCATCTACGCATCCGGTCGCGCCGGCGCGGCCAGCCGCAATCGTCCCGCCGACGGCAGCCTGCCCGACAACGACGACCTCGAGCCGCTCTTCGAGGCGATCCTGCAGCACATCCCTGCGCCGAGCTACGACGACGAGCACCCGCTGCAGGCGCACGTCACGAACCTCGACGCGAGCCCCTTCCTCGGTCGCATCGCCCTGCTTCGCATCTTCAACGGCACGCTCAAGAAGGGCCAGCAGGTCGCCTGGGTGCGCCACGACGGCACGCACAGCTCGATGCGCATCACCGAGCTGCTGAAGACCCGCGCGCTCGAGCGCTACCCCGCCGAGTCGGCGATGGCGGGCGACATCGTCGCCATCGCGGGCATCGAAGACATCACGATCGGTGAGACGATCGCCGACCTCGACGACATCCGCCCGCTCCCGGCCATCACCGTCGACGAGCCGGCGATCTCGATGACCATCGGCACCAACACGTCGCCGCTCGTGGGCAAGGTCAAGGGCCACAAGCTCACCGCCCGTATGGTGAAAGACCGCCTCGACCGCGAGCTCATCGGCAACGTGTCGATCCGCGTGGTCGACATCGGCCGGCCCGATGCGTGGGAGGTGCAGGGGCGTGGCGAGCTCGCGCTCGCGATCCTCGTCGAGAACATGCGCCGCGAGGGCTTCGAGCTCACGGTCGGCAAGCCGCAGGTGGTCACCAAGACGATCAACGGCAAGCTGCACGAGCCGTTCGAGAACCTCACGATCGATGCGCCCGAGGAGTATCTCGGCGCGATCACGCAGCTGCTCGCCGCCCGCCGCGGCCGCATGGAGGGCATGACCAACCATGGCACCGGCTGGGTGCGCATGGAGTTCATCGTGCCGAGCCGCGGTCTCATCGGGTTCCGCACCGAGTTCCTCACCACTACGCGCGGTACGGGCATCGCGAACGCCATCGCGCACGGCTACGAGCCCTGGGCCGGGTCGATCGTGTCGCGCAACAACGGCTCGATCGTGGCCGACCGCTCGGGCGTCGTGACGAGCAACGCCATGATGGCGCTGCAGGAGCGCATGTCGTTCTTCGTGAAGCCGACCGACGAGGTCTACGAGGGCATGGTCGTGGGCGAGAACTCGCGCGCCGACGACATGGATGTCAACATCACGAAAGAGAAGAAGCTCAACAACATTCGCTCGTCGACCGCGGAGGAACTGGAGCGCCTCACGCCGCCGCGGCAGCTCACACTCGAGGAGTGCCTCGAGTTCGCGCGCGAGGACGAGTGCGTCGAGGTGACGCCCGAGATCGTGCGCATTCGCAAGGTCGAGCTGGACCAGACCCTGCGTGCACGGGCGACCTCGCGCTTGAAGAAGCAGAACGCTTAGGGCCGACCAGCGGCCCGGGCCCGACCCGTCTGGAGCATCAATGACTCGCTCGCACCCCCGTCGCATCGTCGCCGTCGCGGTGATCTCGCTCGCGCTCGTGACCGGCACTGCCGCGTGCAGCACGGGCACCCCGCTCGACAACATCGTCGAGGGGCTCGTGCAGCAGGGCGTCGACCAGCTGGTCGGCGGCATCGATGAGCAGATCAGGGGCCTCGTCGACGACGTGCTCGGCGGTGTCGAGCTCACGGGTGACGGCCAGGTGCCCGCGAGCTTCCCGACCGAGGTGCCTCTTACTGGCACCGTGCTCGGGGGAGGAGCGGGCCCTGAGGGTTCCGGCTGGGTCGTGCGCACGCAGCTCGATGCCGGTCAGGGCTTCGCGGAGGCCGCCGCGGCGCTCGAGCAGGCCGGCTACGCGGCCTCCGGGGTCTCGAGCGATGCGGGGAGCGGCTACGGGGCGTACTCGAGTCCGTCGTATCGCGTCGACCTGTCGGTCGCGACCGACGGCGATGGCGTCGTCACCGCGACGTACGTGGTCACGTCGCGCTGAGTGATGAGGCTCCGCGGCCGGGCCGCCCCGAGCCAGTGCAGTTAGGCTGAACGCGTGAAGATCGCGCGCTTCAGCACCGGGGCAGACCCCCAGTTCGGCATCGTCGACGACGACGAGCTCGTCGTTCTCTCCGGTGACCCGATGTTCCATGGCTACGAGACCACGGGCGAGCGCGTGAAGCTCAGCGCGGTGCGCCTGCTCGCGCCGGTCATCCCGAGATCGAAGGTCGTCTGCATCGGCATGAACTACGCGGCGCACGTGCAGACGATGCAGTACGAAGTGCCCGAGAACCCGCTCATCTTCCTCAAGCCCAACACCGCTGTCATCGGGCCCGATGAGCCCATCATCATCCCTCCCGTCGAGGGCCGCATCACGCACGAGGGCGAGCTGGTCATCGTGATCGGGAAGATCGCGAAGCGCGTCAAGAAGGAGAACTGGCGCGACGTTGTCTTCGGCTACACGATCGGCAACGACGTGTCGGCTCGCGACGTCATGTTCGCCGACGGGCAGTGGGCCCGGGCGAAGGGCTATGACACTTTCGCACCCATCGGCCCCTTCATCGAGACAGAGCTTGACCCGACCGCGCTCGAGATCTCGACCTTCGTCGACGGCGAGCCACGGCGCAGCGGCAACACCCGCGACATGATCCACGGCGTGCCCGAGATCATCGAGTTCGTGAGCGACGCGTGGACCTTGCTGCCCGGCGACATCATCATGACCGGCACGCCCGACGGTCGGGGCGGGTTCCACGACGGCCAGTCGATCGAGATCCGCATCGAGGGGATCGGCGTGCTGCGCAACCCCGCCAAGAACCGCGACGACCGCGTCGACCCAGCCTGAGTCGCGCGCGATGGCCTCTCGCCCGGTCGCGGGTGGATGATGGAGCCATGACGACCGATCGCGCCCTCGACACCGGCCCCGGCCTCGCGCTCACCGCCGAGTCTGTCGCGGCTGTTCAGCGCCGCACGCGCGGCGTGCTCATGGTCGGCCAGGTGCTCGCCGGGCTCGGCATGGGTGCGACGCTCTCGATCGGCGCGGTCCTCGCCGCCGATGTCTCGGGCTCGCCGGCCTTCAGCGGCATGGCGGCGACCGCGGTGACCCTGGGGGCGGCCCTCGCGGCCATCCCGCTCGCGCGGCTCGCGCGGCGCACGGGCCGTGCGCCTGCGCTCGCGACCGGTGCCCTGACGGCGGCGACGGGGGCGGTCATCTCGATGGCGGCGGCCGGGCTGCAGAGCTTCCCGCTGCTGTTGCTCGGCATCCTGCTCATCGGCAGCGGCACGGCCGTGAACCTTCACTCGCGGTTCGCAGCCGTCGACCTCGCCTCGGCAGCCACGCGCGGGCGCGACCTCTCGCTCGTTGTGTGGGCGACGACGGTCGGCGCGGTATCGGGGCCGAACCTCATCGGGCCGGGCGAGACGCTGGGCGCGTACCTGGGCCTGCCTGACCTGAGCGGCCCCTTCCTGTTCACGGTGATCGCGCAGTCGCTCGCCGCCGTGCTCTACCTCGTGGGGCTGCGCCCCGACCCCTTGCGGGTCGCCGAGGCATGGCGGCTCGAGCGGGCGCGCGCCGCCCGTGCGGAGGAGGATCGATCGGGCGTCGCGGCGCCGACAGTCGAGGTCGCGGTGGACGACCGGCCGGGCATCCGCCTCGCGATGCTCTCGATCGCGCTCAGCCACGCCACGATGGTGGCCGTCATGGCGATGACGCCTGTTCACTTGACGGCGCACGGGGCGAGCCTCGTGATTGTGGGGTTCACGATCAGCCTGCATATCGCCGGCATGTACGCGCTGTCGCCCGTCTTCGGCGTCCTCGCCGACCGCGTCGGTCGTCGCGCGACGGTGCTCCTGGGGCAGGGGATGCTCGCGGCGAGCCTGCTGATGACCGGTTTCGGTGCCGAGAGCGAGGGCTGGGTCGTCGCGGGGCTCATCGTCCTCGGGCTCGGCTGGAGTGCGAGCACCGTGGCGGGGTCGGCCCTGCTCACCGAGTCGGCCGCTCCCGATCGGCGCACGATCGTGCAGGGGCGCAGCGACCTCGTGATGAGCGGCAGCGGCGCGGTCGGGGGCGCTCTCGCGGGAGTCGTGCTGGCGCTGCTCGGGTACAGCGGCCTCTCGTTCGTGGCGACGGCACTCGTGGCGACCGTCATCGTCGCGCTGGCCCTGACGTCGCGGCGGGCGTGAGCCCTGGAACGCGAGACAACTGAGCGCCCTAGACTCGAACGTTGTGACCAGCCCCGCCTTCTCGACCGCGACCAGCACCGACGTGCGCGTGCGCTTCTGCCCTTCGCCGACCGGCACCCCGCATGTCGGGCTCATCCGCACGGCCCTGTTCAACTGGGCCTACGCGAAGCACACGGGCGGCACCATGGTCTTCCGCATCGAAGACACCGACCGGGCGCGCGACAGCGAGGAGAGCTATCACCAGCTGCTCGACGCCCTGCGCTGGCTCGGCATCTCGTGGGACGAAGGGGTCGAGACAGGCGGCCCGCACCCGCCGTACCGGCAGTCGCAGCGAGGACCGATCTACGCTGACATCATCGAGCGGCTGCGCGCGAGCGGGCACCTTTACGAGAGCTTCCTGACGGCGGAGGAGATCGAGGCGAAGAACCTCGAGCTCGGCCGCGACCCCAAGCAGGGCTACGACAACTGGGAGCGCGAACTCACCGAGGAGCAGAAGGCGGCCTACTGCGCCGAGGGCCGTGAGCCCGCG
>NCEJ01000251.1 GCA_002280615.1 Micrococcales bacterium 32-70-13 | reverse complement strand
AGCAGCGCGGGGTAGTAGCCCGTGAGCAGCCAGTCGACGAGCACCGCTCCGGGGTCGTCGCCGAGCGCGAGCGGCCCCGTCGGCTCGAGCCCCGACAGCTCGACCACCCGATCGCGCACGAGCGGTGCCGCGACGAGGAATCCGAGGGCGACGGCCGCGAGCGTCGCACGACCCGCGAACAGCAGCGGCACGAGCAGCAGGAACATGAGGCCGTACGAGTCGAGGATGATCGCGATGCCGCTCGGGAGCATCCAGAGCAGCAGGCCCATGATGACGAGCACCGCGGCGCGGATCGCGAGGCGGCCGCGCGCGGCGCCGCGCCGACCGGTCGGTGGGATGTCGCCCCCGGTGACGAGACCGAGCGCGACGCCGGCGACGACGGCGAAGAGCACGGAGGGTCGCCCGTCGACGAGCAGCTCGCCCTGCTCGGCATCGCGCGGCCACGTGTGGGCCGCCATCATGCCGAGCACGGCGAGACCGCGCGCGAGATCGACCCCGTGCCAGCGGGGGCGGGTGACGTCGATCGCTACTGGCCGATCGCCTGCTGCGGGCCGCCCGACTTGAGCGCGGCGAGGCGGGCCTCGACCTCGAGCTCGACACCGACGTCTTCGAGCGACTCGAACTGCGCGTCGAGCGTCGAGGCCGCGAGCTCCTGACGGCCCATGACCTTCGCCTCCTCGCGGCGGATCTTCTCCTCGAACCGACCCAGCTCGCTCGTCGGGTCCATGATGTCGATGCTCTTGACGGCGTCGATGACCTGGTTCTGGGCGTCGGCGATCTTGGCGCGGGCGATGAGCTGGTCGCGCTGCGAGCGCAGCTGGTCGAGCTTGCCCTTCATGGCCTCGAGGCCGCTCTTGAGCTGGTTCACGATCTCGTTCTGGCTCGTGATCGTGGGCTCGACGGCCTTCGCCTCGGTCTCGGCCGAGAGCTGCTTGCCGAGGGCGACCTTGGCGAGGTTGTCGAACTTGTCGGCGTCGGCCGTGTTGCCGGCGGCGCGCAGCTCGTCGGCCTTGGCGCTCGCGGCGACGGCCTTGCGGCCCCAGTCCTGCGCCGAGGCGATGTCTTCCGCGTGGTCCTGCTCGAGCAGGCGCAGGTTGCCGATCGTCTGCGCGATCGCGGCCTCCGC
>NCEJ01000250.1 GCA_002280615.1 Micrococcales bacterium 32-70-13 | reverse complement strand
CGAAGGCCCATGACGGCCATGTTGAAGACGGCGGGGTCGCCGCCCTCGTAGTCCTCGGTGCCGAGGGCGAGCACGTCGGGCGCCGTGACGCCAGGAAGTAGGTCGGTCGAGAAGTAGCGCTCGATGAGCTCGCTGTCGAAGCGGTCGATGCCGGCAGGAACGGGCGTGTGCGTCGTGAAGAGGGTGCCAGCGCGGACGACCTGCAGCGCCTCGGTGAAGGTGAGGCCCTCGGCGATGAGGTCGCTGATGCGCTCGAGGCCGAGGAAGCCCGCGTGGCCCTCGTTGGTGTGGAAGACCTCGGGTGCCGGGGTGCCCGTCACGTCGAGGTAGCGCTTGATCGCGCGCACGCCGCCGATGCCGAGCAGCAGCTCCTGCAGCAGGCGGTGCTCACCGCCCCCGCCGTACAGGCGGTCGGTGACGCCCCGCAGTTCGTCGCTGTTGTCGTGGATGTCGGTGTCGAGCAGCAGCAGCACGACCCGACCGACGTCCATGCGCCAGACCCGCGCGTGCAGGGCCTCGCCGCCGGGAAGGCTCAGGGTGATGCGCACGGAGCTGCCGTCGTGCTCGCGCAGCATCTGCATGGGCAGGCCGTCGGGGTCGATGAGCGGGTAGCTCTCCTTCTGCCAACCGTCGCGGTCGATCGCCTGACGGAAGTAGCCCGCGCGGTAGAAGAGCCCCACGCCGATGAGCGGCAGCCCGAGGTCGCTCGCGCTCTTGAGGTGGTCGCCGGCGAGGATGCCGAGGCCGCCCGAGTACTGCGGAATGGCGGAGGCGATGCCGAACTCGGGCGAGAAGTAGGCGATGCGCTGGGGCGCGTCGGGCAGCGACTGGTACCAGCGCGGCTGCTCGAGGTAGGCCGTGAGGTCGGCGCGCAGAGCCTCGGCGTCGGCCATGAAGGCGGCGTCATGCGCGAGCTCCTCGAGCCGGGCGGGGTCGACCGCGCCGAGCAGGGCGACGGGGTCGTGGTCGAGCTCCTCCCAGCGCTGCGGGTCGATGCGCGCGAAGAGCGCCTTGGTCGGCTCGTGCCACGACCAGCGCAGGTTGGCGGCGAGCGCCGACACGGCGTCGAGCGACGCGGGCAGAACGGTACGGACGGTGAAGCGGCGGATCGCCTTCACGCTCATCACT
>NCEJ01000249.1 GCA_002280615.1 Micrococcales bacterium 32-70-13 | reverse complement strand
GACAAGAAGTACACCCCGCAAGAGATCAGCGCGCGCATTCTGGCCAAGCTGAAGCGGGATGCGGAGCAGTACCTGGGTGAGAGCGTCACCGACGCCGTCATCACGGTGCCCGCCTACTTCAACGACGCCGAGCGCCAGGCCACGAAGGAGGCCGGCGAGATCGCGGGCCTCAACGTGCTGCGCATCATCAACGAGCCCACCGCGGCCGCGCTCGCCTACGGCCTCGACAAGGGCAAGGAGGACGAGCTCATCCTCGTCTTCGACCTCGGCGGCGGCACGTTCGACGTGAGCCTGCTCGAGGTGGGCAAGGACGACGACTTCTCGACCATCCAGGTGCGCTCGACCGCGGGCGACAACCGCCTCGGCGGCGACGACTGGGATGCCCGCGTGGTCGACTACCTCGCCAAGCGGTTCAAGGAGTCGACGGGCGTCGACGTCAGCAACGACAAGATCGCCAAGCAGCGCCTGAAGGAGGCCGCGGAGCAGGCGAAGAAGGAGCTGTCGAGCTCGACGAGCACGAACATCCAGCTGCCCTACCTCTCGCTCACCGAGAACGGCCCCGCCAACCTCGACGAGTCGCTCACGCGCGCCAAGTTCGAAGAGCTCACGAGCGACCTGCTCGACCGCACGAAGAAGCCCTTCGACGACGTCATCCGCGAGGCGGGCGTCAAGGTCGGCGACATCGCGCACGTCGTGCTCGTCGGCGGCTCGACCCGCATGCCCGCCGTCACCGAGCTCGTCAAGAAGCTCACCGGCGGCCGCGAGCCCAACAAGGGCGTCAACCCCGATGAGGTCGTCGCCGTGGGCGCGGCCCTGCAGGCCGGCGTGCTGAAGGGCGAGCGCAAGGACGTTCTGCTCATCGACGTCACCCCCCTGAGTCTCGGCATCGAGACCAAGGGCGGCATCATGACGAAGCTCATCGAGCGCAACACCGCCATTCCGACGAAGCGCTCGGAGACCTTCACGACCGCCGACGACAACCAGCCGTCGGTCGCGATCCAGGTGTTCCAGGGCGAGCGCGAGTTCACCCGCGACAACAAGAACCTCGGCACCTTCGAGCTGACCGGCATCGCGCCGGCGCCGCGCGGCATTCCGCAGATCGAGGTCACCTTCGACATCGACGCGAACGGCAT
>NCEJ01000004.1 GCA_002280615.1 Micrococcales bacterium 32-70-13 | reverse complement strand
GAGCCGAGCGACACCCCCTCGAGCTCGCCGACGCCGAGCGACACTCCCTCGCCAAGCCCGACGATCGAGACCGTCACGATCGTCGAGGCGGAGTGGCTCGGGCGCACGCGCGCCGCGATCGACGCGAAGATCGCCGAGCTCGGCCTGCGCCTCGACCCCGTCGAGGGCAACATCGCGCCGAGCGCGGCCGAGGTCGGGCTGTCGTACCAGATCAACCCGCGCGGCGGTGTCGTGCAGCGCGACGCCGTGATCACGGTCTTCTTCTACGCACCCATCCCCACCCCGCCGCAGCCCGCGAACCTCGCGATCGATCCGGGTACCGGACCGTACCCGGGCGAGAGCGACGTCGTGCTGAGCTGGCCGGCGTACACCGAGTGCCCCGCGGGCTTCCCGCTCACGGGTTACAACTTCACGATCGTCGGCGGATCGCCCGGCGCGGCCCTGCCCTTGCCGGCCTCGAGCACCGATCTCACCGTGACCCTCACGGCGAGCGGCCAGCTGCGCGTGACGTACGTCGCGATCTGCTCGACGCTGCAGTCGCAGCGCTCGAACGAGCTCGCGATCCCGATCGGCTAGGGCTTCGAGTCGAGCACCGCTCAGCGCCCTAGACTGACCCCCACAGCACCGCACCAGCGAAGGAACCGAGGCACCGATGGACGAGGTCGCACAGGGCGCCCGACTGATCGCCGCTCGCTACGAGCTCGGCCCCCTCATCGGCCGCGGCGGCATGTCCGACGTCTACCTCGCCACCGACGCGAAGCTCGGTCGGCGCGTGGCCGTCAAGCTGCTCAAGTCGACGCTCGCGGCCGACCCCGTGTTCCGCAGCCGCTTCCGGCACGAAGCTCAGGCCGCTGCGCGCATGGCGCACCCCACCATCGTGCGCGTGTACGACGCGGGCGAGGAGATCGTGCGTGGCGCCGGCGGCTCCGAGACGATCGTGCCCTTCATCGTCATGGAGCACGTCGAGGGCCGGCTGCTGAAAGACATCATCGACGACGGGCCGCTGCCGCTCGCCGAGGCCTCGCGCATCGCGGAGGGCATCCTCACCGCTCTCGAGTACTCGCACCGCGCGGGTGTCGTGCACCGCGACATCAAGCCGGGCAACGTCATGGTCACGTCGTCCGGCCAGGTCAAGGTCATGGACTTCGGCATCGCGCGCGCGATCTCCGACTCCGCGGCCACGGTCGCGCAGACGAGCTCGATCCTCGGCACCGCGCAGTACTTCTCGCCCGAGCAGGCCCGCGGCGAGACGGTCGATGCGCGCACCGACCTGTACGCGAGCGGCGTCGTGCTGTTCGAGATGCTCACCGGGCGGCCGCCCTTCCAGGGCGAGTCGGCCGTCGCCGTCGCCTATCAGCACGTGAGCGAGGCGCCCGTCGCCCCGAGCACGCTCAACCCGCAGGTTCCCGCCGCGATGGATGCCGTGGTGCTGCACGCCCTCGCGAAAGACCGCTTCGAGCGGTTCCAGACGGCGAGCGAGTTCCGCGCCGACATGACGGCCGCCGCGAACGGCATCGTGCCGCCCAAGCGCGTGGATGCTCCCGCCGACTTCACCTCGACACTGTTCGGGGTCAACCCGCAGGCCACGACCGACACCGAGGCCGCGATGCGGCAGCTGAGCGTCGATGACGACGAGCGGCGCAGCGGCACCCAGTCGCGACCGCCGGTCGCATGGATCTGGGCGGGCATCGCCGTCATCGCCGTCGTCATCGCCGCTGTGCTGTTCTGGGCGCTCAACCTCGAGCGCACCCCGCGCAGATCCTCCTCGATGCCGAGCTGCGCCCCGAACCCGTCACGGTGACCGACCCCGACATCCCCGAGGGCGAGATCATCAGCACCGACCCGCCCGCGGGAATCACCGTCGCACCCGGTCAGATCATCGAGGTCGTCGTCTCGGCCGGCCGCGAGCTGATCGAGGTGCCGAGCCTCGCCCTGCTCTCGCTCGCCGAGGCCGAGGCGCAGCTCGCGGCGCGCGGACTCGTGCTCGGCACCGTGACGGCCGAGAACTCATCGTCCATCACGAAAGACACGGTCATCCGCTCCGATCCGGAATCCGGCACGGAGATGCGCGAGGGCGACGCCGTCAACCTCGTCATCTCCACGGGCCTCGTCCGGGTTCCCGATGTGAGGAACCTCGCGATCGGCGAAGCGTCATCGCAGCTGACCGCACTCGGGCTCCAGGTGTCGGTCGAGGGTGACGGTGGCTGCACGGGGCGGCTCGTGACGGCGCAATCGCTGCCGCCCGGCGATCAGCCCCAGGGCTCGCCGGTCACCCTGCGGTACTGCAGCGGCAACTAGCGCGCGCTCAGCCGCGCGGTGCGATGCTGACGAGTGGGCTCAGCCCGACGGCAGTCTCGCGCGCGCTGGGGAGGCCCGCCTCGGCGAGCCAATTGCCGAGCATCCGGTACCCGCCCTCGGTGAGCACCGACTCGGGGTGGAACTGCACGCCGTGCATCGGCGCAGAACGGTGCCGCACCCCCATGATGATGCCGCCCTCGGTGCGGGCCGTCACCTCGAGGTCGTCGGGCACCGTGCCGCCGACGATCGCGAGGCTGTGGTACCGCGTTGCGCGGAACGGTTGCGGCACGCCGTCGAAGAAGTCGCTGCCGTCGTGCTCGATCTGCGAGGTCTTGCCGTGCATGAGCTCGTCGGCGTGCGTCACGACGCCGCCGAGCGCTTCGGCGATCGCCTGGTGGCCGAGGCACACCCCGAGCAGGGGCTTCCCCGCGGCGAGCGCCGCGTGCACGACCGGGATGGAGATGCCCGCCGACGCCGGGTTGCCCGGGCCGGGAGAGATGAGCACGGCGTCGTAGTCGGCGATGAGCGCGGCCGTACCGTCGGCGTCGACGACGTCGTTGCGCACCACCGTGGTCTCGGCACCCAGCTGCTGCAGGTAGCCGTCGAGCGTGTAGACGAAGCTGTCGTAGTTGTCGATCACGAGCACGCGCATGCGATCAGCCTCCGACCGTCGAGTCTTGCGGCAGCAGCGTGTCGGCCGCCCACGGGAAGACCCACTCGACGAGCACGACGAGCACGACCGCGACGAGCACGATGACGATCAGGATGCGCACCCACACCGGTCCGGGAAGGATGCGCCACAGCGCCGCGTACATCAGAGCACCTCGCAGGTCGTCATGATCGCTCAGCCCCGCGCCTGCACGACGCCGGAGAGCTCTTCCGGGGGACCGTCGGCGCGCGGGTACCAGGTCTCGTACACCGCGTAGGCGATGATGCGCTCGGCGGTCGAGAAGCGCGGGTTGCAGCTCGTCATCGTGAGCACCCTGTCGGTCGGTGCGACGCCGGGCGCGGCCGGAACCGGCTCGAGCACCTCGACGCCCGTGGGCCAGACGTACTCGAGGCCGCGGAAGACGTATTCGTACCAGCCGTCGACCGTCTCGACGTAGATGCGGTCGCCGAGCCGGAGTTTGTCAATATCGCCGAATGCCGCTCCGTAAGTACGGCGATGTCCTGCGAGCGCGAAATTTCCCATCTCACCCGGCATCTGGGTTTGCGTGTAGTGCCCTACCCCCACCGTGTAGCTGTTGAGCACGGTCTTGACGTCGACGCCCGAGGCGATCGAGCGCACCCAATCGGGCCCGAAGCGGGGCACGATAAGCGTACCGAAGACCTCGCCCTCCTCGGCGGGGGCTGCGGAGATCACGGGCTCCCCCGGGTCGACCGGGCGCTCCGCGGTCGACTCGCCGCGCTCCCACTGCTCCTGCAGCTCTTGCTGCACCTCCTCGGCCGCCTGCTGCTGCTCGGCACCGGCTGTGATGTCGTTGAGCCACATGTACCAGCCGAGGAAGAGCATGACGACGACGCCCGCGGTGACGAGGATCTCGCCGAGCACGCCCGTGACGCTCAGACGGGTCGCGGCAGCGGAGCGCCGCCGTGCTGCTGAGCGCGTGGGCGCGGCCGCCGTGTCGGCGGCGGGCGCCGGCTCAGGCGTCTCGGCGGGCTCGGAGTCGTGCATCCCACGATTCTAGGCGCAAGAGCTGTCCCGCCTCGCGGGCTAGACTGGCGCTCATGGCACGGTCTACTGCGCGCAACGCCGAGAACCCTGAGACCCCCCGAGGCAACGACGCCCCCAACCCGGTCTGGTTCAAGCCCGTGATGTTCGGGTTCATGCTCATCGGGCTCATCTGGATCCTCGTGTACTACGTGAGCCAAGCTTCGTGGCCGGTGCCGAGCCTCGGCCCGTGGAACATCATGGTGGGCTTCGGCATCATGTTCATCGGGTTCCTCATGACCACCCGCTGGCGCTGACCGGGAGTTCTGCGGAACTACATTGGTGTGATTATCCCCACTGTGGAATCACGTGTGGATAACTTTCCGTCACCTTCCGTGACGCCGATTCACTGCCTGTCGGCCGGGCGCTAGAAGAGCGCGAGCCGCAGCACCGTCGCGGCCACGAGGGCCGCGCCGACGAGCGCGATGAGAAGGGCCTGGCGGCGCTGCTGATCGGCCCGACGGGTGCTCAGCATTATCCAGGCGAGCGCCGCGCCGACCACGAGCCCTCCGACGTGCGACTGCCATGAGACGCCGGGGATGAGGAAGCCGAGCGCGAGATTGATGGCGATGATCACCACGAGCTGCACGTTGCGGCCCCCGAGCCGGCGCTGAATGACGAAGAACGCGCCGAGCAGCCCGAAGATCGCGCCCGACGCCCCGACCACGACCGTGAGCGGGGCGAGCCAGAGCACCGCGACCGAGCCGCCGAGCGCCGACAGCACGTACACCGCGGCGAATCGCGCCCGGCCGATGAGGCTCTCGAGCAGCGGGCCGAGCACCCACAGCGAGTACATGTTGAAGATGATGTGGAAGATCGAGCTGTCGCTGTGCACGAGGGCGACGGTGAGCATGCGCCACGGCTCGATCGCCGTGAGCGGCGGGAAGTAGGCGAGCGCGCTCGTGACCGCGCCCTGCGTCACCCACTGCAGGGCGAAGACGACGAGCGTCAGGCACAGGATGCTGTAGCTCACCACCGGCACGCGGCTGCCGGGCCGGAAGGCCCGCACGAGCGCAGACGGCCGCTTCGGCAGCGCGGCGCGCGCGGCCGCGATGCACTCAGGGCACTGCACCCCGACGGCTGCCGGAGTCTGGCACTCGGGGCAGATCGCGCGGTCGCACCGCTGGCACCGCACCGCACTGGGGCGGTCGGGATGCCGATAACAGACGCGGGCACCCGCCCCGGGGCGGGGCGCACCCGCCTGGGGGTCGGTCACGCGACCTCGACGACCTCGATGCTCGAGATGACGACGTCGTCGAGCGGCTTGTCGTTGGCGTTCGTCGGCACGGCCTCGATGGCCTTCACGACGGCCTTCGAGTCGTCGTCGGCGACGACGCCGAAGATCGTGTGGTTGCCGTTGAGCCACGGCGTCGCCACCGTCGTGATGAAGAACTGCGAGCCGTTCGTGCCGCGGCCGCCGCGCTTTCCGGCGTTGGCCATCGCGAGCAGGAAGGGCTCGCTGAACTGCAGCTCGGGGTGGATCTCGTCGTCGAACTCGTAGCCCGGCCCTCCGATGCCCTGGCCGAGCGGGTCGCCGCCCTGCAGCATGAAGTCGGTGATGATGCGGTGGAAGATGACGCCGTTGTAGAGCGGCTCGGTCGTCTTCTGCCCCGTGGCGGGGTGCGTCCACTCCTGCGTGCCGGTCGCGAGACCGACGAAGTTGCGCACGGTCTTCGGCGCGTGGTTGCCGAACAGGTTGACGACGATGTCGCCCTTGTTCGTGTGGATGGTAGCGACGGCGGTGTGGATCGACATGCGCCCATTCTGGCATGGAGCGCCCTGGCCGCTTCCTGAGCATTCGAGGCGCATCAGTTGGGTGACGGCCGGGTTGGTGCCAGGATGGGAACTCGCCGATCGCCGATGCAGGAGGACCTCATGGAACTGTCACGCAAGCGCCAGCGCGAACTCAAGAAGCTGCGCCGCCAGGCCGGCGACGTGTGGGACGAGCAGCGCGAGGTGCTCGAGCGCGCGGCGAGCATCCTGCGCGATGCCAGCCGTCAGGCCGCCTCGGTCGCGCGGGAGGACGTCGCCCCGCGCGTGCGCGACACGTACGAGAAGCGCATCGTGCCCGGCGTCGAAGCCGGTGTCGGCTCGGTGCGGCACGCCGCCTCGGCGACGCGCGACCGCTTCGTCGACGACGTCATGCCCGCCGTGAGCGGGGCGATCGGCTCGGCCATCGCCGTGCTCGACGTCGCACGCGACAAACGCATCCGCGACGCCATCCGCCAGGTGTCGGCCTCGGGCCGCGACCTCGCGACGCGCGCCGGCCAGAAGGTCGGCATCATCGAGGTCAAGCCCGCGCCCGGCCCCGGCCGCTACATCCTCATCGGTCTCGGCGTCGTCGCGACCGCGGCGATCGCCTACGCCGCCTGGCAGACGCTGCGCGCCGACGACGACCTCTGGGTCGAAGAGGTCGACCCCGACGCCGAGGCCGTCGCTCCGACGGACTGATCCCAGTGCTCGGCGGCGCTCACGAGCGTGAGGGCGACGACGCAGGCGACGATGCCCAGAATGATCGACGACATGAGGTCAGCTCTCTGACCCGTCTTGTCGCTGTCCGGGTACGGGATTCCTCGTCCGGCGGCCCGGGATCGGGCGCTACGTGGAAGCAATGGAGCGTTGCGGGAACAGGCGACAACGGGTTGAGAGGCTGGTTTCCGCGTGGGATCAGGGCACTCGCGGGAATGCCGAGTCCGAGGGCGAGGCCGACGACCCTCTGATCGGTGCGTCAGCGGAACCAAAGAAACGACCTCGAACACGACTCACTGACACCGAAGTGGACGCTATGCGAACAGCCCGCGCACAAGGCATCAGCGTGACTGCCCTCGCTCGACAGTTCGGAGTGCATCGCGGAACTGTGTGGGCGAGAACAAGCCCACACACATGACATCACCTGGCAAGGCTGAGATCAACGGACACCCGCTGCGTCCAGACGCCGGAGAAGCAGAGATGCAAGCGCCAGATAGTCGAGCGCCTCGTCGGGTGTATCGCCAGTATCGATCTCATGGCCCCGCGGGTTCCGGATGCCCGCAGCCGCTCCGGCGAAGATGGACTTGTAGCCTCGCTGCTCATCTACCTCAGAGTCCGTGGTTAGCGCGTTGAGTCGGATCTTGGCGTTGGCCTCGTTGAACGCATCCATCATCAAGGCGTAGCCGGTCTTACCCCTGAGCTTCGAGATGCGCTTTACCTCCTTCTCTACGAACTTGAACGCTTCAAAGACGGACTGCTCTCCATATCCATCGTCAAATAGACTGCGAACCTTTGACGGAAGCTCCGGGTGAATATTCCTAGTCTCAAACGGATGCAAGTCGCCCTCTTGATCGCCTGGCAGCGGACAGGCTCGCATGACCGGTCCAAGTAGGGCATCCTCGCTTATTGACCGCGCGATGCGCTCGAGCCGGTCGAGGCCCTCGCTCATGACATCAGGTGCTTCTTGATGCTCGCAAAGATCGCGTCGTACGTGGCAGCATCACCGTTAGCAGGAAGGTTGACCTCCACCCGCACGGACAGGCCGACATCACGCCCGAAGGAACTCGCACTCTCGGACATGTTCTCAGGCGTCACGGATTCAGATGACGCGGCTCCTGCCTTTGCCGTGGGCTTCGCAGCAGAAGCCTTCGGCTTCTTCGCCGCGGTTGCGGCGCTAGATGACGGCTTCTGGCCGTTCGTGCGTGCTGGTGGAAGCTCCCCGTGTCCCGAGAGTGCAGCCAGAGTGAGGAAGGTAGTGGCCTGGCGCTGACCTACAAGAGCCGACGTCTTGTCAGCCCCTCTGAACCAGTGGATGAGGGTGTCCCGGTCGGACTGTAGAGCGTCGTTCATCTCTTCAAACAGTTGGGAGTAGGAACTTCGAATAGCACTCTCGAGACCCGTCTTGAACGCGTCATCGTTCCCAAACAGGTAGTCACTGGAGCCGTCGGGTCGAGTCCCGTCTTCATCGATGATCCCGAGGAATCGAAGGATCGACAGGATGTATGACTCGTTCGCAGGTGCGATGTTGAACCGCTGGAGGTAGCTTGCATCGATCTTCGATGGAGCCCCCTTGCGCAACTGGGCGAACGTTTGGGTCAGCGCCCCCTGGCCGGACGTGTAAGGGAAGGTTGGCATGGACAGGCTCCTGTGGCTCGTGCCGACTCTCGGCGACATGCTGGATGCGACATGGCCAGTATACCTAACTCAGTGCACATGACTCGGTTTCGGAGCTCCGCCCCCGCGAGCGCTCGTTCCCGATTAGCAGAGGGATCGCAGCGGTTCGCTATGCGTAGGGCCCTAGGAAGCGTTCACCGTTGTAATGGATCATGTGCGTGGGGTGGTCAGCGCACCAGACTTCGGACTCCCAGGCGATCTTGTCGACGTACTTGCGGAACTCTGCCCGGTCAGGGAAGCAGGAGACGTAGACAAGGCCTGCCGTTGACTGTGCGAACAGGTTGGCGAGTTCGGCTTGGCGTTTCGAGTCGACGGGGCCGTGTGAGCTTGCTGCTTCCAGGAGCACGAGCCAGTTGCGGTCGGGGAGGTAGATGACGAGGTCGGGCATCTTGCCGTGCTCGTCGACCTCGACGTTGAGCGAGGACAGCGTCTCTCGTTCGAAGAGTGCCCACTTGTCGCCAGCATCGCCGATGTAGAGCACTTGCCCACCGGGCGTGAAGCGCGGGCAGAAGTCTTCGACCATGGCTTTGAGGAGCACGTTCTGCCCGCCGGGCGTCAGGGTGAAGATCGAGCCGTCCGGGAGTGTCAGCGGGATGCGATCCATCTCGCGCGCGGCCGCGTAGCGTGCTTTGAGGCCGGGCAGGTCAGCAAGGTATCGGTCGGTTGCAGATTGCCAGGCGTCGGTGCCGTAGGCGCGCAACACGTCCAGCGCCTCTCCTGTGACCTGGTAGTTCCACTTGGGCGAGTTCACGGGGCGTTGCGGCTCGTCAGGGTTCTGGACGATGAGTTGTGCTTCCACAAACTGGTGGAGTGTAAACCGTCGGACGGTCTCGCGAGTGTTCGGAGCGTAGTCCTTGCTGTACTCGTCGCGGATGAAATCCATGATCGCCCGTGTTCCGAGCATCGGGTTGGCTGCTTCTGCCCATGACTCAGCGGGTGTGAGCCGCAAGAGGGCCAGGAGCACGAGCGCGGAACGCTCGTTGCTGCGCTCCGCATCCATGCCGAGCGTCTCCAGGACGATACGGGCGTCTTCGACTCGTTCGTAGGCGTCGTTGCTCAGCTCGCTCATGCTGCGATCAACTCCTTCACAAGCGAGTCGACCTCAACCTGCGACACGACGGCGGTCCGGCCAAGGCAACGCAGGGTCTCCACGCTTGGGAACCGCAGGGTGCGGAGATCGGTGGCGTTGACCTGAGTGTGGCCGGAGAAGGTGCGGAAGAACTTGTCGATTACCGACGAATTGAGCCAGACTGCGATGCCTCTTGCGAGGTCTTCGTCCAGCCCGCGACCTCCGATGTGGAACACGTTGAGGTGGTTCTCGAAGGCTACTTCACCAGGGTTGTCGTTGGGCGACCAGACTGATGCCACGATCCGTCGGCGCTCTTCCTTCGCGCTGAACCGCTTGACGACGGTGTACCAGCCCTCGGGCAGAAGCATTGCCCGATCCTTGTCACTGGTCGGTTGGAACCACTGCGGCTTGCGAATTGGTCGCGGCCAGAGCACTCCGCCGTCACGGAGATTGCCGGGATAGATCAGCGGAACCGCGTCAGGCAGTTCGACGCCGCTAAGCGCATGGCGTGAACGGAAGTCCACTACCCGGCCGGTCGAGACCTGAACACCAATATCCGTCAGTGTGCAAGGCTGAGCCAGCACCAGCTCGGCAACCCTGGTGTCGTCTGCGTCGGTCGCCAGCCGAATGAATCGGTTGGGATCATCAGGAAAGACCACGTCGTTGTAGGGAACGACGCGAGAGGCGATGTCGTCGGTATGGTCGCGACTCACCGAGAGTTCAACGACACCGGGAGCGGCTCCCCGAGTTCCGGAGAAGATGACGTTCTCCTGGAGTACACCCGTGTCGGCGAAGACGGTGGAGCGGGAGTCGAACACGTGAACCCGGTCGAGCGCGATCGAGTCGAGCAGGTGGGAGCGGAACGCTCCGAAGTACGGGCCGTTGAAGAATGACCGGGGTGTGATCGCAACAACCTGCCCACCGGGCCGCAATGCTGCTACAGACAGAGCGAGGAACGCAGCGTAGAGGTTCGGAGCATCGACTCCAGCCGCCCGCATGGCCGTTCGGTGTGCACTTGAGACCGCCAGCTTTCCGTAAGGCGGGTTCTCGATCACTAGATCGAACTGCGCTTCCGGATTGAGTGAGGCATCCAAGCCAGTGGAGTCGAGAATGAAGTCAGCCTCTACAGACTCGGCCACCACTCGACCTTCCCCAGCGCGCTCACACTCGGCGAGGGTTGCCTGAAGGTGTGGCAGCACGGCAGGATCGCGTTCAATCGCGACGATCTCCACCGACAGCTCCGGCTGTTCTGCCAACACGCGGCGCACCAAAGCTGCGGTGAGCATGCCGGAGCCGGCTCCAGGATCGAGCACGCGCAGTGTGCCGGTCGATGGCAGTCTCGGCAGGGAGGCGATCAGCTGAGCGGCCGCAGCGGGGGTGAAGAACTGCCCCAGGTCGCTCTGCGTGCGCGCGTCGAGGCCGCCGAGGGCGGCGACTCGCTCGACCTCGGCGATGCCTAGGAGGTCTGTCGCCAACACGCTCTCATCGTATCTGGGAGCACCGACAGCGACCGGGGAGCACGCCGAGTGCTACTGGTCAATCGCTCCCATCGGCGGATGCCGCCGGGTCATGAGCTGCATGTTGCGCCTGTGCTTGTTCCTCGGCGTCGACTTGTCGGGCGCAGCAGGGCGACGGTCATCGGCTGCTGCACGCTTCACGAGCGCCTCGTAGAGGACTTCGACGTTGTTGTAGAGATCCCAGAATCGTGACTGAGCCGGGCTGAACGCTTCGTAGTTCTGGTCGGCGACGTTGTCGATGAGCACCCACATGGCCTGGACGAGAGCATCGTTGTCGTAGAGCACGGCATCGATGCAGTCGCTCCTCGGATGAGGTACCTCGATGAGGCGCTCTCGCACCTCGGTGACGAGCTTCTCCACGACCTGCACCTGGACCGCACCGTCGCGGTGGGCGCGGCGGTCCTCGTAGGCGGCCTTGCGGCAGGCGGGCGAGCAGTACAGGCGAGGCCTGCCCGTGGTCTTCACTTCTTTGAGCTTGGTTCCGCACCGTGCGCAGGTCGTGGGCAACTCGACACGGCGCTCAACGCGCACGGTTCGGTCGCGGCGGCGCTGCTCCGCCCGCTTCCGTTCACGGAGGCGTGCAGCCTGGTTGGCGTTGATCTCGCTGAGCAGCACAATCACACGCTTCTGCTGCGCTCGCGCTGTCGGGTCGGGCTCGTCGCGATCAACCGCTGCAAGCTTCTTGAGCACGTGCTTGTTCAGCGTCGGGAGGGCCACGGTGGCTTCGAGTAGCTCGGCTTCGGTGCCGGATTCGAGGGCGGCGACCCAGCGGGCGTAGCGGCCGTTGAAGTCGGTCGCGCTGGGATCGTAGCGTTTGGTGGCCATGTTCTACGGTACGTCGGTTTCGTCACCGACGTAAGTGCCGATTCCTCGATCTGCAAGATGCGTGTCGCCTCAAAGTGAGGGTCGGGCGAACGGGCGAAAGTGTGCATCGTTCGGAAGCCCGTGCACCTGTCTGTCATGCGAAGCGACGAGAGGAACCTGAGGCTACGGGCGACTCTGCGTGAAGAGCCTGACCTCGGCAAGCTGATCGAGTGGGTGCTCGGCATCGCAGAGGCCCGGCACCGCGCGTGGGTGAGTGGCGATCCCGATCCCTACGGGCTCCCACCTCCCGACGACCTGGCGTCTGCGCGCGCCGGAGCTCTTCGTTCTGTCAGGGGTGCGAGAGAGGATCGACACCAAGAAGTACCACGGCAAGGAGGCCCACCATGAGCACCGCGACACTCAGCACCAAGACTTCCGATGAGCCCGTGCTGCTGGCCGTCTCGTACCTGCGGGTGTCGACGCGGGAGCAGGCCGAGCGCGGCGGCACCGAAGAGGGCTTCTCGATCCCGGCCCAGCGGGAAGCGAACGCCCGGAAGGCCGCCGAGTTGGGGGCGCGGATCGTCAGGGAGTTCATCGACGCGGGGGCGTCCGCCCGCTCGGCAGAGCGTGACGGGTTGCAGGACATGCTGGCGTTCATCGCCGCGACCCGCGTCACGTTCTGCATCGTGCATAAGCTCGACCGGCTCGCCCGCAACCGAGCCGACGACGTGAAGATTCACGAAGCACTCATCAGCGCCGGGGTCACCCTCGTCTCCGCCACCGAGAGCATCGACCAGACGCCTTCGGGGATGCTCCTGCACGGCATCATGTCCTCCATCGCGGAGTTCTACAGCCGTAACCTCGCCACCGAAGTCACCAAAGGATTGACGCAGAAGGTCGCCCAAGGCGGCACCCCGATGCGCGCACCCATCGGCTACTTGAACGTGCGGTGCACCGACGAGGCGGGCCGGGAGGTTCGCACGGTCGAGGTCGATCCGGAGCGCGCACCGCTCATTGCCTGGGCGTTCGAGCACTACGCGACCGGCGAGACCTCCGTCGCCGGCCTGCTGCGCGACCTCACCGCTCGCGGGCTACTCACGGTGCCGACACCGAAACGCTCGTCGAAGCTGTTGGGGAAGAACACGCTCTACAAGCTCCTGACGAACCCGTACTACGCGGGCGTGATCCGTTACAAGGGTGCGCTGCATCCTGGCGCGCACGATCCCATCGTGGAACCTGCCTTGTTCGATAAGGTGCAATCACTGCTGAAAGCGCGGACGGCGAAGATGACCCGGCACGTCCAACACGCCCACCACCTCAAAGGTCTGCTGCACTGCGGCACCTGCGGGTCACGGATGCTGCTGGACTTCGCGACCAACCCGCGCGGCGTCACTTACGCCTACTTCATCTGCTCCGGCAGGGCTGCGAAGAAGACCACCTGCACCCGGAGGGCCGTGCCGGTCGCGGTCGCTGAGCGTCTGGTCGCGGACTCCTACATAAACATCACGATCAGCGACACGACCTACCAGCGAATCGCGGCCGATGTTGATGCCGCGTTCGACAAGCGCAACACCGGCCATGACCAGGAACTCTCTAACCTGACGGCGAACCGGGCGCGCCTGGAATCAGAGTCCGACAAGCTCCTCGCGGCGCACTTCGCCGACGCCGTCGACCTCGACACGTTGAAGCGGCACCAAGACCGCATCCGCGCGGGCCTCGCCGACGTGAACCGCCGACTCGCCGAACACGGCGAACACCACACCGGCGGGCGCGCGTTCCTCCACGACTCACTCCGGCTGCTGACCGACGTGCACCGCGCCTACGCCCACTCCGGCGACGCCGATAGGCGGATCGCGAACCAAGCCTTCTACACGCGCCTCGACATCACCGACGACGAACAACTCCGCCCACCCCTGGCTGAGCCGTTCGCCACGATCTTCCGCGAAGCACACGACAGCGGCGACGAAGGCAAGGAAGCGAAACGGGAACACACCACATCTTCCGATGTCGCGTGTTCCCGTAAGACACTTTGGGTGGAGCCTAGGAGAATCGAACTCCTGACCTCCTGCTTGCAAAGCAGGCGCTCTACCAATTGAGCTAAGGCCCCGAGGTCTCGAGTTTAGCCGAGACGCGAAGGGAGACGACCGCGCTCGTCTCGCGGAAGCGGCATCGCGCCGCAGAAGCGGCGGCGCGAAAGACAATATTGCGTGGGGATACGAGGACTTGAACCTCGGACCTCTTCGTTATCAGCGAAGCGCTCTAACCGCCTGAGCTATATCCCCGGGAGACCGGATACGACTGTACTGCATCCGGTCACGCTCGCCCAATTCGGGCCAGGGGCGTGATCAGTTGTTGGTGAAGCCGACGAGCAGGCCGCCCGTGAGGCGCACGCTGAGGTTGTACAGCAGCGCGCTGATGGCCCCGATCGCGGTGCCGCCGACGATGTTGAGCAGCGCCACGATGGTCGTGAAGAACATGACCTGCCCGAGGGAGAGCACGCTCGCGAGGCTCGTCGCGTCCTCTCCGACGATGTCGCTGAACACCGAGTCGACCTGCTCGATGACGCCGAGCGAGTTGAGCACGATCCACACGAAGAAGGTGGCGACGAGCAGCAGCACCGCGCCGCACGCGGCGACGAGGAACGACAGCTTCACGGCCGACCAGAAGTCGATGTAGACGAGCTTGAGGCGAACCTGCTTCGTCGGGGTCTGGCGCTGCGACTTGCGCTGCAGCTTCTCGGCGACAGTACTCACTCGTTCTCGTCCTTTCCGACCTCGGCCGCGGTGGCGGCCTCGGTGGTGTCGGGGCTCTCAGTGCCCTCGGTCTCGATGCCCTCGGTGTTCTCCGCATCCGGATCGACGAGGTTGCGCTCGCTGTTCCGGGCGATGGCGATGATGCGGTCGTCGTCGTCGGGCCGGGCGAACACGACGCCCATGGTGTCGCGGCCCTTGGCGGGCACCTCGGCCACCGAGGAGCGTACCACCTTGCCGTTTTGCATGACCACGAGCACCTCGTCGTCCTCCGCGACGATGAGGCCGCCGGCGAGGGCGCCCCGATCGTCGCTGAGCTTGGCGACCTTGATGCCGAGGCCGCCGCGCTGCTGCACGCGGTACTGCTCGACCTCCGTGCGCTTGGCGTACCCTCCCTCGGTGACGACGAAGACGAATCCGCGCTCACCGACGACGGAGGCCGACAGCAGCTCGTCGCCCGCGCGGAACTTCATTCCCGTCACGCCCGAGGTCGAGCGCCCCATGGGCCGCAGGGCCGAGTCGTCGGCGGTGAACCGCAACGACATGCCCTGGCGGGAGACGAGCAGGATGTCGTCGGAGTCGTCGGCGAGCATCGCCGAGACGAGACTGTCGCCCTCGCGCAGGTTGATGGCGATGATGCCGCCCGTGCGGTTGGTGTCGTACTCGGTCAGCGCGGTCTTCTTGACGAGGCCGTTGCGTGTGGCGAGCACGAGGTGCTGGGCCACCGAGTAGTCGCGGATGTCGAGGATCTGCGCGATCTCCTCGTCGGGCTGCAGCGCGAGGAGGTTCGCGACGTGCTGGCCCTTCGCGTCGCGCCCGGCCTCCTGCACCTCGTAGGCCTTGAGCCGGTAGACCCGGCCGGTCGTCGTGAAGAACAGCAGCCAGTGGTGCGTCGTCGTGACGAAGAAGTGCTCGACGACGTCGTCGGCCCGCAGCTGCGCGCCCTTGACGCCCTTGCCGCCGCGGTGCTGCGAGCGGTAGTTGTCGCTGCGCGTGCGCTTGATGTAGCCGCCGCGCGTGACGGTGACGACCATCTCCTCTTCGGGAATGAGGTCTTCCACGCTCATGTCGCCGTCGAAGCCGAACATGATCTCGGTGCGGCGGTCGTCGCCGTACTTGTCGACGATCTCGGTGAGCTCGTCGGCGACGATCGAGCGCTGGCGCTCGGGGCTGGCGAGGATCGCCTGGTAGTCGGCGATGAGACGCTCGAGCTCCTCCGCCTGATCCTGGATCTTCTGCCGTTCGAGCGCGGCAAGTCGGCGCAGCTGCAGGTTCAGGATGGCCGTCGCCTGCAACTCGTCGACGTCGAGCAGCGCGATCAGGCCGTCGCGGGCCTCGTCGACCGTGGGCGAGCGGCGGATGAGGGCGATGACCTCGTCGAGAGCATCCAGCGCCTTCAGGTACCCGCGCAGGATGTGGGCGTCGGCTTCGGCCTTGCGCAGCCGGAAGGCCGTGCGCCGCACGATGACCTCGATCTGGTGCGTCACCCAGTAGGTGATGAAGCCGTCGATCGGCAGGGTGCGCGGCACGCCGTCGACGATCGCGAGCATGTTGGCGCCGAAATTGTCTTGCAGCTGCGTGTGCTTGTAGAGGTTGTTGAGCACGACCTTCGCGACGGCATCGCGCTTGAGCACGATCACGAGGCGCTGACCGGTGCGGCCCGACGACTCGTCGCGGATGTCTGCGATGCCGCCGAGCTTGCCCTCTTTCACGAGGTCGGCGATCTTGATCGCGAGGTTGTCGGGGTTGACCTGGTACGGCAGCTCGGTGATGACGAGGCACGTGCGGTTCTGGATTTCTTCCACCGTCACGACCGCGCGCATCGTGATCGAGCCGCGGCCCGTGCGGTAAGCGTCGTGGATGCCTTTGACGCCGAGGATCTGCGCGCCGGTCGGGAAGTCGGGGCCCTTCACGCGCTGGAGGATCGCCTCGAGCAGGCTCTCGCGATCGGCCTCGGGGTTCTGCAGGTGCCAGAGCGCCGCCGCGGCGACCTCGCGCAGGTTGTGCGGCGGGATGTTCGTGGCCATGCCGACCGCGATGCCGACCGAGCCGTTGACGAGGAGGTTCGGGAAGCGCGCCGGCAGGATGCTCGGCTCCTGCGTGCGACCGTCGTAGTTGTCCTGGAAGTCGACGGTGTCTTCCTCGATATCCCGCACCATCTCCATGGCGAGCGGGGCCATCTTGGTCTCGGTGTACCGCGGGGCGGCGGCGCCGTCGTTGCCGGGCGAGCCGAAGTTGCCCTGGCCGGCCGCGAGCGGGTAGCGCATCGACCAGGGCTGCACGAGCCGCACGAGGGCGTCGTAGATGGCCGAGTCGCCGTGCGGGTGGAACTGCCCCATGACGTCGCCGACGACGCGCGAGCACTTCGAGTACGCCTTGTCGGGGCGGTAGCCGCCGTCGAACATCGCGTAGATGACGCGGCGGTGCACGGGCTTGAGGCCGTCGCGCACGTCGGGCAGGGCGCGCCCGACGATGACGCTCATGGCGTAGTCGAGGTACGACCGCTGCATCTCGAGCTGCAGGTCGACCTGGTTCACCCGGCCGCCGGGGCCGTAGTCGATCGGCTCGGTGCCCGTGGTCTCGTCTGCCATGAGGGGATTCCTTCGGTGGTGGTGTGATCGAAAGGGGATGCTCGACTAGATGTCCGCCGCTAAATGTCCAAGAACCGCACGTCTTTCGCGTTCTGCTGGATGAAGGTGCGGCGCTGCTCGACGTCATCGCCCATGAGGGTCGAGAAGACGCTGTCGGCGACCGCGGCATCCTCGAGCGTCACCTGCAGGAGAGTGCGCGAGGCGGGGTTCATCGTGGTGTCCCACAGCTCCTGGTGGTTCATCTCGCCGAGACCCTTGTAGCGCTGGATGCCGTTGTCCTTCGGGATGCGCTTGCCGGCGGCGAGCCCCGATTCGAGCAGCACATCGCGCTCGCGGTCGCTGTAGACGTACTCGTGCTCGGCGTTCGTCCACTTGAGCCGGTAGAGCGGCGGCTGCGCGAGGTACACGTAGCCGAGGTCGATGAGCGGGCGCATGTAGCGGAACAGCAGCGTCAGCAGGAGGGTCGTGATGTGCTGGCCGTCGACGTCGGCATCGGCCATGAGCACGATCTTGTGGTACCGCACCTTGTCGGGGTCGAAGTCCTCCCCGATGCCCGCGCCGAAGGCCGTGATCATGGCCTGCACCTCGGCGTTGCCGAGCGCGCGGTCGAGGCGCGCCTTCTCGACGTTGAGGATCTTGCCGCGCAGCGGCAGGATCGCCTGCGTCTCGGGGTTGCGGCCCTGCACGGCCGAGCCGCCGGCCGAGTCGCCCTCGACGATGAAGATCTCGCTGAGCGAGGGGTCTTTCGACTGGCAGTCTTTCAGCTTGCCGGGCATGCCGCCCGACTCGAGCAGGCCCTTGCGGCGGGTCTGCTCGCGCGCCTTGCGCGCGGCGATGCGCGCGGCCGAGGCCTGCAGCGCCTTGCGGATGACGTCTTTGGCCTGCACGGGATTGCGCTCGAACCAGTCGGCGAGGTGCTCGCCCGCGACCTTCTGCACGAACGACTTCGCCTCGGTGTTGCCGAGCTTGGTCTTCGTCTGGCCCTCGAACTGCGGCTCGCCGAGCTTGATCGAGATGACGGCCGTGAGGCCCTCGCGCACGTCGTCGCCCGAGAGGTTCTCGTCCTTCTCCTTCAGGATGCCCTTCTCGCGTGCGTACTTGTTGACGAGCGTCGTCAGCGCGGCGCGGAAGCCCTCCTCGTGGGTGCCGCCCTCGTGCGTGTTGATGGTGTTGGCGTAAGTGTGCACCGATTCGGAGTACGCGTTCGTCCACTGCATGGCGACCTCGAGGGCGATGCGCCGCTCGGTGTCCTCCGACTCGAAGCTGATGATCTCGGGGTGCACGACCTCGATCTTCTTCGCCGAGTTGAGGAACTCGACGTAGTCGACGAGGCCCTTCTCGTACAAGAACTCCTCGCGACGCGGCTCGGCGTCGGCCGGCGCATCGGCGTCGACGCGCTCGTCGGCGATCGTGATGCGCAGCCCCTTGTTGAGGAAGGCCATCTGCTGGAAGCGCGTGCGCAGGGTGTCGTAGTCGAACGCGGTGGTCTCGAAGATCTCGCCGTTCGGCCAGAACGAGATGGTCGTGCCGGTCTCGTCGGTCATGGCGCCCTTCGCGAGCGGAGCATCCGGAACACCGTGCTGGTAGGTCTGGCTGTAGACGTTGCCCTGCCGGCGCACCTCGACGGCGAGGCGCTCGGAGAGCGCGTTGACGACCGAGCTGCCGACGCCGTGCAGACCGCCCGAGACGGCGTAGCCGCCGCCGCCGAACTTGCCGCCCGCGTGCAAGATGGTGAGCACGACCTCGACGGTCGACTTCTTCTCGACCGGGTGCTCGTCGACGGGGATGCCGCGGCCGTTGTCGACGACCTTCACGCCGCCGTCGGCGAGCAGTGTCACGTGGATGGTGTCGCAGTGGCCGGCGAGCGCCTCATCGACCGAGTTGTCGACGATCTCGTAGACGAGGTGGTGCAGACCGCGCGGGCCCGTCGAGCCGATGTACATGCCCGGGCGCTTGCGCACCGCCTCGAGGCCCTCGAGCACCTGGATGTCACCGGCGCCGTAGCTGTGATCGTTGCGCGGGGTGGGGGTGTTCGGCGTGCTGCCGGAGGACGAGGTGGTCATATGGAATTGCGCTCCCGCCGAGTCGATCGCTGGTGGCCGATCAAGGGGGCATGGATGGCGCCCCGTGTGGCGGGTCCATCCTACCAAGAAAAGGCCTCTGGGAGCCGTCAGAACGGCCCTCTGGGGAGATATCTCGACTCGGGTGGAGTGATTTGTTTTCGCGCCCTCGGGCGCTCAGCCGTAGGTATCGCGGGGGCCGCGGCCGGGGACGGACCGCGGGCCGCGCTTCCAGCTCGGTGCACCCGGCCCGCTGAACCGGATGCTCGTGACCTGTGCATCGGGGTAGCGGCGCAGGATCGTGGTGAGGATCTCGGCCCGCATGATGCGCAGCTGGGTGGCCCACGCGGTCGAGTCGCACTGCACCGTGAGCACGCCGTCGTCGATGCCCGCGGGCTCGGAGTGCGCGGCGATATCGGCGCCGACGAGCTCGGGCCACGCGGTCAGCAGCTCGCCGCGGGCGAGCGGCGAGGTCCAGCCGAGGGTGCGGGTCACCGAGTCGAGCACGTCGCCGAGACCCGAGGGGTCGCGGCCCAGACCGAAGGGCGCCGAATCGCCGGGGATGCGCGTGGCGCGTTTGCGGGCATCCGACGACCGCATCGATGGGTCGCCGAAGACGCGCCGCAGTCGGCGGTAGACGGCGCTCGCCTCGGATTCGGTCGGGTCGTGCTCGACGGGCTCGTCGGCCATCACGCCTCCGCCACGATCGTGCCGGCGGCGATGCCGATGCGGGTCGCAGCGAGGCGCTCGGGAACATCGGCGCCGACCGCGGCGGTGATGAGCACCTGCTCGAACCCGCCGACGGCGTCGGCGAGCCGCTCGCGCCGACCCTCGTCGAGCTCGGCGAACACGTCGTCGAGGATCAGCACCGGGTCGCCAGCGACCGCCTCGGCGCGCAGCACCTCCGCCGAGGCGAGCTTGAGCGCGAGCGCATACGACCAGCTCTCGCCGTGGCTCGCGTACCCGCGCGCGGGGAGTCCGTTGAGCTCGAGCACCAGGTCGTCGCGATGCGGGCCCACGAGCGTCACCGCACGGTCGAGCTCGGAGCGGCGCAGCTCCGTCAACCGCGCTCGGAAACGCGATGCGATCCTCGTCGTGCCGTCGTCGCCGTCTGCCGCGAGCGCGTCGTCGGCAAGGGCGGAGGCGTCGAGCGCGGCATCCGGATCGGCATCGATGCTCAGCCGGAGGCTCATCCGGGTGCGGTGGTCGTCACCCGCGACTGCGCTGTACGCCCGTGCGACGTGGGGCCGCAGGGCGTCGACGAGATCGGCGCGCGCCAGGATGAGCTCGGTGCCGAGGCTCACGAGCCGGTCGTCCCACACATCGAGCGTCGTCAGACTCTCCGCCGGGAGGCGGGATGCGCGGGCCGACTTCAGGAGCGAGTTGCGCTGCCGTACGACGCGGTCGTAGTCGGCGAGGACCCCCGCGAAGCGCGGCGTGCGCTGCACGACGAGGGTGTCGAGGAACGATCGCCGAACCCCGGGGTCACCGCGCACGAGCGAGAGGTCCTCCGGCGCGAAGATCACGCTCGCGAAGTAGCGCGGCAGGTCGCGCATGCGCACGGGCGACCCGTTCGCCTGCGCGCGGTTGGGCGCGGAGCGGTTGAGCTCGAGCTCGATGACGATCGCGCGGTCGTCGTGCTGCACGCGCATCCGCACGATGCTCGAATCGGCGCCGAAGCGGATGAGCGCCTGATCCGTCGAGACACGGTGCGAGGCGGCCGAACCCGCGTAGGCGATCGCCTCGACGAGATTGGTCTTCCCCTGCCCGTTGCGCCCGACGAAGAGCACCGGCCCGGGCGCGAGGGCGACATCGGCGCGAGCGTAGTTGCGGAAGTCGGCGAGCGAGAGGTGCGTGACGTGCACGCGCGTCAGCGCAGCAGCAGATTGGGCTGCAGCAGGTAGCGGTAGTTGTCGGTGCCCGGCTGGTCCTTCGACGACTGGCTCGTGATGAGCACGGGGCCCGGCTTGTTCGGGTTGTCGGTCTTGGTGAACGAGATGCGCACGAACTCGCTGTGCACCGCGGAGAGACCATCGATGAGGAACTGCGGCTTGAGCGAGACGGTCGTGTCGCCGCCGGTGAGGTGGGCGTCGATCGTCTCGGAGGCCTGCGCGTTCTCGGAGCCGATGGCCTCGAGCGTGAGGCCGTCGTCGGAGAAGCTGTAGCGCAGCGCGGCATCGCGCTCGAGAACCAGCTGCACGCGTCGCGTCGACTCGATGAGCTCGGCGGTGTTCATGACCGCGTAGTTCTCGACCGTCTCGGGGAACAGTCGCTTGACGGGCGGGAAGTTGCCCTTGATGAGCAGGGAGGTCACGGTCTTCTGGTCGGCCGAGAACGCGATGAGCTCGCGGTCGCCCCCGCTGACGATCGTCACCGTCACCGTCGCGGCGTGGGCGAAGATCTTGCCGATCTCGGAGAGGGTGCGCGCCGGGACGAGCGCAGTGACGCCCTCGGCGACGGCCGACGACTCCCAGTCGATCTCGCGCACGGCCACACGGTAGCGATCGGTCGCGACGAGCGAGAGCCGGTTGTCGGCGATCTCGAGCTGCACACCGGTGATGACGGGGGTCACGTCGTCGCGGGAGGCGGCGACGGCGACCTGGCCCACGGCGTCGGAGAAGGCGTCGCCGGGGAGGACACCGCTCGCGCCGTCGACGACGGGCAGGCTCGGGTACTCCTCGACGGGCATGCTCGAGAGCGTGAAGCGCGCCGACCCGCAGCGGACGGCGATCTTGCCGTCATCGGTGGTGAACTCCACGGGGGCGTTCGGGAGGCGCGAGGCGATCTCCGCAAGGAGCCGGCCTGAGACGAGCACGGTGCCGTCCTCCGTGACATCGGCGGTGATCGACGTCTGCGCCGAGACCTCGTAGTCGAAGGAGGAGAGCGTGACCGTCGAGCCCTCGGCACGCAGGAGCACGCCGCTCAGGATCGGGAGGGTGGTGCGCTGCGGAAGGAGCTTGACGGCAAACGACACCGCTTCGCTGAAGACGTCGCGATTGACCTGGAACTTCACGCGGCTACTCCTTCTTCGGTCGAGCCCTGCCCGGCACCCGGGGCCTTCCATACTGGCACAGCGCGTGTGCGGCCGGTTGCCGGGCTGCCCTCTCGAAAAGTTATCCCTCGCCCTCTCATGAAGAAGAAAGAGGAACAGCATCATTAACCGCTGTTCACAGTGTGGATAACTGCCGTGGAGCCGCGGGATCGGGCGGAACTACACGCGTGGAAGATGTGCACAGCACGAGGAGGACGCTCGAGTCGTCCGGGGAGAACCGCTGCCGCATCGTCTCGGCTTTCACACCATCGCGGCGGCCCTCAACAGATCATCCCCATCCGCCGGCAGAGTTATCCACAGGCTGTCCCCAGTGTGCGAAACGTGCAGTGAAACTGGACGTTCGCTGTGGTCAGCGCCGAAACGGCACGGTTCCGCGAGCCTCGGTCAGCTGTAGCGGTGGTTTTGCTTGATGCGGCTCGTGAGCTCGGTGACCTGGTTGTAGATCGAGCGGCGCTCCTTCATGAGGTCGCTGATCTTCTTGTTCGCGTACATGACGGTCGTGTGGTCGCGATTGCCGAACAGCTGCCCGATCTTGGGCAGCGACAGGTTGGTGAGCTCGCGGCACAGGTACATGGCGATCTGCCGTGCGGTCGCGACGGCCTGCGAGCGGGAGGAGCCGTAGAGGTCGTCGACCGTGAGCTTGAAGTAGGCCGCGGTGTGATTGATGATGTCGACCGGCGCGATGACGTTGTCCTCGTCAAGCGTGATGAGGTCTTTCAGCACGGTCTGCACGAGCTGCATGTCGACCGGGGTGCGGTTGAGGTTCGCGAAGGCCGTGACGCGGATGAGCGTGCCCTCGAGCTCGCGGATGTTGCTCGACACCTTCGAGGCGATGTACTCGAGCACGTCATCCCGAACCTGCAGCTTGTCGTTCTGCGCCTTCTTGCGCAGGATCGCGATGCGGGTCTCGAGGTCGGGCGCCTGCACGTCGGTGATGAGGCCCCACTCGAAGCGGCTGCGCATGCGGTCTTCGAACCCGGTCAGGTGCTTGGGCGGCAGGTCGCTTGTGATGACCACCTGCTTGTTGTGGTCGTGCAGCGTATTGAAGGTGTGGAAGAAGGCCTCCTGCGTCGAATCCTTCCCCTGGAGGAACTGGATGTCGTCGATGAGGAGGATGTCGGTCTCGCGGTAGCGCGACTGGAAGAGGCTCGCGCGGTTGTTCGCGATCGAGTTGATGAAGTCGTTGGTGAACTCCTCCGAGCTGACGTACCGCACCCGGATGCCCGGGTAGAGGCTCTCGGCGTAGTGCCCGATCGCGTGCAGGAGGTGGGTCTTGCCGAGCCCTGACTCGCCGTAGATGAAGAGCGGGTTGTAGGCCTTCGCCGGCGCCTCGGCCACGGCGACGGCGGCTGCGTGGGCGAAACGGTTCGAGCCGCCGATGACGAAGTTGTCAAAGCTGTACTTGTCGTTGAGCCGGCTGTCGCCGCGCCGACCCGACGCTTCAGCCGGCGCCGGCGCGACCGACTGCTCGATGTACGAGGCGCTCTGCTCCATGGGCTCGGGCCCGGCGTCGAGGCTCTCGTTCTGGATCTCGGGGTTGACGACGATCGCGAAGCTCGAGACGGTCTCCCCCGCGGTCGCGGTGAGCGCGCTGAGCAGGGGCAGCCGGATGCGCTGCTCGAGCATGCCCCGCGTCAGCTCGTTCGGCACCTCGAGGTAGAGGGTGCCGGCCATGACGCCGCGCGGCTCGACGAGATTGATGAAGCCGTGCAGCTGGGGCGTGATGCGATCGTCGGCGGTGAGGGCCGCCTTCACCGACTCCCACAGCTCGTGCGGGGAATCGGTCTCGTCCGCCATCGTGTGCTCCTTGGGTCGCCGCTCGTTGCTGAGCCCGTGCCGGTGAACAGGGCTGTGGATAAAGGGGGCCCCGGATCGCGCCGAGGCGGCGGAGAGACCGATGCCTACTGTAATCCGGGGCGGCGCGTCGTTACCAACGCACTGTGCACATGGTGTGGATAATGCCGCCGGGCACCGGGGCGGTTTGACCGCGGAGGGGTCGGGACCTATTGTTAACCGGTTGACTTCTGTCCGGACCTGACTCGCAGCGATCGGACATCCTAAGATCCGTCGTCGCTGGCCCCCGGGGCCGAGGAGAGAACCATGACCAAGCGCACCTTCCAGCCGAACAACCGCCGTCGCGCGAAGGTTCACGGCTTCCGTCTGCGCATGCGCACCCGCGCCGGCCGCGCGATCCTCGCTGCGCGCCGCCGCAAGGGCCGCACCGAACTCTCCGCCTAAGCATCACGGTGCTCCCGCGAGCACACCGGGTCGTCCGGGGCGATGACTTCCGCCGAGCCGTGCGCCGAGGCCGTCGCACGAGCACGCCGCATGCTGTGCTCTACCGGGTGACCGGCGAGGCCGACGGGCCCCGCTTCGGTGTCGTCGTCTCGAAGCAGGTCGGCGGTGCCGTCGTGCGCAACCGCATCCGCCGCCGCATCCAGGCCATCTGCGCGGGCTCGCTCGCGAGCATCCCGAGCACCGACCTCATCGTCGTGCGGGTGCTCCCGGGTGCGCACGAGGTCTCGTGGGATACCCTGCGGGCGGAGATGGGCGACGGATTGCGACGGGCGGTGACGGCATCATGACGGAGGCCATCGTGCGCGCCGCACGCATCATCGGGCTCATCCCCCGCAACCTCATCGTCATCGTGCTGCGCGCCTACCGCGCCGTGATCTCCCCGCTGTACGGCGACGTCTGCCGCTACTACCCGAGCTGCTCCGCCTACGCCCTCGGCTCGGTGCAGGAGCACGGGGTCGTCAAGGGCGGCTGGCTCGCCACCCGGCGGCTCGCGCGCTGCCACCCCTGGGCCGAGGGCGGCATCGACGACTGGCCCGTCACCGAGAACTCCCCCTACCGCCGAACCCGCTGGGGCCTCATCGTGCTCGAGAGAAAGGCATAACCCGCCACCATGGACATCTTCGCCATCATCCTCTGGCCCATCAAATGGGCCATCGAGGCGATCCTCGTGGGCTTCCACACGCTCTTAACAATGATGGGCCTCGAGAGCGAGGCCGGCTTCACCTGGGTGCTCTCGATCGCCGGCCTGGTCGTGGTCGTGCGGGCCGCGCTCATCCCCGTCTTCGTGCGCCAGATCAAGAACCAGCGCAAGATGCTCGAGATCTCCCCCGAGCTCAAGAAGATCCAGGACAAGTACAAGGGCAAGCGCGACCAGTTCTCGCGCGAGGCCATGTCGCGCGACACGATGGCCCTGTACAAGAAGCACGGCACCAACCCGCTGTCGTCGTGCCTGCCGATCCTGCTGCAGATGCCGATCTTCTTCGGACTGTTCTCGGTGCTCAACAACTCGTTCGCGGGCCTCACCGGTGTCGGCCTTCTCAACGAGCAGCTGTCGGCCGAGTTCGGTCGGGCGACCCTCTTCGGCATCGCGCCGCTCGGCTCGACGATGCTGACGTCGGATGGCAACGTCTGGGTCATCGTCATTGCAGCCGTGCTCGTCATCCTTATGACGGCCTCGCAGTTCATCACGCAGCTGCAGATCATGTCGAAGAACCAGAGCCCCGAGATGAAGGCCTCGCCGATGTACCGGCAGCAGCGCATCCTGCTCTACATCCTCCCGCTCGTGTTCCTCTTCTCGGGCGTGGCCTTCCCCCTCGGCGTGATGTTCTACTGGTTCGTCTCCAACATCTGGACGATGGTGCAGCAGTTCATCGTGATCCGGAACATGCCCACCCCGGGTAGCGACGCGGCTCTCGCGCGCGAGGCCCGTCTCGCCAAGAAGCGCCAGCGCCGCGGCATCGTCGATGACGAGACCGAGGCCGGGCCCGAGGGCACGATCGCCCTCGAGGAGCCCAAGAAGACCCAGCGCCCGCAGCCCGTGAGTAAGAACCGGGCGAAGAAGAAGGGTGGTCGTTAGACCATGACCGATATCACCGAGCCCCTCATCGATGAGCCCACGGCCGTCTCCATGGACGACGGTACCGACGAGACCAGCCCGGGGCCCGACGAGGGCGACATCGCGGCCGACTACCTCGAAGAGCTGCTCGACCTCGCCGACCTCGATGGCGACATCGAGATCGCCACGAGGGCCGGTCGCGTCTACCTCTCGATCGAGGCCGACGAGGCGGATGCCCTGCGCACGCTCTCCAAGCCCGACACCGTCTCGGCGCTGCAAGAGCTCACCCGGCTCGCGGTGCACGCGCGCACGGGCGAGTTCTCGCGCCTCATCCTCGACATCGCCGGCTCGCGCGATGCTCGCGCGGAGGAGCTGCAGCGACTCGTCGACCGGGCGGTCGAGCGCATCGAGGCGGGCGCCTCCTCGGCGGCGCTGCCTCCCATGTCGAGCTACGAGCGCAAGCTCGTGCACGACCTCGTGGGTGAGCGCGGCTTCACCTCCGAGTCGGAGGGCGAGGGCGCCGAGCGCCACACCGTCATCCGTCGTGGCTGAGGACCGCCCCACCGTTTCACGTGAAACATCGCCCGTGACGCGGGCGGTGCCCGCGACTCCCCCGGTCGTCGAGGCCGAGCCGGCGGCTGCCGCCGCTGTCTTCGGCGATCGGCTGGAGCTCGCCCGGCGCTTCACCGCCGACCTCGCGCAGTACGGCGAGCAGCTCGGACTCATCGGGCCGCTCGAGGCGGCACGCCTGTGGTCGCGGCACATCATCAACTCGGGCGTCGTCGCGCCGTATCTGCACCCGGGGGCGCGGGTGGCCGACGTCGGCAGCGGTGCGGGGCTCCCCGGGCTCGTGCTCGCGATCGCCCGCCCGGATGCCCACCTCACGCTCATCGAGCCGATGGAGCGCCGTACCGACTGGTTGCGCGACGAGACCGAGCGCCTCGGGCTCGACAACGTGACCGTGCTGCGGGCCCGGGCCGAGGACGCGACCGGGCCGTTCGACCAGGTGACCGCGCGCGCTGTGAGCGCACTGCGCACGCTTGTGCCCATCACGGCACCCCTGGTGCGCGATGGTGGGGAGCTGATCTTCCTCAAGGGTGCGCGCATCGCCGAGGAGATCACCGCGGCGTCGGCCGTGCTGCGCCGCTACCGCGTCCGCGATGCCGAGGTGCTCGAGCTGGGTGCGGGGCTGGTGCCCGAAGTGACCCGGCTGTTTCGGGCTACAGTAGGCGGGGCATCCTGACGCCTTCGCGGTTCTGCACCGCGGCGGGGATGACCCGGGGGCACCGTCGCACGGCGCCTGTTTCACGTGAAACATTCGAGCGGGAGGCTCATCAGTGACGACCGAGGGACCGTACGACGAGACCACGCCGCTGGCGCGGGAGGTCGCCGACATCACTCGGCGTCGGATCGCCCTCGAGGCGACCAGCTTGCCGCTGCCGGCGAGCACGCGGGTGTTCACGGTGTCGAACCAGAAGGGCGGGGTCGGCAAGACCACGACGACCGTCAACCTCGCCGCCGCGCTCGCGCGATCGGGTGCGCGCGTGCTCGTGATCGATCTCGACCCCCAGGGCAACGCCTCGACCGCGCTCGGCGTCGAGCACCGGGCCGAGACCCCGAGCGTCTACGACGTGGTCGTGGGCGACTCCCCCCTCGCCGACGTCGTGCAGAAGAGCCCGGAGTTCGAGCAGCTCTACTGCGTGCCCGCGACCATCCACCTCGCCGGCGCTGAGATCGAGCTCGTCTCGCTCGTGGCCCGCGAGCAGCGGCTGCGCACCGCCCTCGACGCCTTCCTCGCGGCGAGCACCGAGCCCTTCCACTACGTCTTCATCGACTGCCCGCCGTCGCTCGGCCTGCTGACGATCAACGCCTTCGTCGCCGCGCGCGAGGTGCTCATCCCCATCCAGTGCGAGTACTACGCGCTCGAGGGCCTCAGCCAGCTGCTCAACAGCATCCAGCTCATCGAGCGGCACCTGAACCCGCAGCTGCGGGTCTCGACGATCCTGCTGACGATGTACGACTCCCGCACCAACCTCGCCAACCAGGTGGTGCAGGACGTGCGCGAGCACTTCCCGCAGCAGGTGCTCGACACCCTCATCCCCCGCTCGGTGCGCATCAGCGAGGCGCCGAGCTACGGCCAGAGCGTCATCAGCTACGAC
>NCEJ01000248.1 GCA_002280615.1 Micrococcales bacterium 32-70-13 | reverse complement strand
CCGCTCGTCGAGTGCCTCAGCTGCCACAAGCGGTACCGGGCCGACCACCTCGAAGAGGAGTACGAGGAGAAGAAGGGCCGCGCGCCCGAGAACGGGCTGCTCGACATCGTGTGCGTCAACTGCGGCACGCGCGGTCAGTGGACCGAGCCCAAAGAGTTCTCGGGGCTGCTCAAGACCTACCTCGGCCCGGTCGAAGAAGAATCCGGGATGCACTACCTGCGCCCCGAGACCGCCCAGGGCATCTTCGTGAACTTCGCGAACGTGCTCAACGCCTCGCGCATGAAGCCCCCGTTCGGCATCGGCCAGATCGGCAAGTCGTTCCGCAACGAGATCACGCCCGGAAACTTCATCTTCCGCACGCGCGAGTTCGAGCAGATGGAGATGGAGTTCTTCGTCGAGCCCGGCACCGACGAGGAATGGCACCAGTACTGGATCGACACGCGGCTCGCCTGGTACACCGATCTCGGCATCAACCCCGAGAACCTGCGGCTGTACGAGCACGCGCAGGAGAAGCTCTCGCACTACTCCAAGCGCACCGTCGACATCGAGTACCGCTTCGGCTTCACGGGCTCGGAGTTCGGCGAGCTCGAGGGCATCGCCAACCGCACCGACTTCGACCTCTCGACCCACTCGCAGCACTCGGGTGTCGACTTGTCGTACTTCGACCAGAGCAAGGAGGAGCGCTGGGTGCCGTACGTCATCGAGCCCGCCGCCGGCCTCACCCGCTCGCTCATGGCCTTCCTCGTCGACGCGTACTACGAAGACGAGGCGCCCAACACGAAGGGCGGCGTCGATAAGCGCACCGTGCTGCGCCTCGACCGGCGCCTCGCGCCCATCAAGGCCGCGGTGCTTCCGCTCTCGCGCAACGAGCAGCTCTCGCCCGTCGCGCGCGAGCTCGCCGACCGCCTGCGCCAGCACTGGAACGTCGACTTCGACGACGCGGGCGCGATCGGTCGCCGCTACCGCCGGCAGGACGAGATCGGCACGCCGTTCTGCGTCACGGTCGACTTCGACACCCTCGACGACCAGGCCGTCACGGTGCGCGAGCGCGACACCATGGCGCAGGAGCGCATCCCGCTCGCGAAGCTCGAGGCGTACCTCGCCGGCGAGCTGCTCGGCTCCTAGCCGCGCGGCCCC
>NCEJ01000247.1 GCA_002280615.1 Micrococcales bacterium 32-70-13 | reverse complement strand
CGAACACGTCGAGGATTCCGCCGCGCACCGCGAACTCGCCGCGCCGCGTGACCATATCGACGCGGCTGTACGCGAGGTCGATGAGCCGCGCGGTGACCTGGGCGAGGTCGTAGCCCCGACCCGCGCGCCGCAGCACGACGGGCTCGACCTCGGTGAGGCCGGGGGCGAGCGGCTGCAGGGCCGCGCGCACCGAGGCGACGACCACGAGGTCGGGCTTGGGTGCGGGTGCGGCCTCCCAGTCGCGCAGGGCCCGCAGTGTGCGGATGCGGCGGCCGACGGTCTCAGCGCTCGGGCTGAGGCGCTCGTGCGGCAGGGTCTCCCAGGCGGGCAGGTCGAGCACCGTGGCGTGCGGCGCGACCGCCCCGAGGGCCTCGCGCACCGCGTCGGCCTCACGACCCGTGGAGGCGATGGCGAGGAGGCACTGCGGGCCCTCGCGGGCATCCAGGATGCTCGCCAGGAGAGGCACGCGCAGCCCCTCGACGGCCGAGAAATCGGCGGAGGTGCGGGCGCTCTCGAGGGCGTGCTGCAGCGTGCGGGCGCGCGACAGCGCCGGGATCAACCGCTCGAGACTCACGTCGCACGAGTGTACGCGGCCCTCGCTGGGCGTTCAGGCGCGGGGCGCGTGCACCTTCTGCTGCGCTGCGAGCAGGCCCTGCTCGACGATGAGCTCGACCGCGTCGGCCGCGTCGTCGAGCACGAACGGCAGGCGCGTCTTCTCGGTCGCTCCGAAGTCGCGCAGCACGTAGTCGGCGGCGTCCTGCCGCCCGGGCGGGCGGCCGATGCCGACGCGCACGCGCACGAAGTCGGGTGTGCCGAGCGCCTTGATGACGTCGCGCACGCCGTTCTGGCCGCCGTGCCCGCCGTCCGCCTTGAGCTTGATGGTCTCGAACGGCAGGTCGAGGTCGTCGTGGATGACGATGACGCGCTCGGGCGGGATGCCGAAGTAGGCGGCCGCGCTCGAGACCGGCCCGCCCGAGGTGTTCATGTAACTCAGCGGCCGCGCGAGCACGAGCTTCGGGCCGCCCGGCCTCAGCCGCCCCTCGGCGAGCATCGTCGTGGTGCGATGACGGCTGAAGCGGGCGCCGACGCGGCCCGCGAGGTGCTCGAGCACCATCGCGCCGACGTTGTGGCGGTTGCCCGCGTACTGGGG